>CAJFOZ010000015.1 GCA_904397895.1 uncultured Clostridia bacterium
GCTATCCGGGCGGGATACAGTGAAAGATGCAATCCACCCCAACCCGGGGACGATAACAATCGATATCACGTCCTAAAAAGTGATTTTTATCCGATGCAATCCACCCCAACCCGGGGACGATAACCTCAAGAGATTTCTGGCAATATGGATTATGTAAACGATGCAATCCACCCCAACCCGGGGACGATAACATTGGCCCCGCCATCGCGTGGAGGGGCCAATTAGATGCAATCCACCCCAACCCGGGGACGATAACACCTTTTTCCCGCTGACTATGGTTGCTCGTATATAGATGCAATCCACCCCAACCCGGGGACGATAACAACAATTCTAAGTCAGTGTCCACCGGCTTACTTCTGATGCAATCCACCCCAACCCGGGGACGATAACTTTATCGCTTCCCAGACATTGCCAAAGATATCCTTGAGATGCAATCTACCCCCACCCGGGGACGATAACATAATTAAATTGAATAACCATAATGCATACCACCAGGATGTAATCCACCCCCACCCGGGGACGATAACATGTTTCCTTGCAATCTCGGCAAGAACCTTTTCTGATGTAATCCACCCCCACCCGGGGACGATAACTTATTGTAAAGATGATTATTTCAATCCACATCTACTAGGATGCAATCCACCCCCACCCGGGGACGATAACCTAGTTCTTCATCTTTTAACCCTCTCCAGTTCTCGATGCAATCCACCCCCACCCGGGGACGATAACCAATTTCTTTAAAGGAAGCTTGGATTTGTTCTTGCAGATACAATCCACCCCCATCTGGGGACGATAACGCCCAAAAGTTTCCAGAAGGCAGTGTAACATACAATGGATGCAATCCATCCCCACCCGGGGACGATAACACAAAGGTATCTATTAAGCTTTTCGATTAAGCTTATGATGCAATCTACCCCCACCCGGGGACGATAACTTAGGATCAGGTAATATACTACCCCGTAAAGCCGGATGCAAACCACCCCCACCCGGGGACGATAACATGTATTAGACTAATTTGCTTTTCCATAGGTGCATAGATGCAAACCACCCCCACACGGGGACGGGCACACAGCAAAAAGCCGGCCTCTATGGGCCGGCAAAAAAGGAGAGGATCCCTCCATGCAAACAGGACAAGCGTTCTCCGGCGAAGGCTCCAAAAAATCCACACGTTCCATCGCCTGCAAAGTGGTGGGGGTCGTGGCGGCCATTGTGCTGGTGATATCGGTCCTTTTGGCCGTCGTGCTGGCATGCCAAATCTCCACCCAGGTGGGGCAGCTCCAGGCCGACGTTGCCCAGATCGCGGTGACGCAGGCCGATCCCGACCCGTCCCAAGAGCAGCAGACCATCCAGTTCCTACAGTCCGAGATGCAGCGCCATCGGGAATTCATCGAATCCCAGGAGCAGCATCTGATCTGGCTGGTCGCCACCATCGGCGCCCTGGCCATCTTCATGCTTTCCATGGCTGGTCTGGCCAACCGCAAGGAAATCCAGGAAACCGTCCGGGAAGAAGGCCGGGATTTTGCCAGGGAGGAATGGGAGGATCTCCTAGGCGGCCCGGATAAAGAGTCCTATTTAAGGTCTGTGATCCAAAACGAGGAATGCATTAAAAACAAGAAAATCCTGTTTTTATTCCGGCAAGGGGATGAGGAAGGCCGTACCGGCATGAAAGGGGTTTGCGATGCCTTGGAAGATAAGGGGTTCCCGGTGGAACGGCAGACCATGCCTTTGGATGAGAATATGGACTTTGACTTTGATCGCATCGTTGATGAAAATGATTTAATCATCTATCAAGTGGGCGCTGACGAGGCGGGGATCGAGCAAGAACGTGTTTCTCAGGCCCGCTACTATGCGCTTTATAAGGCGTGCAAAAGAAGAGGGAAAATAGGCATTTTATATTATCAAGGCGTGATCAAAGCATTTCCCGGCCTTGACAAGGATTATCTCAGTTGCGCCAATATGGGATTGACCCTCAAGCAGCAGATTATCGCCGCTTTGTATCTGTGATGCGCTAATCCCATGCAATCCACCCCCACCTGGGGGCAATGACGTATTTTCCAGCTTGACTGCATGAAAAAAATCCACGAAGGAGCCGGATGTTACCGGCTCTTTCGTGGATTTTTTAGTTCATCCCCTGTGTCGGGACGATTCAAAGATCTCCGCGCCCATATTGCCCATCATAGTATTTCAATCCACGCCCCTGTAAAGGGAGCGGCAGCAAAAAGGGATAAAATCCAAACGCGATATCCTTTCTCAATCAATATAGCATAATTCGCAACAGATACCAAGAAAAGGCATTATTTTAATAACGAGGAATGATTATGAACCAAGCAACATTGTTCTTTTTCCATGACCACATGGACGCATTGCCTATTTATGAAAGGCTGGAGGAAATGATGCTGTCACAGATTTCAAATGTAAAGATCAAAGTCCAGAAAAGCCAGATCACGTTTGCAAACAGGATGGTGTTCGCTTGTGCATCCTTTCAGCCTGTGCGCAAAGCCAAGGATCGTCCAAAGATCTTTCTCACGGTTACGTTTGGGCTGGCATATCGCAAAGAATCCCCAAGAATTGATGTGGCTACCCAACCGTATCCCCACCGATGGACGCATCACGTAACAGTAGGAAGTCCTGACGAAATTGACAGCCTACTGCTCTCTTGGATCCGAGAGGCTGCGGAGTTCTCCGCAACAAAATAAAAACCGGAACCTACCGTTTCGTAGTTTATGCCCGCTTTAAACGCGGGCATTTTTTATTGAGTCGATTCCATAAGGAGAAAATTTCAAAAAAGTAAAAAAACTCTTGACTTAGAGTGCACTCCAAGTGTTACCATAAAAACCATAGTCAGGACGGAAAGGCAGTGAGGACATTTTGACTATCAAAGAAGTCAGCGAAAAATACAACATTTCTCAAGATACGCTGCGTTATTACGAACGGGTTGGGATGATCCCCCCGGTATCCCGCACCACCGGGGGCATCCGGGACTACCAGCCGGAGGATCTAGGATGGGTCGAGCTTGCCGTCTGCATGAGAAGCGCGGGCCTTCCTATTGAAGCCATGATCGAATATGTCAAGCTTTATCAGATGGGGGATAGCACCTTTGCCGCCAGGCTTCAGCTCCTACAGGAACAAAGGGAGAACCTGCTACAGCAACGGGAACAAATTGACAAAACTTTAAAACGGCTCAACTATAAGATTTCGCGGTATCAGGTTGCCGTGGATACAGGAAAATTGACATGGGAGGAAATGTAATCTATGATTCTAGAAACCATCCATCAGCCGGCTGATGTAAAGAGATTGGACGGGCAACAATTGAATTCTTTGGCGCATGAGATGCGGGAGGCGCTTCTAGTAAGACTCAGCAAACACGGCGGCCACTTCGGTCCTAATCTGGGCATGGTGGAAGCCACCATCGCCTTGCACTATGTATTCGATTCACCCAAAGATAAGCTGGTATTTGACGTATCCCATCAGTCCTACCCCCATAAGATGTTGACGGGAAGGAAGGATGCCTATCTCTATGAGGAGCATTACGATGATGTGTCCGGCTACAGCAATCCCCACGAAAGCGAACACGATCATTTTATCATAGGGCACACCTCGACTTCGGTCAGCCTGGCCTGTGGACTGGCCAAGGCCAGGGACTTAAAAGGGGAGGCCGGCAATGTCATCGCCGTGATCGGGGATGGATCTTTAAGCGGCGGCGAAGCGTTGGAAGGGCTTGACTTTGCATCGGAACTACACAGCAATTTGATTGTGGTGGTCAACGACAACGACATGTCCATTGCCGAGAACCACGGTGGCCTTTACGGCAACTTAAAGCTGTTGCGGGAGACAAAGGGACAAGCGGAATGCAATTTATTCCGGGCCATGGGATTGGAATACCGCTATGTCCACGCGGGAAATGATATTTCCGCCCTGATCGCCGTTTTCCAGGAAGTAAAGGATTGTACCTCACCGGTAGTGGTGCACATCAATACCCAAAAGGGAAAGGGATACGCTCCGGCCGAACAGCACAAAGAAAACTGGCATTATTGCAGCCCCTTTGATTTGGCCACCGGCAAGCCTTTGGATGGTTCTCATGAAGAGGATTATTCCACCGTAACCGCCCAATACCTTCTAGCCAAAATGAAGGAGGATCCCACGGTAGTGGCCATCACTTCAGGGACGCCTGCCGTACTGGGATTCACGGAAGAGAAGAGGAAAGAGGCAGGAAGCCAGTTTGTGGACGTAGGCATCGCGGAGGAGACGGCGGTAGCCTTAGCATCTGGCATCGCGGTAAACGGTGGGAAACCTGTGTACGGTGTGTACAGCACCTTTATCCAAAGGACATTTGACCAACTCTCCCAGGATCTGTGCATCAATAAGAGTCCCGCTACCATCGTCACCTTTGCCGGGTCGGTGTACGGCATGAACGATGTGACCCATCTGGGGATCTATGATATCCCCATGATGGCCAATATTCCCAATTTGGTTTACTTAGCCCCCACCACTAAGGAGGAATACCTCGCTATGCTGGAGTGGAGCCTAAAGCAGACCGAATATCCCGTGGCCATTCGCCTGCCCGGTGGCGCCATGGTTTCGGACGGCAGAACCATCGACAAAGATTTTGGTAAACTCAACCAGTACCAAGTGATCCAAGAGGGCAGTAAGGTGGCGGTTATCGGCTTAGGCACCTTCTATGAACTAGGCTGTAAAGCAGCCCAGGTCATGGAGCAAAAATGGGGGATCCATCCTACCATCATTAACCCGCACTATATCACCGGTGTGGACGAGGCATTGTTGGATGAATTAAAGATAGAGCATACCGTTGTCATCACATTGGAGGACGGCATTCTGGACGGTGGGTTTGGTGAAAAGATCGCCAGATTCTATGGGGATTCGGAGGTAAAGGTGCTGAACTTCGGCTTAAAGAAAGAATTCCTAGACCGTTATGATGTGCAAGAGGTGTTAAAACAAAACCATCTGACCCCGCAGCAGATTGCGGAGGATGTGGCAAAATGCCTGTAAAGGGGGATTGAAAATGGAGTATACTAAATTAGGTAACTCTGGCATTACTATTTCCAAACTGTGCGTAGGCTGCATGAGTTTTGGGGATCCGGCCAGTAAGATGCATGCCTGGACGCTGAACCCTCAGGAAAGCGAAAAGATCATCAAGCACGCCTTGGATTTAGGCATCAACTTTTTTGATACAGCCAATACCTATTCCGCCGGCACCAGTGAGGAATATTTAGGCAGTGCCATTCGGAAATATGTCCCTAGGGATCAAGTGGTGTTGGCGTCCAAAGTGTACTTTAATGCTGGGCATTTGTCCAAGGAGGCCATCCATCGAGAAATTGATCAGACGCTTACACGCCTTGGGACCGATTATCTTGATTTGTATATCATCCATCGTTATGACTACGGTACTCCTATCGAGGAGACGATGGAGGCGTTGCATAGTCTTGTAAAAGCCGGAAAGGTGCGGGCTTTGGGGGCTTCGGCCATGTACGGCTATCAATTTTACAACATGCAGCTTGTGGCCAAGGAAAAGGGGTGGACTCCTTTTGTATCCATGCAAAATCATTATAACCTGCTCTACCGCGAGGACGAGAGGGAAATGATCCCCATCTGCAAGCAGATGAACGTGTCCCTTACGCCGTACAGCCCTTTGGCGGCGGGGAGATTGTGCCGTCTGGAGTGGAAGACCGATACCCTGCGCAGTCAGACCGACCAAACAGCCGTATCCAAGTACGACAGTACCCAACAATCGGACTACAAAATCGTGCTGCGGGTTCATGAATTAGCAGAAAAATACGGCGCATCCATGACCCAAATTGCACTGGCATGGCAGTTTGCAAAGGGAGTGACGTCACCCATCATCGGGGCAACCAAGGCAAAGTATTTTGACGATGCCGCAGGCGCTTTTTCCGTAAAGCTGACGGCCGAAGACATGGCCTATCTGGAGGAACTGTATCTGCCCCATAAGGTTGTGGGAGCCTTGGGGGATAACGCATAAAAGGAAAGGGGAATTCTATGATGGGAAAGAGGCCGTATGTGATCTGCCATATGGTGCAGTCCATCGATGGGAAGGTCACAGGTGATTTTTTAAGGAGCGACCGATGTGAAGCAGCCGCCGAGGCGTATTATCGGATCAACCGTGATTTTCGTGCCGACGCCTTTGCCTGCGGCCGTGTGACCATGGAAGGAAGTTTCACTGGGGGATGGTATCCGGACCTGTCGGCGTTTGCAGGTCAAAATATCGCCCGTGAAGATCACGTGGCCGATCCACAGTTAGGCTATTTTGCCGTGGCTTTCGACCGGCAGGGGAAACTGGGATGGAAGACCGATAAAATCATCGACGACGATCCCGGCTACAACAATGCCCACATCATCGAGGTACTGTGTGAAGAGGTATCGGATGCCTATCTGGCCTATTTGAAGAGCATCGGCGTTTCCTATGTGTTTGCTGGAAGCAAGGAGATGGATTTGACCATAGCGCTCCATAAATTAAACGTGTTGTTCGGCATCGACACTTTGCTGCTGGAAGGGGGAAGCATCCTAAACGGCGCCTTCCAGCGGGAGAATCTAGTGGATGAGCTGAGCCTTGTAGTGGCGCCCATCACCGCATCCCAGGAGGATAAACCCCTATTTATGGATAGTCCCATGACCGGGTATGTGTTGGCCGATGCAAAACCATTGGAACATTCGTCCGTGTGGCTGAGATATAAAAGGTAAGCAACCTATGATATAACGAAGGGAGTAACCAATATGAGAAAAAATTTAGGAGCCAAACCGTACACCTATCCACAACCGGTTTATATTGTCGCCACCTATGGAGAAGATGGGACACCCGATGCCATGAATGCCGCCTGGGGTGGGATCAGCGATAATACACAGATCTCCATGTGCCTGAGCGCAGGCCATAAGACGGTCAAAAATATCCTGGCCCGAAAAGCCTTTACCGTCAGCATGGCGGATGCCGACCATGTAGTGGCTTGCGATTATGTAGGCGTTGTGTCGGGAAACAACACCCCGGATAAATTTGAAAAGGCCGGATTTCATGCCGTCAAGTCGGAATTTGTAGATGCTCCGCTCATCGAAGAGCTGGCAGTAGCTGTGGAGTGCAAACTTGTGAGCTACGACGAAAAGAGCTGCCGTTTGGTAGGGGAGATCGTCAATGTCAGCGTGGACGAAAGGGTACTGGATGAAAACGGGAAGGTGGATGTCAATAAGGTAGCCCCCATCACATTTGACCCATTTCAAAATGCATACATCAAATTAGGCGAAAAGGTGGGAAATGCCTTTAAAGACGGCCTATCCTTGAAATGATTTTACCCCATGGGCGATCAATAAGATCATACAGAAAAGGCAAGTTCCGATCCACGTCTGAACTTGCCTTTTTATTTTTGGTAAAATGCCTTCAAGGCATTGCTTACAACAATGGCGAATCCATCAATCGGTGAATAAAAATTTAGCAAAATAATTCAGGGATACTCAGAAGACAATTACCAGGCATCTTTTTTTCGATAATAAATTTATTATTAATAGATTAATTGTAGCTATTTTAGCCTAATAAACGCATATTTTATTGGGAATAGATACGGAATAATAAGAATGTTTTGTTTTTTGTTTGAAAAAAAACAAAATTTGGCTAAATAATTCCACATGCACTATAGAAAAAAAGCTGATATAATTGTGCACGGGCTCAAAAAAACAAAAAGGAGAGATCAAATTGAAGGACCATCTAAGGAAACTCAAAAGGCCGCTGAGCTTGTTGCTGTCGGCGACCTGTATTTTGAGTTTTTGTTTCTCGACGGTATCGGCCACTAGCCTAGACGATACCGGGAAACAAGAGATCCATTTCCAGACTTCGTTTGAATCTGGAGATCCCAGTCCCATTGAATCGAGACTGGATGGGGACCGAAGCAAGAATGTAGAATCGGTCGCCGACGTCGGCAGACTGGCGGGGGATGTGACCCATCTAGTCTGTTCGGATACGCTGTGGGGAAGCCCGGACTTTAAGGCCGAAGAGGGCAAACACAATTTGTTTGACTACAATACCGGCAGCAAATTCCTCACCAGTATGCAGCCCAGCCAATCGGAGCCTGTAGAGGTTGGGTTTGAACTGGAGCAATCGGCTGTCGTACAAACCTATCTGATTGCATCGGGTGTAGATGAACCAAGCCGAGACCCTTCCGCCTGGACCCTGTATGGTTCAGAGGACAAACAGGATTGGGTGGAGCTTGACAAACAACAGGGAATCACCTTCTCTTCCCGGGAGGAGAAAAAGATATTTTCCTTCTCCAATACCACACCGTACCGTTACTATAAAATGGTCGTGACAGGAAACTCCGGCGCCCCCATGACCCAATTCTCGGAGTTGCAGTTGGCTAGTGAACAGGTGGAACCGTCGGTGGATTTGACATCTCTCCTGGACCTGGATTCCGTGCAGGCACCCGCCTCTGTCAATGACATCGATGTCATCAGCAATTTGTTTGATTATAATACCAATTCCAAATATGTGACCTCCACGGTGGGCAGTGCCGAAGAGCCCCTTACTTTGACCTTCGGCCTGAAAAAGGCCTGTAAAACCACCGAATACGTCATTGCGTCGGGCAACGACGAGGATGGACGGGATCCTGCTTCTTGGACGCTGTACGGCTCTTCGGACGGCACCGATTGGAAGGCCATCGACCAGCAGAAGAATGTAACCTTCCAGAACCGTCAGCAAAAGAAAACCTTCCTGCTGTCCCAACCCGGTACCTACCAGTGGTTTAAGCTGGAGATCACCGGCAACCATGGGGCTCCCATGACCCAGTTCTCGGAGGTTCAGGTACGCGGAGCCTTGCCCGGATGCGCCACCTCTTATATCGACATGGAAACGCTGGATGGCGATCCGGACTTTAATGAGAATGAAGGAAAAGCAAAACTATTTGACTTTGACACCGGCAGTAAATTTGTCACATCCACCATTCCTGGGGATGGCAAAACCGTGTCGGTATCCTTCTCGTTGACCCAGCCTTTTGTGGTGGATACCTATATTTTAGGTTCGGGTCCGGACATGCCGGAGCGCAATCCCATGGACTGGACCCTCTACGGCTCCAACGATGGAAGCCAGTGGGATGAGTTGGACAGCCGCGCAGGGGAAACCTTCCGCATCGAAAGGGATCTTAGGAGCTTCTCCTTTGACAACGATACGGCTTACCAGCAATATAAACTGGTGATCTCCAAGATCAATGGCGCTACCGACGTGACCCAATTTTCGGAATTCCATTTGCTGGGCACCCCGGTAAATGGAGAGGCGTCCCAAGCAATCGGGACCAATGTGTCGGTACAGGCGGCCGGCGGGGATGAGGATGCCCAAACCTCGCCTATGAAGACCCGCAAGAGCCGCGGGCCGGCCGACGCTTACAGCAGCCTGACCTCCACCGGCTGGACTGGTTGGAGCGCCCTGGAAGTCAAGGGCCGTCATGTAGGCAATGAAGAAGCCTATTGCTACAATGTCATTTACGACAATCTTTCCATCCCGGTCACCCAGAACACCAATTTGAGCTATGTGTTCTTCCCAGCCCTTGATGATCCGGACGGATACGACTTTGATTTCACATCGCAACATATGGCCGTGGATTTGAAGTTCAGCGACGGCACCTATCTGAGCCAGCTGGGTGCCAGGGATCAAAATGGTTCCATCGTCAGCCCCATGGCACAAGGCCAGTCGGATGTCCTGGCCTACATGCAGTGGAACCACATTTATTCCAACATCGGTTCTGTAGCGGCCGGCAAGACCATTGAGCAGGTGCTGATCGGTTATCATAAAGCCGACAATCCCCAAGGCGATACCGTCTTTATGGGATATTTTGACGACATCGAGATTGAAACCGCCCCTCCGGTGGAATACGATCATTTGTCCGATTACGTCAATATCCTGAGGGGTACCAACAATACATGGTCTTATTCCCGTGGCATCACCAGCCCCTTGGTGACCATGCCCCACGGATTTAACTCCATCGCCCCGGCAACTGATTCTAAGAACACCACCCCTTATGTCTATCAGCTGGCCGGACCCAAAACCAGCCTGCGCCATATGACCATTACCCATGCGGCGTCTCCGTGGCTGGGCGACTGGGGAACCTGGCAGTTCATGGCCAATACCGACATCGACTATGATTCGGTCACCACAGGAGCCGATATCAATGCCGATCGCCGCGCCTCCACCTTTACCCATGAAAACGAGGTGGCCAAGGCCCATTACTACAGCGTCACCTTTGAGGAAGGGACCCCTGCCTCCAACGTGACTATGGAGGTAACCCCCACCTCTCACGCCATGTACACCCGCTTCACCTTCCCGGAGGACAGCCAGAACCGCAACCTGATCTTCGACTGCGAATGGGCCGACGGCGGCCTCACCTTCCACGGGGACGGCAGCTTTACCGCCTATTCCGACCACATTTATGGCCATGGTGAATACAGCCCTGGACGTGTCAACGGTGCTACCAGAATGTACATCTACGGCGTTATCGATCAGCCCTATGAGAATGCCAAGGCTGTAGATACCAAAATGGGCATCGTCAGCTTCGGCGAGGATACCAACACCGTCACCATGAAACTGGCTACCTCCTTTATCAGCGAGGAACAGGCCAAACATAATCTGGAACTGGAAATCGCAGAAAACGATACCTTTGATTCCATTTTCCAAAAGGCCCAGGCCGAGTGGGACGATCAACTTGGTGTGATCCAAGTGGAAGGCGCCAACTTCGATCAGATGACCACCCTGTATTCCGGCCTCTATCGTATGTTTGCCTATCCGACCCTTTATTCGGAGAATGCCGGCACCAATGAGAATGAAGAATGGGTCTATTCCAGCCCCTACCACAGCCAGCCCACAGAACCGGTGGTGACCTCTGGTAAAATGTACACCATCAATGGATTCTGGGATACCTATCGTTCGGCCTGGCCGGCTTACTCCCTGTTCACTCCCACCATGGCCGGGGAGATGCTGGATGGTCTGGTAGAGCATTATAAAGACAGCGGCTGGGTGTCCCGTTGGGTGGCGCCTGGTGCCATCAACTGCATGGTAGGTACCAATGTTGACGCCATCTTCGGCGACGCCATGGTCAAGGGCATCGACTTCGACTATGAAGCGGCCTTCGACGCTTCCATTAAGAACAGTGCCGTTGTTTCAGACAATCTGGACAAAGGCGGCCGCATCCAGACCGAGACATCCGTGTTCCGGGGTTATGTTTCCCGTGATGCCCACGAATCGTTCTCCTGGGGCATGGAGGATACCATCAACGACTACAACATCTCTAAAATGGCCGAGATCCTGGGCAGGACCGATGAAGCGGCCTACTATAAGAACCGTGCCCTTAACTACGTCAATTACTTTAACGAGGATCTGGGCTGGTACATGGGCCGCAATTCCGACGGTACCTTCCGTGTAAACAGCATAGATGAATTCGATCCCAGTGCCTGGCACGAGAGAAATGGATACGATTACTGTGAATCCAATGCTTGGAACATGTCCTTTACCGCCGTGCAGGATATCCAAGGTATGATCAACCTCTATGGCGGTAAAGAAGCAGCCCTCAAGCGTCTGGACGATATGTTCAACGAGGATATGCGCGGCAAAGACGTTGGACAGCGGGAGATGCGTGAGGTCCGTCTGGGACAGTACAACCACACCAATGAACCTTCCATGTCCATTACCCATCTGTTTAACTATCTGGGCCAGCCCTACCGCACCCAGGAATTGACAAGGGATGTCCTTGCCCGGTGCTATACCGGCAGCACCATCGGCCAAGGCTATCTTGGCGACGAAGATAACGGCGCCGCCTCGGCCTGGTATGTGTTCAACGCCTTGGGATTCTATCCCGCCAGCGTTGGCAACCCGGAATACAGCATCACCTCGCCTCTCTATACCAAGGCCACCATCCGCCTGGAGAACGGCAAGGAACTGGTCATCAACGCACCCAACAATTCCCGTGAAAACGTCTACATCCAGAACGTCAAATTTAACGGGGAAGATTACGACAAGGTGTATTTCACCCATGACCAATTGACAGCCGGCGGCGTCATTGATTTTGAGATGGGTCCCAACCCCTCCAATTGGGGCACTGGCAGCGATGCCGTTCCTTCCTCCATCACTACCGGTGACCAGAAGCCGGAGCCTCTGGCCGATATCATCCCCTCCGACGTGACTGTTGCCTCTGAAATCCAGGGCGACCAAGCGGTGGTGGTATGCGATACCTCGGAAGAGACCCGCTATCTCTTTGACAACACCAGCGGTTCTGCCGGTTCCCTGAAGGGACAAAACAAAGAGATTATTTTCTACACCCCGGATCCCAAGGTGGTGTCCATGTACACCTTCTCCTCCGACGTGGATACCTCCAACATGCCTCATTCCTTCGCCCTCTACGGCTCCAACGACGGCCAAAACTGGACCTTGTTGGACAGCCGGGAGAATCAGACCTATGAATGGGGTAAATATACCCGTCCCTATGCTTTGGAACAGTCCAAATTAGCACCCTATCAGTACTTCAAGTTTGCCTTTGATGAAGAACGTGATCTGCGTCTGGCCGAGATCGAGTTGTTGGGTTCCGATAAGATGCCCGTGACACCTGAGATCCAGGTAGATCCCACCACCGCCCAGCTGGAAGTGGGCGAGACCACCCAGTTGACGGCCACCGTTACCCCTGCGGATGCAGGAGAGATCGTGTGGAGCTCTTCGGATGAGAGCGTCGCTACAGTGGATGAAAACGGCGTGGTGACGGCGCTGAAGGCAGGAGAAGCTGCCATTACAGCATCCCTTGCTTCCAACCCCGACGTCAAGGCCAGCAGCACCATTACCGTTACAGACAAACCTGTAGTCATCCCGGAAATCAAAGTGGAACCGTCCACCGCTCAACTGGAAGTGGGTGAGACCACCCAGTTGACGGCCACCGTCACCCCTGCGGATGCAGGAGAGATCGTGTGGAGCTCTTCGGATGAGAGCGTCGCTACAGTGGATGAAAACGGCATGGTGACAGCGCTGAAGGCAGGAGAAGCCACCGTTACAGCATCCCTTGCTTCCAACCCCGACGTCAAGGCCAGCAGCACCATTACCGTTACAGACAAAGCGTCTACAGTGGATAAATCCAAACTACAAGAACTGTATGAATCCAACAAGGATAAACAGCAGGGAAATTATACCGACGAAACCTGGGATATCTTTACCACAGCGCTGAAGCAGGCCAAGGATGTCTTAGACAATCCGGAGGCCCTCCAGAAGGATGTGGACAAAGCCTATGAGGATCTGCAAAATGCCATTTCCGGGCTGAAAGAAGAGAGTTCTTCTTCGTCCTCCTCCAGCTCATCGGGAGGAAGCTCATCCAAACCATCGGGATCCACCGGCGGCAGTGATTCGTCCGGCACCGATTCCCCCAACACGGATGCAACTACTTCGCCGCTGCCCTTTATGCTGGTACTGGCTGCATCGGCAGGGGTTATGGCTTGGATTTGCATCAAGAAGAAGGTTGCCGATCAATAATCCCAGCCTATCGCGCAATATTTAGTTTGCCGATAAGAAAACCGCCTTCCCCATAAGTACGGGGAAGGCGGTTTCATTTATTTGAGCTGGTCAAAGAGTTCTGCCAACGGGGGATAGTAGGGCGTTTGGCCATGGCCCCCATAAGAAGAAGTATCGAAATAAGATTTAAAGGTTTTGTCTGGGCTTTCCAGATAATAGAGCTCGGCAGAATGATACTCCTCCCAGTTTGCATTGGGAGTAAAAATAATGCCGGTGACGGTCAATTCACTTTGAATATCCTTGTACGATGGGATGAGGGTGGTTTCTTGGTTGTAGAGGAGGTGGAGATAGTCCTCATTTTGCCACCGATATTCCTCGCCCTCCTGGTAGCACGCACAATGAATAGGTGAACTCCCGACTGCCCAGATATCGTTGGAAAGGCATTCCAACAGCATCGCAAATTCCTCATCATCGGGAAGAAATATTCTTTCCTCTCCGGTTTTGTAATGGAGAACCATCCGGCTGGGCTCTGGGAGGGGGAGATAACCGCGGTGATAACAGGAAGTCACATTCAGTAGCAAGATTATCACAACCAGGCTTAAATGAACATACTTTCTTTTCATCATCTTTTCATCGCCTACTTTTTGAGTTGTAGTCTTCTAAAAAGCGTCGAAATTAGATGTCAACAGGTTGGAGTCCCTGTTATCAGTATAAGAGAGCTAAAATCAAAAATCAATCAAGGTAACGATACTGTAATAAGTAAAAAACCTATCTTCTTTGACAAAAAAGCGCCCTTCCCAAAAAACAGGAGGGCGCTATAACAATGCTTTTACACCTGGGGCAGCGGATCGCGACTCACAAACATCCGCATCAAATCTGGGCCATGATCGATCATCAGATTGGTCTCAGCAGCCTCCTGTTCGCTAAACTGGACGACGCTGGAAGAGATGGGCGCCTGCTTCTCATAAAGCAGGAATGGGACGGGGTCGGAGGCGTGGGTCCTGGTGCAGAGGGGGGTGGGATGGTCGGGCAGGATCATGATGCGATAGTTGGTGTAATCCTCCAGCCCCTTTAAAAGGGGAGCCAGCAGGCGGGAATCGATCATCTCAATGGCTTTGACTTTGTTGTCGGCCTCGCCGCGATGGCCGCATTCATCGGGGGCCTCGATGTGGACGTAAACCAAATCGCATCCAGCATCCAGCAGATCCAAAGCGGCTTTGGCCTTGCCTTCAAAGTTGGTATCGATGTATCCAGTGGCGCCTTTGACATCCACCACCCGCATCTTGGCGCAATAGCCGATGCCTTTGATGAGATCCACCGCCGACACGACGCCTCCTTCCAGACCGAATTTATCCTGGAAGGAGGGGAGCTGCGGCTTTTTGCCCTGGCCCCACAGCCAGATAGAATTGGCCGGACGTTTGCCCTCAGCCACCCGCTTTTGATTGACCGGATGATCCTTTAGGATCTCATAGCTGTGTTTCATCATGCCAAGGAGAGGGGCAGCTTCCGGGGAATTGTTGAGATAAGGGCCCACCACTTGGCCAGAGATATCGTGAGGGGGCGTCAATTTGCCGGGATCCATCCCTTCATGCCACACCAAACAATGGCGATAACTGATGCCGGCATGGAAGTCAAAGGCGCCGCCGCCCATTTCTTTTTGGATGGACTGGATAAGCTGGGCGGCTTCCTGGGAGGAGATATCGCCAGCGCAGTAATCCCGCATGACAGCGTCCTCATACCGGTCGGCGTCCGACAATGTCACAAGATTGCACCGAAGCGCCCAGTCGGAGGGGGAGAGGTCGATGCCCATGCTGACCGCCTCCAAGGGGGAACGGCCGGTATAATACTGTAAAGGATCGTACCCCATGACTGAAAGGTTGGCCACGTCGCTGCCGGGAGCCAAACCATCGGCTACCGTCTTAACCAGACCGACAGAGCCCTGTTGCGCCAGGGAATCCATATGGGGTTTATTGGCTCGGGTCATAGGAGTCTGGCCGCCCCACTGATCCACAGGATAATCGGCCATTCCATCACAAAGTACCACAACGTATTTCATATTGACACATCCTTCATAGGCTTGGATTATAACCATACAGAAAAATACCAGATCTTATTATAGCAAAAATTAGGGAAAAAGGAAATCGGTTTTGTCAAAATGATGGGGGAATGTGCAGAAGAGGCCTGCGGGTTGTGTAAAAGGGGAAAAGAAGCTATAATGAAAACAAGCCAATTTAGGATTTTCCGGCCCTTGCCTGCATACATATGGTGTGGAGGTGAGGGCGTTGAAAGTCAAGTCAAAAAAGACCATAGCATGTATTATGATCTCTCTGATGCTGGTTTTGACGGCGGTGGTGTGGTATCAGGTGTCGCCGCCGGCGGAGGACGCCTCGTCGGCCAACATGATGCAGGTCAAAACCGTCGTGCTGGATCCCGGCCACGGTGGCATGGACGGCGGCGCTACAGGAGGAGGCGGCAGCGTGGAAAAGGACGTCAATTTAGCGGTGGCGCTTAACTTGCGGGATATGCTGCGTATGGCTGGTTATCAGGTGGTCATGACCAGGGAAGAGGATATCTCTATCCACGATCCCTCGGCCAATACCGTGCGGGAGAAGAAGGTGTCGGATATCCACAACCGTCTTAAGATTCTGGAGCAGCATCCCGACAGCCTCTTTGTCAGCATCCATCAAAATAAATTTCCCCAGAGCCAGTATAGCGGCTCCCAGGTGTTTTATTCGGTCAACCATCCCTTTAGCGAGACCTTGGCCCAGTCCATCCAGCAGCAGCTGATCACCCAGCTCCAGCCGGACAACAACCGCGTCGTCAAGCCCATGGCCAAAGGGACTTATCTGTTGGAGCACGCCAAGACGCCGGCAGTGGTGGTAGAATGCGGGTTCCTCTCCAATTGGGAGGAGGAGGCAAAGCTCGTTACCCCGGAGTATCAGAGCAAATTGGCATTTGCCATTTTCTGCGGCATTACCCAGTCTAGGGAGCAGAGCAGCGGCGGCAATGTGAGCTCAGGGGTAAGCTCATCCGCATCAGGCACTTCCCAAGGGGCAAGTGAAGCACCTGCATCGTCAGGGACGCGGCCGGCGGCGTGATAAAATGGGATAGGACGTTTTAGACCCGTCCGACGGCGGGGAAAGGAATGAAAAAGATATGGCAGGAAAAAATAAAGTCATCTACTGTTGTAAGGAATGCGGATACGAGGCCTCAAAATGGTATGGCAAATGTCCAGGATGCGGCCAATGGAATACCATGCAGGAAGAGCTTTCCGCACCGGTTTCATCGGTCATCGGGCCGACGGGGACACATACCCCATCGGCAAAAGCCGTCTATCTGCGGGATCTCAGCTTGGAAGAAGGGGAAAAGCGGTATAAAACAGGGATGCCGGAATTGGACCGGGTGCTGGGCGGCGGCCTTGTGAAGGGATCGCTGGTGCTGCTGGGGGGAGAGCCGGGCATCGGCAAATCCACCCTGCTGATGCAAATCTGCCGGACGCTTGGGGAAAACATGACCATCCTCTATGTATCGGGAGAAGAATCGGCCCATCAGCTGAAGCTACGTGCCAATCGCTTGGGCGTCAACGCAAGCGGCCTGATGATTTTAGCTGAAACCAGCCTGGAATCGGTGGTGGAACAGATGCGTGCCGTGTCGCCGGACGTGGTCATTGTAGACTCCATCCAGACCATGAACTGCGCAGCGGTAACGTCATCGCCAGGCAGCGTCACCCAGGTGAGGGAATGCACCAATCTGTTGATGCGTGCCGCCAAGGGGATGGATATCCCGGTATTTTTGGTGGGGCATGTCAACAAGGACGGGGCCATCGCAGGCCCGAAGGTGTTGGAACACATTGTGGATACCGTCCTCACCTTTGAAGGGGAACGCAATCTCTCCTACCGCCTGCTGCGGGCCGTCAAAAACCGCTATGGATCCACCAATGAGATCGGCGTATTTGAGATGCGTGATACCGGCCTTTGTGAGGTTCCCAACCCCTCTATGATGCTTTTGTCCGGCCGCCCCAAGAATGTATCCGGCACCTGTGTGGCCTGCGTCATGGAAGGATCCCGCCCCATCTTGGCGGAAGTCCAGGGGCTTGTGACGCCTACTGGATTTGGCAATCCCAGGCGGATGTCCACTGGATTTGATTACAACCGCCTATCCCTTCTGCTGGCGGTGCTGGAGAAGCGGGCGGGATACTTTTTTGGCAACCAGGACGCCTACATCAATGTGGTAGGCGGCCTCAAGCTGGACGAACCGGCCGCAGACTTGACGGTAGCCCTTTCCCTGGTATCCAGCCTGAAGGATCAGGCGGTGGATGATCACGTCATCGCTTTTGGAGAAGTGGGACTAGCGGGGGAAATCCGGGCGGTAGGCCATGCAGCCGCCCGGATCAGTGAAGCCGCCCGGCTTGGATTTACCCGTATTGTCCTGCCCCGCCATAACTTAAAGAACCTAGAGTGTGCCGCACCTGAAGGAGTGGAATTACTGGGTGTCCGGACTATCCGGCAAGCCTTCGATGCCGTGGTTGGGTGACCGGGGATAGAGGTCGGCCAGATAGTCCTCGTCTTGTGGAATGTAGTGGGCGCAACCATAATCCAAAAGATTATTGACTGTAGTCGGACGATCTAAGGTGCAGTATCCATCCATTTGGTACTTGCAGTCGGCGCTGCACGGAATGATACTCAAAGCAAACCACCTCTTTTTTCGATTCCAATATAGTATGGAAAAATCCCTGTTACATTATTCCTGTGAAAAAAGTGCCTTGTAGGCAACATAAAAACCTCCCTCTGTTCAAACAATAGGTTCTGAATGGATGGGAGGATTTTTTGTATGAAAAAATATGTTGCATTGGCTGTGGTGACGTGTTTACTCTTGACCTTTTCCTTTGTGTACTCCAGTTGGACGTCGGAAAAGGTCGTGGAGGTGCAGACCGTTACCCTGGCCAAAGAGGAAGCTGAAAGCACGGTCAGTTGCAGCGGCAAGATCGAGGAGACCAAACGTCGGGACATTTATCTGGACATGCCGGTCATGGCGTCCAATGTCAAAGTGGAAGTGGGTGACACGGTAAAAAAGGGGGAGGTCCTGTTTCAAGTTGACCGCTCGGCTACCCAGGCCATGCTCACCTATGGCTCGGGTTTTGCAGGACTGGGAGTCAGTGAAGAGGTGCTCAGCCAGGTGGGCGGTTCGTCTGTGCCGGACAGCGACACCCTATCCGACTGGGTGGATGAGGTGCCCCAGGAGGTGACGGCGCCCATCGACGGCGTGGTCACCGCCATCAACGCCTCTTCCGGCAGCCTGACCACGGCAGGGCAGCCGGTGGCCACTATTTCGGATCTCAATCAATTACAGGTGAAAATCTCCATTGGAGAGAACCAGATACAGGAAGTTACATTGGGCCAAACCGTTTCCATCACCGGCAACGCCTTTGAAGGGAAGGAATACACCGGCAAGATCATGAAGATCTATCCTTCGGCCCGCCAACAGATCCAGGGATCGGGGTATGAGACGGTGGTGGACGCCTTGGTGTCCATCCAGGATCCCGACGACCATCTCAAACCCAATTATAACATTAAAGCTAAGATCAAGACCTCCGATGTCTCGGAAGTCTACACCCTGCCCTATCAGTGTATCGCCCAAGACGACAACGGGCAAGAGTATGTGTACGTCTTGTCGGCCGGACGCGCCAGACGTGCCGACGTGCTCACCGGCCAGGAGTTTGAGGACAGTGTGGAGATTGTGTCCGGACTGCGGGAGGGATGCCGCGTCATCACAAATCCCGAGGATGTGACCGACGGGGTTCGGGCCACGGTGGGAGAAGAGGTGTCGTCAGGTGTTTGAGTTATTCCGGTCGGCTCTGCGCAACCTCATCCGCAAACGGATGCGTACGGGACTAACCGTCGCCAGCATCGCCATCGGCATTGCATCGGTGGTCATCATCGGGGCCATTGGGGACAGCGGCAAAATGGCCGTCAGTGCCGAGATGGAGAACATGGGGCTGGGGGGGCTTCTGGTCAGCGCCTCCACCAGCACTGATCAAAGCGTCAAGCTTCGTTCCAGCGATTTGGAGGCCATCCGCCAGATCCCCACGGTGGAGGACGCCATGCCTATTGTGGTCTACTCCACCCGGGTGAACCTCCGGGGCCAACAAAGCAATTCCATTGTCTGGGGCATTGACGCCGGGGCCAATCAGGTGATCTCCCTCAACCTTTTGCACGGCAGGATCATCAGCCAATCGGACATCCAGAATTCCGATAATGTATGTATGGTGGATCAGAATTTTGCCAAAGAGGTATACGGGCGGGAAAACATTGTGGGCAAGCAATTGGAGGTGCTCATCCAGGGCCAGTACGAGACCTTTGAAATCATAGGAATCGTGGAGGCCGGCAGCAGCATCCTGCAAAACGTCATCGGCAATTATGCGCCGTCTTTTGTGTATGTGCCGTACTCATCGTTGCAGCAGGGCATCGGACAGGACAAGTTCGACCAAATCGCCATCAAGGTGGATAACACCGACCAAGCCCAGGTGGATCAAACAGCCGACAGCATCGTCTCCACCCTAGACCAGCTCAACGGTTTGGACGGCGCTTATGAAACCCAGAACCTAGCAAAGCAAAAGGACCGGCTTTCGGCCATGATGGATATCGTAACCTGGATTTTATCGGCCATAGGGGCTATATCGCTGCTGGTGGCAGGACTGGGCATCATGACCATTATGCTGGTATCGGTGACCGAACGGACCCGGGAAATCGGCATCAAGAAGGCCATCGGCGCACGCAGCGGATTGATCTGGGCGGAATTTTTGATCGAGGCTGTATGCCTTACGGCCATCGGCAGTATTGTGGGGGCATCTTTTGGACTCCTAGTCTCCTTTGTGGGAGCAAACGCCATTGGGCTGCAATATGTCATCAGTCTGCCCTTTGTACTGGGCGCCGTGGGATTTTCCATGTTGACCGGCATTGTGTTCGGCGTGTATCCGGCCATCAAAGCATCCCGGCTCAAGCCGGTGGATGCCTTAAGGCGGGAATAGGGAGAGGCAAAATGGGATAGGCTTTCTAAAGGGAGCCTATCCCATTTTTTTATTGAATTCGAGGGGTGACTGTGGTACCATAGGAAAAGCCCAGAGGAGGGATGAGAGTGGAACGGAAAAACTTGGTTGTTTTTGGCATCCTAGCGGCATTTGTAGTGCTGTTGGCAGCAACGGGGATTTCCCTGTATCACACCCTCTTTGACGGACTTCAAAATCTGCCGGAGGGGACCAAGCTTTCGGAATATCCTTCGCCGTCGTCGGCCTACAGCGTCACCATCTACCGGGTATCAAACGACAAGATGGGGGATGCGGTCCGCGGGGAACTGTGGAACAAAGAGGACGGCAAACGGACCAATATCTTTTGGCAGATTGGGCAGTCGGATGCAACGGTGACGTGGTCTGATGATACCACCGTCTCCATCAACGGCATCGTGCTGGACGTCGAGACCGATACCTACGATTGGCGGGATCACGCGGAGGACTATTTGGAACCCTCTAGCCAATCGTGAATAAGGAGGATGTTTTTTATGTTTACCTTTGCCCACAACAATTTGAATGTGCTGGATCTCACAAAAAGCCTTGCTTTTTATGAAAAGGCTTTGGGCCTTACTGAACAGCGGCGTATTGTTCCGCCCGACGGTAGTTTTATCATCGTCTACTTAACCGACGGCAAGACTCCCCATCTTCTGGAACTGACTTGGCTCAGAGACCGTACAGAACCCTATAACCTGGGGGACAATGAGATTCATTTAGCCTTTACTGCTGACGATTATGATAAAGCCCATGCGCTGCACGAGGAGATGGGATGCATCTGTTTTGAAAATCCCGAAATGGGTATCTACTTTATTTCGGATCCTGATGGATATTGGCTGGAGGTCATTCCAAACAAAGAATAAAGGGAAGATTTTACCACTGTGTCTTGATGTCGATAGGAGTCGGTGGTACAATAGAGAAAATATCAAAAGTGAAAAGTGTGGAGGATTTTACGTATGAATTACAGTTTTATTATGCTTAAACCCGATGCTTTGGAGCGTGAACTGGCCGTAGAAGTGTTGTCCTATTTGAAAAAGGGCGGCATCGAGTTGGAGTTGGTCGGATATCAAAAGGCCAAGGAGGACGTCATCTGCAAGCACTACGCCGAGGTCATCGAGAAATTGGGCGATACCTTCCGCCGCAGGGCCATCCGCTATTTTGACGGCCAGCCGGTCATGCCCATCATTGTCAAGGGCGAGGGCAGCGACCTGATTCCCCGCATCCGCAGCATCGTAGGCGCGACCGATCCCTCCAAGGCGGAGAAGGGTACCATCCGCGGCGATTTGGGCATCGATTCCCTCCAGCGCTCCATCGACGAGGACCGTTGCTGTGAGAACCTGATCCACGCCAGCGATTGTGAAGAAGCTTTCCGTACCGAAACCGCCATCTGGTTTGGCGATGAGATTGCCCAGCGTTATTATAACAAAGCCGAATAATCGGTTGCAGCAGAAAAATCCCCTATCCTGATTTACTAGGATAGGGGATTTTTTATTTGTTTTTTTGCCATAGGCAGAAAACATTACATATCATAAACAGGATCGATTTGCTTCAGCTCATTAAAGGTATCGATCTCTACAATGTCCCCTTCAAAGCAGGGGCGGACCTCCACCTGGTAATTCTTATGGCATACCCGCAGGGCCACTTCATCCCAATACTTCTCTTTGCCGCCGGGCATTTTGTAGACCTGATCCAGATCTTCCGCCAGCTTGGCACCATCCTGGGCGTCCCAGTAAGAGATGCCGTACATATGGTAGCAATCGCGGCCGCCTACATTTAGCTCCCGGATGATGCCACGTTTGACCACAAAGCACCAATCGTCGGTCATGTCCCTATACTGCCCCAGGTAGTTGGAGCAATACTCGTACTTGCGGATCAAATGAGGATTGCTGAGCAGAAGATCGGCTTCACAAACGTAAGCATTTTGCAGCAGATCCTTGGCAAGCCATGCTGAAGAGATGTTGTTGGCTTCATTAAAGAGGGGGTTATAGATAAACTGGATATTAGGATATTTGTGTTTTAGAACGTCAAATTGTTCCCAAAGATATCCCCGCACCAACACAATTTCCGGGATCCCCGCAGCTACAATGGCGTCCAACAGGGTCTCCACAATCATCTTGCCATGGACGCGCACCAAAGGCTTGGGCGTGTTCAGGGTGATGGGAACCATCCTGGAACCGAACCCCGCGGCAATGACTACCGCCCGTTTGACTCGGTAGGGTTCCAGAGCATAAAGGCCTTGCTTGGTAATCTGCACCTTTTTCTGGCCATCGATGGCGATAAGCCCCAGCTCCTCCAATTCCCCGAAGGCCTTGTTGGTGGTGCCCAAGGAGAAATGGGTGGCGTCGGCGATCTCACGTTGGGTTATTTTACGCCCGCCTTCGCGCTCAATGAAGGCCAGCACTTCAAATTGATTTTTACTGATGTTCATCTTATAAGCCCCTTTTACTCTATCATGAAATCCAAAATGCCCTTTTATCGACGATATTTTCTACACTGGACCGGACAAATACCCTGTATTTGCAATTATTTTTTCATTATAGCATGTCCTTTTGAACAAATCAATCGGCATTGCCGCAGAGCTATGTTTGTCCTGTGGGTCAGGGCAATTGGTGAAAATTATTCACTAAGGCTAAAAGGCGGAAACGTCCGGTGGTATAATTCCAGAAAAACTGCGGTACGAGGAAGAAATGGAAGCAAAAGACTGGAATTTGGATGATCGGAAACCTCAAAAACACAACATAAATATGCCTACCATTGTGGGGATTGTTTTGGTGATCCTTTTGTTGCTTATGGTACTGCTGTGGATGCTCCGTGTGGAACGTCCGCCAAAACCAGCGGTTGAGATCAGTGAGGCGGTAAGCAGTGAGGTATCTTCCAAAAAGGAAAGCCGGCCCAATTCTAGCAGACAGGAGGAAAGTTCTTCTTTGTCGTCGTCCCAACAAAGCGAAGGCTCGTCTGAAGCTTTGGAACAATCCGAACCTGCCGTTTCAAAAGCTCCACCCAAAGATACCAATTCCACCCACCGTCCTGAACCACCGGCGTCCCAGCCCAAGGAGGATCCGCCTGCTGTGGTGGAAAGTGATCCGCCTGTTTCGCCCAGTTCTGTTCCGCCTTCGTCAGAACCGGAGCCGTCCAGCAGCGAGCCGCCACCGGAGGACTTGTCCTCTTCTCCCGAAGAGAAACCGAAAATTAATATTAACACCGCTACAAAAGAGGAATTAATGACTTTAACCGGCATCAACATCAGACTTGCAAAGAAGATCATTGACTATCGGGAGGGGATCGGCGGATTCACCAGCATCGACCAGCTGATGGAAGTAGACGGCATCGGCCAGCGGATCTTTGACAGGATTAAGGACGACATCTGTGTCTAGAATCCAAGGGTTGTTATGTAACCGCCCCGAAGGGCGGCCCTAGGACAAGGATATCGTAATTAGCGGCAGCAGCGGTGGCAGCAGCAACGACGGCAGCAACGGCAGCAGGAAGAGCTGCGGTTGTATACCTGGGTGGTGTTATCCAAAGAGGAGAAGGGGTTGGCTGAGGACAGGCTGTTGGTATTGGAGAAGTTGTTGCCGGAGACAAAGCCGCCGGGTACGACATTGTAATTGACGCTGACAGGGATAAAACCAGTGTAGCAGCCGGAGGTAGCTACGGAGCTGCAATCCACCAGAGAAGCCAAAGTGGTATCATTGTTATAGTTGTTACAGTACATGAAGAAAGCCTCCAGATCATTTTGTAGTGGGAATTTGTCCCACGGTACAAGTTATGCATCATATCACAAATGTGTTCCATACGACACCAGCCGCCCTTTTTTGAAAAGGACGGCTGTTTTGATTCCAGGTCCGATTTTAGCATCCCGATGCCGGTAAAATGGATGGGATAGGCAAAAAATTTATTTTAATGGCAGATTACACCTGGGAACCTAGCTTGAAAGGATCCACTTGCTTTGTCAAGAAGATGCACCAATCGGTAGGAAGGTTCAAAAAGAGGGGGGACGACGGGGATTTTTGCTTTCCTTATGGGGGAAATACCATCATCCGACACCTCAAACCTGACAGAAAACCAATCCTCCCACGCGATATAATGGTTGTACCATACGGGACAGGGGATGACATCATGAAACAGACCGTCTATGTTGATATCCTCTTTGCAGTCAATTTATTTATCAATTACTTTCTTCTCTGCCTGACTTCCAAAGTGGCGCGGCTCCACACCAAGCGATGGCGGATGTTGGCAGGTTCTGCGTTAGGCGCGGTGTATTCCCTCTTCATCTTTTTCCCAGATATCCCGGTCCTGTTGTCGGTGATAGCAAAACTGATTTTTTCCACTACCATTTTATTGGTAGCACTGCCCATCCGATCGGTCAAAGTATTTTTCAAAGCACTGGCTTGCTTCTTCGGGGCCAATTTCTTGTTTGCCGGGCTGATGATGGCCCTTTGGCTTTTTGTGTCACCCAATAATTTAATGATTAACAACGGCGTGGTATACTTTAACATCTCGCCGCTGATCCTGATCGGAGGAGCCGCCGTGAGTTATTTTATTTTAAGTATGATCCATCGGCTGACCTTGCGGAAAGCGCCGGACAACAAGATTTACACCGTCACCATCGAGGTGGACGGCCGGACCGCAACCATGGACGCCCTACTGGATACCGGGCACAGCTTGACCGAAAGCATGTCGGATTTACCGGTGCTGTTGGCGGAATACAAGAGCGTGGAACAGCTCATTCCCACACAAGTGCGGTCGGTGTTTGAACCGTCCGCACGGATCTTCCCCGTGCCTCCGGAGGATAGTTCCTGGAGAAGGCGGTTTCGGGTGGTACCCTTTCACAGCGTAGGGGGACAGGGCGTATTGCCGGCCTTCCGGCCCGACTGCATTACGGTAAGCGATGGGCAGCATCCCGTCAAGGTCCCAAAATCCTTTGTGGCGGTCAGTGGAACGCATCTGTCCGACGGAGAATACGAGGCCTTGATGAACGCTGATATGATCGAAAATACAACAAAATAGGGCTTGAGGAGGCGTATACTGTCATGGGTGAGATGCTTGGACGAATCCGGTGGAATTTAATGAGGCTGCGTTTTCTCCTTTTGCGCAGATGGAGGTCTGGACGTTCGATCCATTATATCAATGGGCCTGAAACCCTGCCGCCGCCTCTGCCCAAGGAGGAGGAAGCCGTCATCTTCCGCCGCATCGACGCAGGGGATGAAAGCGCCAGGGAACCGCTTATCACCCACAATCTGCGTCTGGTGGTTTACATCGCCCGAAAATTTGAATCCTCCGGGACTGGGGTGGAGGATCTTATCTCCATTGGGACCATCGGGCTGATTAAAGCCGTCAATACCTTCTGCCCATCCCGCAACATCAAGCTGGCCACCTATGCTTCGCGATGCATTGAAAACGAGATCCTGATGCATCTGAGGAAGAGTTCCCAACTGAAAAACGAGGTATCCATCGACGAACCCCTCAATGTGGACTGGGATGGAAATGAATTGCTTTATTCCGATGTACTGGGCAGTGATCCCGACCTAGTCAATCGTGGGATCGAACAGCAAGTGGAACGGGATCTCTTGTTGGAGGCGGTGGACCGTCTTTCGCCCCGGGAACAGACCATCATGAAACTGCGGTTTGGACTGAAGGGGGAGACCGAACATACCCAGAAGGAGGTGGCGGAACTGTTGGGAATATCCCAATCCTATATCTCCCGGCTGGAGAAAAGGATCATTGAACGTCTCAAAAAGGATTTGGCTCGGGTAGGATAAAAAAGAAGCCGTCGGTATTGATAAAAACTGAAGTGACCCCGAGAAGTTAGACAATATTTTGGATAAGGAATTGTTCAAGCAGCAGAAAGGGCTTGTTGTCTGTGAAAAGCAGGCGGCAAGCCCTTCAGCTTTGCCTTGATTCTGCGGTTGTTGTAGTAATCCAGATAGGCAAAAAGTTCCTGCTTGAAGTGCTCCATGGACTGGAACGTTTGCAGGTAAAGCAGTTCACTCTTGAGCAAACCAAAAAAGTTCTCCATCACGGCATTGTCCAGACAGTTGCCTTTGCGGCTCATGCTCTGCCGGATGCCCTTACTTTTGAGCATGCGTTGGTACTGCTTGTGCTGGTATTGCCAGCCCTGGTCAGAGTGGAGAATCAGCTCCGTTCCGTCTGGTATGGTTTTAAAAGCCTTGTCCAGCATCGAAGTTACCATACTCAGAACGGGCCGCTCGGAGATCGTATAGCTCACCAGATAGCCGTTGTGCAGATCCAGGATGGGCGAGAGATACAGTTTCTGGCCGAACAGGCTGAATTCCGTCACATCTGTGACCCACTTTTGGTTTGGCTTTTCGGCAAAGAAGTCACGGTTCAGCAAGTTCGGCGCGATCTTTCCGACCTCGCCTTTGTAGGAGCGATACTTCTTCATCCTGACACGACAAATCAGACCCAGCTCTTTCATAAGTCGCTGGACAGTCTTGTGGTTGAGACAGATACCCCTGCTGCGCAGGGCAATCGTAATGCGCCGGTATCCGTATCGGCCCTTGTTTTCATGAAAGATAGCTACGATCTCTGCCTTTTCCATTTCGTATTTGTCCGCCCGCTTCATCCCCTTGAGATGATAGTAGAACGTAGAACGGGGCAGTTGAGCGATTGAAAGAAGAATGTCCAGAGCATGTTTTTGCCTCAGCTTTTGAACTACCTGCGTTTTCTGCGCTGGCGTCGCTCCTCTTCCAAAACCAAGGCTTGCAAGTTTTTTAGGTATTCGTTCTCTGCTCTCAGACGCTGCACCTCTGCAAGCAGATCTTCCTCTACTTCTTTCGGCAGTTGCTTTGGCCTGCCTTTACTCCCTCGACCCCGCCGTTCTACCGAAAAGCCTTCCGGTCCTTCTGTCAGGTAAATACGCTCCCAGTCCTGAACTCGTTTATGCCGGATGTGAAACCTTTCTGCCGTTTCACGATATCCCAGATGTTCTTCCTGCATGGTTTCAATTACCTGTTTTTTAAATTCTACTGTGTATTTTTCATTCTGTTTCCCTCTTGGCATAGTTAAGCACCCCACTTGTTTTTCAGTATACCATACTGTCTAACAAATGGGGTGCTGTTCAAACCGGCGGCTTCTTTTTTACGTTTTATTTTTGTTTATTTCCCATATTCTCGGTGGTTTTTTTGATGCTTTGCAGGCCGTTATTGGGTTGTGTTTTGGGTACGGGGACGTGGTAGATATCGGTGTAGGAATCGGCCTCGGACTTGTCGACGGGAGGAGTGGGGATCAATCCCGTGCACTCGGTGGCGGAAGCTACGGAAAACATTTCGTTGTATAACTGCTCTATCCGTTCGGCTTTATCAGCGTCGTCAGGACGCGGAAACTGCTGATCCATAAGAAACAGCTCCTTTCGGTTGTTTGATAGTAGTTTCCCTCCAAAGGAGCAAAAGTATGCTTTCCCCGCCGATGAAGTTTTCAGACTGTTGGGATCAAATGGGATATTGCCTTGTATGTAGGCTGTGGCTTTGTTATAATAAAAATAGGTTTCATTTACATTGGATGTCATAAAGAGACGTGTTTCCCGCCACTGTACTGGGGCAGGAAGAAGACGGATGCCATTTTGCGGTGATGGAATAAAAAAAACAGAGGGTGATTGCTTGAAGCCGGTAGAGAAGGAATCCGGAAATGTCCGGATGGGGATGATGTTTTTGTCCATTTGCTACATCGCCATCGGAGCTATTTTGCTGATCTTTCCCAACATTGCCTTGACCGATCTATGTTATGCTCTGGGAATCCTTTTTATGATAGCCGGGATTATCAATGTAGCGTGGTACTTGATCAAAAAGGGGTATCTTATCCCCGGACGCTTTGGATTCGCCTTTGGCGTGGCCCAGGTGATGGTAGGGCTTTACGCCGTGCTCAAGACCCAGGACTTCGCCTTTGCATTTGCCCAGGTGCTGGCCATCTGCATGATGTTGGATAGCATTATGAAATGCCAATTCTCTATGGACCTGCTTGGTTTGAAGGCGGAAAAATGGTGGGTGCTGTTGCTGGTATCGCTAGTGATGATCGTCCTATCTATGCTGATCTTAATCAATCCCTTTGGCACAGAGTCCGGCCGAAATCTTTACACATATATTATACTGATTCTGGACGGCGTGGCAAACTTGGGGAGCCTACTTGTGCTGTCCATTTGGCAAAAGCGGTATTTACAGGACGCAAATGCTGAAAAAGAAGAAATATAACACGACAAAGCCGTCCCTTTTTGGCAGGAGACGGAGAAAGAACAGGTGGTTAATGCCATGAAGATGATGTCAAAAAACACCAAGAAGACCATGTTATTGATTGCGTTTGGAGTGGTGTTATTTGTAGGACTGCAAAATTTTTCCTTGGTGCTCTCCTTTTTGGGATGGATTCTGAATCTGATTTGGCCGTTTATTTTAGGATTTTGTATTGCTTTTATTTTAAATGTGCCCATGTCCTTTTTGGAATCCAAGATCTTCCGCGGCCCTGGCAAACCCAAAGGGCTGAAACAAAGGATGCGCCGTCCTATCAGCCTTGTTTTGACATTGCTTTTGGTGGCAAGTATCATCTTTATTGTGATGTTCCTCATAATCCCAGAGCTGGGGAGGACCTTCCAATCGTTGGTCAACGCCATCCCGCCCTTCCTCGAGGATCTGCAAAAGTGGAGCAACGATATGTTCCAGCAATATCCGGACGTGGCAAATTGGCTGCAAAACATCGAACTAGACTGGAAAGGCATCGTCCAAATGGTGCAAAACAGCGCGGGGGATGTGTTGTCCTCCACCGTTACGGTAGCATCCTCTGTGGTGGGCGTGATCGTCAACTTCTTCTTAGGCATCGTGTTTGCCCTTTACGTACTGGTGCAAAAGGAAAAGCTAGGACGGCAGGGCAGAAAATTACTATATGCCTGTCTGCCGGAGAATCGGGCGGAAAAGGTTCTGTCGGTGTGCAGCCTGTCCTACAAGACCTTTGCCAGTTTCTTATCCGGCCAGTGTTTAGAAGCTGTTATTTTGGGGATGCTGTTCTTTATCAGCATGAGTATTTTCCAGTTCCCTTATGCGCTGATCATCAGTGTACTCATCGCTTTTATGGCATTGATCCCTATTTTTGGCGCAGTTATCGGTTGTGTCATCGGCGCTTTCCTTATCTTTATGATCGATCCTATCCGGGCCATTTGGTTTGTGGTGCTGTTCTTAGTGATACAGCAAATCGAGGGAAACCTTATTTATCCCCATGTGGTGGGCAATTCAGTAGGACTTCCCTCTATGTGGGTGCTGGCGGCAGTGACATTGGGCGGCAGTTTGATGGGGTTTGCCGGGATGCTGATTTGTATCCCGCTGTGTTCGGTGATATACACATTAGCCAGCCGGGCGATTAACGATCGTCTGGCCAAGAAGGCGGCCAGGAAAAAACAAGATGATGTCCTGGGGGAGCTCAGCAAACCGGACAGTGAACTGGACGATCTAGAATAACACACGGTAGTGGAAAAGGGGAAGACTTATGGCAGGTACCTTTGAGAGAATCTATGAGGTGGTAAAAAGGATCCCTTTTGGGAAAGTGGCCACCTATGGCCAAATCGCTCTTCTGGCAGGCAATCCGAGATGGGCGAGAGTGGTTGGATATGCCCTGCACGTCAATCCAAGCCCTAACGAGATCCCGTGTTTCCGGGTAGTCAACCGGGAAGGAAGACTATCTAGCGCCTTTGCCTTCGGAGGAGAAAACCAACAGCGCTTCCTCTTGGAAGCGGAAGGAGTTCAGTTCCTGCCTGATGGGAAGGTGGATTTAGAACATTTCCTGTGGGACGGAACAACATAACAATTGCCATAGCAGGGGAGAAAGCAGGTGGAGAAAAATGGACTGCCAAATTCGGCCCTGGCGGCTTACCGATGCATCAGACTTGGCTGCCATCGTCAACAATCGAAACATCCAAAACAACTTGCGGGATGGGCTACCTTATCCCTACACAGAAACCGATGCAAAAGAGTTCATCACCGTTATGCTGAATGCGGATACAAACACTACCTTTGCATTTGCCATTGTGGCTGACGATAAAGTGGTGGGGAGCATTGGTGTATTTCGTCAGGGAAATATCCATTTCCGCACAGCAGAAATGGGTTATTATCTAGGAGAATGCTTTTGGGGGAAAGGGCTGGCAAGCAGTGCGGTGAAACAAGTATGCCGGTATATTTTCGATCATACCGATATCATACGCATTTTTGCCGAGCCGTTTGCCACCAATGCAGCTTCCTGCCGAGTTCTTGAGAAAAACGGATTTAAACTGGAAGGGATCCTTCGGAGCAATGCAGTAAAAAACGGCCGTGTTTTGGATATGAAGCTATACGCCCTCGTAAAAGAATAAAAAGATCCCTGGAGAAGAGATACTCATCTCACTCCAGGGATCTTTTTTATCTTGATCGATTAAGCGTTTAAAAGAGCATTTAAAATTTCATTGATGAGTTTGGTATCGGCTTTTCCCTTGGCCTGTTTCATGACCTGACCGAAAAGATAACCCATGGCCTGCTTTTTACCGCTCTTGTAGTCGTCGACCACCTTTTGGTTGGCGGCAAGCACCTGCTTGACCATTTCCTCAATGGCGCCCTTGTCGGACACCATGGCCAAACCATGATCCTTTACATACTGCTCCGGGTCCACATCGTTGGCATAGACCTCAGCAAGCACCTTCTTACCGGTATTGCGATTGATGACGTTTTTCTCCACCAGCAGGATCAGCTGCGTCAATTTATGGCTACTGATGATGATGTCGTCGGCAATTTTACCGTCGTTGCGGGCCAAATTCATCACGTCGCCGGTAATCCAATTGGCAGCTGTTTTAGCAGGGACGCCGTTGGCCACAGCGTCGTCCAGAAGGTCGCACAACACCTTACTGCTGGTAAGCAAACGGCTGTCGGCTTCCGAGAGACCCAATTCGGCCATATACCGTTGGAGTTTTGCCTCCGGCAGCTCCGGAAGGCTCTGGCGTACACGCTCGATCCATTCATCGCTGATGACGATGGGAGGGAGGTCAGGATTGGGGAAATAACGGTAATCCTGTGCATTTTCCTTGCTGCGCATAGCGAAGGTTTTGCCGGCGGTATCGTCCCAACGGCGGGTTTCCTGCTTGAGCTTGTGGGCGTTTCCGGACTCAATCAAATCGATGTGACGGGCGGTTTCATATTCAATGGCCCGGGTGATAGACTTGAGGGAATTCATATTTTTCATCTCAGCCCGGACGCCCAGCTCTGTGCTGCCCATAGGACGAACCGACAGGTTGATGTCGGCGCGCATGGAACCCTCCTGCATCTTGCAGTCGGACACACCGATAAACTTGAGCATAGAGCGAAGCTTCTCCAGATAAGCCACCACTTCCTCAGCCGAACGGAAATCCGGTTTGCTGACGATTTCCAAAAGGGGCATACTGGAACGGTTATAATCCACCAGGGAATTATCAGTAAAGGGATCGTGCTTGAGCTTACCGGCATCTTCCTCCATGTGGATCTGTTTGAGGCCAATGGATTTTTTCCCCTCACTGGTCTCGATCTCCACGCTACCGTTGACGCAGATGGGATGGTACAGCTGAGTGATCTGGTAAGAACAAGCTAGATCGGGATAGAAATAACTCTTTTTATCAAAGGTGCAGTATTGGTTGATGTGACTGTTGGTAACCAAAGCCGCCGCGATGCCATATTCCACCACTTGTTTGTTCATGACAGGCAGAGCACCCGGCATACCGCTGCATCCGGGGCAGATATGGGAGTTGGCCTCACCGCCGAATTCCGTGGAACAGGAACAGAAAATCTTGGTTTTGGTGGCCAGTTCAACGTGGACCTCCAAGCCCATTACCACCTCGTATTCCATTACGAATCCCTCCTTTTCTGGCCGTCCAATACCGTGCAAGCGTCCATTAAAGACACATCGTCAAAGACTTTGCCCATTATCTGGACACCCTGCCCATCTCCCCAGGGAAGGACAATAGAGGGGAGACCCGCCAAGCTGGAAGCGTGATGGAACCGGTTGTTTTGCTCAGCGCCCAGGATGGTTTGGGTCTGCCAATCGGCCGACGAAGGGATCACAGCGGTTACCAGGAAATCCACCTTCTGGAAGGCTTCCACAAAGGTATCCAGTACCATGCGGCGGACACACATGGCTTTTTCATAATAGCTGTGGTAATAATCCGAGGAAAGCATCAGGGAACCTAGAGCCAAACGCTCTTTGGTTTTGCGGCCGAAACCCTCGCTGCGGGACTTTATGTAGAGATCAAAGAGATTTTCGTAATGGGGGGTCTGGTAGCCGTATTTGATACCGTCGAAACGGGCCATGTTAGCGCTGGCCTCAGCGGTGCCAATGACGATAAAGGCTGCTAAAGCTTCTTTGAGGGCAGGTAGGGACAAGGTCTCCACCTGAGCGCCTGCGGCCTGAAGGAAATCTGTCACGTCGTCCAAACCGGCGGCCTCCTCCCAGAATTCCCGGATGATTCCCACTTTAATCCCCTCCAAAGAGGAGGAATCCTCCTTGGGAAAGGAGAAGGCAGGAAGTGTGCAGGAGGTGCTGTCGGTAGGATCGTTGCCGGAAATGGCCTCTAAAGCGGCGGCACAATCGCCCAGATGATTTCCCAAAACGCAAATCTGATCCATAGAGGAGACGTATGCCACTGTACCGCTGCGGGAAACCGAGCCGTAGCTAGGGCGTATGCAACATACCCCGGCCAGTGCAGCGGGAACGCGCAGGGAACCTGCTGTATCGGTGCAGAAAGCTAGAAGAACCTGTCCCTTAGCCACCGCCTGAGGAGCGGTACAGCCCAGACCATCGCAGGCAAACTCGTCCACACGGAGCTTACCCATAACGATGGCGCCGGCTTCTTTTAGCTTGGTGATGGCGGTGGCCTCAAAGGGAGGCTTAAAGCCGGTAAGCATCCTGGAGCCGGAGGCGGTTTCTTCGTTTAACGTGCAGATGTTTTCTCCCACGCCCACCGGGATGCCGGCCAGCGGGAGGTTTTCGCCTGCATCCAGGCGTTTCTGCACAGCTTGAATTTGATCCAAAACCGATTGACGGTCAAACAATGCGAACAGACTTGGATCCTGCTCGATGGATTCTATCATAGGGGTAAGGGCGTCCAGCAGGCCCACTTGACCCCCTTGAATGCTGGCGGACAGCGACAAAGCTGCCCCAATCTTGTTACTCATCGTATCATCCAACCTTAATCAAAAGTAGGGGGAGCCACAAAATAATGCTCGTATTCATCAGGAGCATTTTGCAGGATCTCATCCTGCCGGGGAAATTCATGGACCACGTCGTCACGGAAGACGTTTTCCCGCTGCAAAATATGGATCAGGGGCTGACGATCGCCAGTATCGACGGACTGGATGCCCTCCAAGCAGGAGAGAACCTCTTCCAAATCGGCCACAGCGGTATCGCGTTCGGCGCCTTCAAAATGCACCAAGGCCAGATCCTCCATAGTGGTCAATAAATCGTTTGTTAGTTGCATGTCGATCACGATTCCTTATTTATCTTAATTTGATGTGTACTTCACGCAGCTGCTGTTCGGTGACGCTGCCAGGAGCGCCCAACAACAGATCCTGAGCCGAAGCGTTCATAGGGAATGCAATGACTTCGCGGATGCTCTCCTCGTCCTTGAGCAACATGATCATGCGATCCACGCCAGGGGCCATACCGGCATGAGGAGGAGCACCGTACTGGAAGGCGTTATAAAGGGCGCCAAAGCGCTTCTCCACTTCGTCCTTGGAGTAGCCGGCAATCTCGAAGGCCTTAACCATGATATCGGGACGATGGTTACGCACAGCGCCGGAGGAAAGCTCCACACCATTGCACACGATGTCGTACTGATAGGCTTTGATGTCCAGGGGATTCATGGTTTCCAAAGCTTCCAAACCGCCCTGGGGCATGGAGAAGGGATTATGGGTAAAGTCGATGTTGCCCTCTTCGTTTTTCTCGTACATGGGGAAATCGGTGATATAGCAGAATTCAAAGCGATCCTTGTCGATAATGCCCTTGCGTTCGGCAAGCTCGGTGCGGATGAGGCCGGCCAGACGATCCACCACAGTCTTTGCGTCGCTGATAAAGAAGAGGGTGTCGTCCTTCTTGAGGGAGAGGCGATCCACCAATTCCTGCTGTTTCTCCGGGGCAAGGAATTTGGCGATGGGGCCTTTGAACTGCATGCCCTCCAGCATGGTCAGATAACCCAGACCCTTCATGCCGATAGAAGTGGCGTATTTGAGCATATTCTCAAAGAAGGATTTGGGCATCTTGGCGCAATCCTCCACCACGATTCCACGGACAGGACGGTTCTTAAAGGGCATAAAGTCCACATCTACAAAGAAGTCGGACAGATCGGTAATAACCAGGGGATTTCTCAAATCGGGCTTATCGGTGCCGTATTTGAGCATGGCCTCTTCGTAGGGGATGCGGACGAAGGGCTTGGAAGAAACCTTTTTGTCGCTGAAGGTGGTAAAGACGTCGTACAGCACGTCGTCGGCCACAGCGAAGACATCCTCCTGGGTGGCGAAGGCCATCTCAAAGTCCAGCTGATAGAATTCGCCGGGGGAACGGTCGGCACGGGCATCCTCATCGCGGAAGCATGGGGCGATCTGGAAGTATTTATCGAAACCACCCACCATCAGCAGCTGCTTAAACTGCTGGGGAGCCTGGGGCAATGCATAGAACTTGCCCTCGTATTTGCGGGAGGGGATGATATAATCCCGTGCGCCCTCGGGGGAGGAGCAAGTGAGGATGGGAGTATTGATTTCGTCGAAGCCTAAACTCTCCATCTTGCGGCGCAGGAAGCTGACCACCTTGGAGCGGAACAGGATATTGTCATGCACCTTGGGATTGCGCAGATCCAGGAAACGGTATCTGAGACGGACATCCTCACGGGTTTCGGTGGAATTCTGAATCTCAAAGGGCAGATTGGGATTGGAATAACCCAAAATCTCCAAACTGTCCACCATGACCTCCAGGGTACCGGTGGGGATTTTGAGATTGACGGTTTCCTCGTCCCGCTTTACCACCTTGCCGCGGACGCAAACCACCGTTTCCCGATGGACGTCCTTAAGCAGATTGTCGTCATGGATTACCACCTGGGTAATGCCGTCCTGATCCCGCAGGTCGACGAAAGCGACGCCGCCGTGATCGCGGATGGTATCCACCCATCCGGACAAGATGACCGTTTCATTGAGGTTTTTCTCGGTGAGTTCTCCGCAGCTGTGAGTCCTATATTGATTGGCAGACATGAGCATGACATTCCCTTCGTGATCCCGACCCAAAGGCCAGGCAGATTTAATGGATTAGAACCTTGTATGTTCTTTGAAAATATCCCCAAAATTATACCACATGACGGGCATGATGTACAGGGCTTAAAGTCCAAAATCCCACTTTTTTGGCGATTTGTAGAGGCGGATTCTTCCTAAATATGCATGTTTCATCAATGTTCCTCTTTACTAGGATTATACAATTACCCTCTAAAGATGCAAAAAAAGCAGCCGCTGTGAACTACCACAATGCGGCTGCTTTGGGGACAAATATTACGATAAGCGGGATTTAAAATCCTCGTATCCAAATTGCTTGACGATTTCAAAACTTCCGTCCTCATGCTGGAGCACGATGGAGGGGAGATTGACGCCGTTAAAAGTGTTGGTTTTGACCATGGTATAAAGAGCCATGTCGCCAAACACCAACCGGTCCCCCGGCTTTAAGGCATGGGAAAAGGAGTAGTCCCCGATGATATCCCCTGCCAAACAGGTGGGCCCTCCCAGCCGGTAGGTGTAGGGATACTGCCCTGGGTCACCCGAACCAAGCAGGGGAGGATGGTAGGGCATCTCCAATACGTCGGGCATATGGCAGGCGGCGGAGGTATCCACAATGGCCAAATCCACGCCGTTTTGCAGGGTATCCAACACCGACGTCACCAAAAATCCCGTGTTGAGCACCACCCCTTCGCCCGGTTCCAGGTAAACCTGAAGGCCGTACTTCTCCTGCATGAAGGCGATGGAGCGGATAAGGCATTCCACATCGTAGTCCGGCCGGGTGATGTGGTGTCCGCCGCCAAAGTTGATCCATTTCATGTTTTTGAGGAAAGGACCAAATTTCTCGTCCACCACCTGGATGGTGCGGGCCAAGGTATCGGAATTCTGCTCGCACATGGTGTGAAAGTGAAGCCCTTCAATGCCATCCATTTGGGCAAGATCCAAATGTGCCAAGGTGGTGCCCATGCGGGAACCGGTGAAGCAAGGGTTATAAAGATCGGTTTCAATCTCGGAATACTCGGGGTTGATCCGGATGCCGCAGGAAATAGGGCGCCCGGACGCCTTGATTTTATCCCGGAACCGCATCCACTGGCCGGGGGTATTAAAGACGATGTGGTCGCAGATGGCGGCGATTTGATCCATTTCGTCTTCCCGGTAGGCGGGAGAATAGATGTGGACCTCGCCGCCCATTTCCTCCCGGCCCAGTCTCGCCTCAAAGAGGGAACTGGCTGTGGTGCCGGCCAGATACTGTCTCATCATCGGATAGACGCGGTACATGGAAAAGGCCTTTTGGGCCAGCAGGATTTTGCACCCGGTGCGCTGCTGGATGGACTGTAATAGTTCCAAATTTTTTTTCAGCAGTCCCTCATCCACCACAAAGGAGGGGGTAGGGACTTGGTTAAAACAATTCATCCCGCCGCCCTCAGTCGATGAGCTCCGGCTGGAAGCTCTCCTGCCACGGCAGGCCGAAGCGGTTGAGCATGTCCATAAAGGGATCGGGGTCGAATTCCTCGATGTTGTGAACGCCCGGGGTGTTCCACTTGCCGGTGAGGATCATGGCGGTGCCGATCATGGCGGGGACGCCGGTGGTATAGGAAATTGCCTGGCTGCCTACCTCGTGGTAGCATGCCTGATGGTCGCAGACATTATAGAGATAGTAGGTCTTTTCCTTGCCGTCCTTGACGCCTTGGAAAATACAGCCGATGTTGGTCTTGCCCTTAGTGCGGGGGGCTAGGGTGGCGGGATCAGGAAGCACCGCCTTGAGGAACTGGAGGGGAATGATTTCCCTGCCCTCAAACAGGATGGGTTCGATGGAGGTCATGCCCACATCCTCCAGCACCTTCAGATGGGTGAGATAACTCTGGGAGAAGGTCATCCAGAAGCGAATCTTTTGGATCCCCTTGATGTTAAGGGCTAAGGATTCCATTTCTTCGTGATGGAGGAGGTAAATATCCTTAGGACCGATTTCTGGGAGGTTGTACACCCGTTTAATGGACATGGGTTCGGTTTCGATAAACTTGCCGTTTTCAAAGTAGCTGCCCTTGGCGCTGACCTCCCGGATGTTGATTTCCGGATTAAAATTGGTGGCAAAGGGGAGGCCGTGATCGCCGGCGTTGGCATCCACAATGTCGATCTGATGGATCTCGTCAAAGTGATGTTTTTGGGCATAGGCCGAAAAGACGCCGGTGACACCGGGATCAAATCCGCTGCCCAACAGGGCGATCAGTCCGGCCTTTTCAAAGCGTTCCCGGTAGGCCCACTGCCACTTGTATTCGAATTTCGCCTCGTCTTTGGGCTCGTAGTTGGCGGTGTCCACGTAATGGACGCCGGTGGCCAAACAGGCGTCCATGATGGTCAAATCCTGGTAGGGCAGAGCCAGGTTAAGCACCACATCCGGCTTAAATTTCTCGATGAGAGCAATGACTTCATCGGTGTGGTCGGCGTCCACCTGGGCGGTTTGGATTTTGGTTTTGCCGCCGTCCAGCTTGGCCTTTAGGGCATCGCACTTGGAGAGGGTGCGGCTGGCGATGCAGATCTCCTCAAACACCTCCGGATATTGACAGCATTTGTGGACCGCTACACTTGCGACGCCGCCGGCGCCGATGATTAAAACTTTTCCCACGTTCAATCCCTCCAAATCAGTTTCATTCTATCGTCTAAAAGAAGGACAGATCCCTGCCCTCCGGTGAACCAAGTTTACTCTTCCCTCCGCTTTTTGGCAAAGAGCAGAAGAAGCTCCCGAATGACCTTGCCGGCCACCGCCGTGGATACGCCGCTTGGGTCGTACATGGGGGAGAGTTCGTTTACGTCAAACCCGACGATATGCAGGTTTTCCAGTTTTCGGACGGCATCCATCAGCTGCAAAAAGGTGACGCCGCCGGCTTCGGGGGTACCTGTCCCAGGAAAGACCGAGGGATCCAGCACGTCCAGATCCAGCGTAAAATAAACCGGTTTGTCCTTTAGTCTTACCACAATATCGTCCAGCCAGCGGAAGTCGAATTTGTTGGTAAAGACGTGATGCTTGCCCCAGCGGAATTCTTCCCGGTCGCCCGAGCGGATGCCAAACTGGTAAATGCGGCCGTCGCCCACCAGTTCCCAACACCGGCGCAGCACCGATGCATGGGAGAGCGGTTCCCCCAAATAATCCTCCCGCAGATCGGCGTGGGCGTCAAAGTGGATGATGTGGACGTCCGGGTACTTTTCCCAAACCGCCCGGAAGGCGCCCAAGGTCACTAGATGTTCGCCCCCCACCATGCAGGGGATCTTGCCGTCCTCTAGGATCTGAGCGGTCATCTCCTGGATCTGATCCAGGGCACGGGGGGAATTGCCAAATACCAGCTCCAAATCCCCGGCGTCAAAGACTGAGATATCGGTCAAATCCCGGTCCTGGTAGGGGCTGTAGGTCTCAAGGCCAAAGGACTCGCTGCGGATGGCCTTGCAGCCGAACCGGGTGCCGGGGCGGAAAGAGGTGGTGGAATCATAAGGCGCGCCAAACAATACGATTTCGGCCTCGTCATAGGAGGCGTCGCAACCGAGAAAGGTTTCAATGTTGGGATTCATTTTCATCACCTAATAGATCTTTCACATAGGTCGGCAGGGCGAAGCTGCCCTTGTGGATATCGGTGTTATAATACTTTGTGGCAAGTCCTAACCCTTGCCACTGGGCCAAATCGGCTTTCAAAGGATCGATGCCCTTGGAGGCAAAACCAAACAGCCAATGTCCCGACGGATAGGTGGGAATATGGGCCTGATACACCCGGCTCAACGGGAAACACTCCCGAATGCGGCTGTGGGCCCGTTGCATCGCCCGGGCATCGTTGGGATAAAAAGGGGATTCATGCTGATTGACTAGGATGCCGTCGTGGGTCAGGGCCTTGTAACAGTTGCCGTAGAACTCCTTGGTAAAAAGCCCCTCCCCAGGGCCGAAGGGATCGGTGGAATCCACGATGATGAGATCGTATTCATCCTCCCTGCGGCGGACAAACCGCAATCCGTCTTCGTAAGTGATATGGACCCTGGGATCGTCCAACTTGCAGGCCACGCTGGGGAGGTAATCCCGGCAGGTGTCCACCACGTCCTTGTCGATCTCCACCAAATCGATGTGCTCCACCGACGGATACTTGCAAAGTTCCCGGATGGCGCCGCCATCCCCGGCTCCGATGACCAAGACTTTCTTGATCTTTAAATTCGACGCCATGGGGACATGCACGATCATCTCATGATAGATAAACTCATCCTTTTCGGTCAGCATCATGTAACCGTCCAAAGTGAGAAACCGGCCGAATTCTTTGGATTCAAAAATATCGATGCGCTGAAAGGCGCTTTTTTTGGTAAAAAGCTGTTTGTCCACCTTAATGGAAAAGCGGACGTTTTTGGTATGATGTTCTGTAAACCACAGTTCCAACCCTTATCCCTCCACGACTTTGATGGTTTCCACAGAGATATCCTGCATGCCGGTCAAAAGGCATCCCTTTTCCATGGCGTAAATGGTGTAGTCGATGATTTCCCGGGTAATGCGTTCCCCAGGAGCCAGGATGGGGATGCCGGGCGGATAGCACATGACAAATTCACCGCACAAAAAGCCGATGCTTTGGCGCAGGGGAAGGGAAACTTTATCAGCGTAAAAGGCCTCTTGAGGGGACATCTCCACCCGAGGCGTGATGTACTCATGGTCAAACATGCCGGTGGGATCCTTGGACTTGAGCCGGCGGATCTCGTACAGGGCCGACACCAGCCGTTCCACCGCCAATTCGTTGTCACCGACCGACACGATGGCCAGGATGTTTCCGATGTCGCCAAATTCGATTTGGATACCGTAGTCGTCCCGCAGCATGTCGTAAACCTCAATGCCGGCCAACCCGATGCCGCGGGTAAAGACCGACAGTTTTGTCCGGTCAAAGGCGTGGACAGCCGGATGCTTTGTCATCTCCTCACCGTAGGCGTAGTAGCCGCCGATGCGGTTGATTTCTCCCCGGGCGTACTCCACCAGATCCAACACGCGGGCAAAAATCTCCTTGCCGTGGAGGGCCAGGTTCCGCCGGCTGATGTCCAGCGACGACATGAGCAAATAGGAGGCGCTGGTGGTTTGGGTCAGGCAGAGAATCTGCCTGACATAGCCGGGATTTAATCCGTTGCGGATGAGCAACATCGAACTTTGGGACAAAGATCCGCCGGTTTTGTGGATACTGACGGCCGCCATATCGGCGCCGCAGGACATGGCCGAAGGCGGCAACCCTTCCCCAAAATAAAAATGGGTGCCATGGGCTTCGTCCACCAGCACCATCATGCCGTGGGCATGGGCCAATTTGACAATGGCTTTTAAATCGGAACAAATGCCGTAATAGGTGGGGTTGTTGACAAACACCGCCTTGGCGTTTGGGTTTTTCTCAATGGCTTTTTTGACGTCCTCCACCGTCATGCCCAAGGGGATGCCCAGCTGGGAATTGACCCCGGGATTGACATACACCGGCACAGCGCCGCACAAAATCAAAGAATTGATGGCGCTGATGTGGACGTTGCGGGGCATAATGATTTTATCCCCCCGCTTGCAGGCCGTCATGACCATGGCCTGGACGGCAGCGGTGGTTCCATTGACAATAAAAAAGGCGTGGTCCGCGCCGAACGCATCGGCTGCCAGCTCCTCCGCCTCCTTGATGACCGAAACGGGATGACTTAAATTATCCAGCGGCTTCATGGAGTTGACGTCCACCGCCAAGCATTTTTCACCCAAAAATTCCCGCAGCCGGGGATTCCCTTTGCCCTGCTTGTGGCCGGGGACGTCAAAGGGAAGGATGCGGTTTTGTTTGTATTGCAGCAGGGCGTCCCGCAGAGGGGCCCTGTCTTGAAAAAGGTGCATTCCCATATCGACCACCCTTTTCAATAGATATTGGTGCCGCTGAAGATTTCGATCATCTCACGGCGGAGGCTATTGGTAATATCCAGCCTCTGCCGGGGCGGCAACTCATAAATATCGGTATTAAATAAGTAATTCTGGAGTTTTAACTCCTTAATCAGCATCTTTGTATGAAACAGGTTTGCCTGATAGACGTTAATGTCCACCGCGTCGTACTTGAGCAGCGTCTCGTCAGCGATGAAATCCTGGATGGAGGTGATGCCGTGATCCATAAACAGCTTGCGGCCGTTGACGTCCCGGGTAAAACCGCGGACGCGGTAGTCGATGGTGATGATATCCGAATCAAAACTGCCGATGAGGTAATCCAAAGCGTTGAGGGGGGACACCTTGCCGCAGGTAGCCACGTCGATATCCACCCGGAAGGTGGCGATGGCATTATCCGGATGATACTCCGGATAGGTGTGTACCGTCACATGGCTTTTATCCAAATGGCCTACCACAGCCTCCCGCCGGTTGAGTATGGCCAAGTCGTCCAATGCTTCCGATTCCTCAGGCCGAAGACCGGACATCATAGATTCCTCCGCGATCAGCAGGGTGACGCTAGCCCCTTGGGGCTCGTAATCCTGCTTGGAGATGTTGAGCACATGGGCCCCGATCATCTCGGTGACGTCACAGAGGATCTTGGTCAAACGGTCGGAATTATATTGCTCGTCGATGTAGGCGATATAATCCTTTTGCTCACGTTCACTTTTAGCATAGCAAACATCATAAATGTTAAAGCTAAGTGTTTTTGTGAGGTTGTTAAAGCCGTATAAGGTCAGCTTTTTTTCCAACCCTATCATCACAACCTTTCTCGCTCGTCGTCCCGGGCGCTGATAGTGTATTGTAATCTGCTACACGAAGTAGATTATATGCGGAATAACCTAAAAAATCAACAGTTTTCACACAAAAAATTGATTATTCTAAATTAGCGTCCTTACGGACAGCAATATCTTTGGATTTCTCCCGTTTCAATGGATTTTTAGATGGGGAGAAACCGCGCTGTTAAAAGTAAATTCCTTTCTCACAGGTCAAACAAACTGAACTGTTTGACCTTAGGCGGACTGGGCGGAAGGGCATTTTGTTCCACAAGGCTTCCCTTGGGGATATCCCGCAGGAAGGGGGAAGGGGAGAGAGAGGTCATCAGGTAAAGGGAATCCTGCGCCCGGGTCATGCCCACGTAAAAGAGGCGGCGTTCCTCCTCCACATCGCAGGGACGGCGTGGACTTTCCAGAGGGATGCTCTTGTCGCTTACGCCGCACAAAAACACCACCGGGAATTCCAGGCCCTTGGATCCGTGCAGCGTCATGAGGGTGACGGCGTCGGAACGATAAACGCGGCCGCCCGAACGCACCACGTCGGCCTCCTTGCCCAGGGCCAAATTTTGCAGGAAAGAGGCGAGATCGGAATGCATGACGGCGACGCTCAGCAGTTTTTCCATGGCAACCGATTGGGAAAGGCCGTTGTCCCCTATCCATTGTTCCAGCAATTTTGCCGGCTTCCCTTTGGCGCAAAGCGGCTCATAGGTCTCCAAAAGCCGCAGCAAAAAGGCCCAGTCCTCCCCGTCAAAGTTATTCCGGATCAGGGAGCACAGCGCCGCTGCGTTGTGTTCCGCTTTTTCATACTGTTTTTGCACCATTTGGATCTGCTCATCCGGCAGGGAAAATCCCTTCAGGCAGATGTTGAGGGATAAAAGATCCTCCGGATTTTGCAAAAAGCGGAAAAAGGACAGCGCATGCTGCACAGCGCAATCGGTGAAAAAGGATTCCCGTCCCGCCACCGTATAGGGGATGCCCTCCTTGATCAGGCATTGCTCCAGGATTTCGGCCTGGCGATGGGTGCGGTAAAGGACGGCGATATCGGAAAATCCCAGCGGTTTGCCCTCCTCCCGTTGGGGGATCGTCTGGGCGTTGTGGGCGTCCAGCATGTCGATACCGCCCATGAGGCGTCCGATCTCCTTGGCCACAAAAATGGCTTCGGTCAAGGATTCCTTGGCCGTCAAAAGGCGTACCGAATCCCCCTTTGGACGCACGGCCGTCAAGGCGTGATCCTTTTGCGGATCCTCCCCCTTTGCAATCATCGATAGGGCACATCCCAAAATATCCGGAGTGGAGCGGTAATTCTGGGTAAGGCGGACGGCGTGAAGGTCGGGATGCTGCTTTTGGAAGCGTTCAAAGCAGCGGGCGTCCGATCCTCGGAAGCCGTAGATGGACTGATCCGGATCGCCGATGACAAACAGACTCTCGCTCTGCTGGCTCCACTGCTCGATCAGCTCGTACTGAACGGGATTGATATCCTGAAACTCATCCACCAACAGATGGGCAAAGGGCTTTAAAAGCTTTTTATCCGGCCTTTCCAAGGATTTAAAATGCTCCAGCACCTGGAGCAAAATGTCGTCGTAGTCCAAGGCGCCGCTCTGCTCCATGCGGGCGCAGTAGACGTCGCACAGAGAAGCGGCCAGGGGAGACTCCTCCGGGCTCATCATGCCGTTTTTGATTTTGGAGATGCTTTCCAGAGCGCCTCTGGGGGATAGTTTACTCCCCTGCTGGGCGATCAAATTCTCCACAAGGGCCAGCGCCTCGTACTGATCGACGACCGATACGTGTTCCCGCCACTGGGATAGCATTTTAAGACAGATGGAGTGAAAGGTTCCAATGGTCATGGAACGCACGGTGCGTTTGTTTTGGAAATGCTCCTCCAAGCGCTGGCGCATTTCATTTGCCGCCTTGTTGGTAAAGGTGACGGCGGTGATCTGAGACGGTTTGACCCCGCAGTGCTCCACCAAATAGGCGATGCGGTAGACCAGCGTGCGGGTTTTCCCGGTGCCGGGACCGGCCACCACCGCCACCGTCCCATTGGACCATGAAGCGGCGTCCCACTGCTGGTCATTGAGTCCATAGTGGGGATTAGGAGAAGAAACCGGACGTTTTTCCTCTTTGGCCTTCTCTTTGGAGGCAGAGGCGGCATGGGGAGCTTTTTGGGACGATGCTTTTTTCTTTAAAACCGGTGCGATCTCGTCCCCGAAGAGGCAAATTTGCCCTGCCATCCACTCCAGTTCCTTTTCGTCAAAGAGCTTGATTTTGCCGTATTCGCCGTCGTACCCAGGATTCAAATCCACTTCTCCGGCGCGGAGGCGGCGGATGCCCTCGGCAATGCATCTGCCGGCGCAGTGACGCACGTCCTCAATGGGAGCTTCCCGCAGGATAAACAGTTCCGACCCCATTTGATGCAGGATGGATTGGTATTGATGCTCCACCTTCTTGCTGGCGGGGGAGCATCCCAAGGAGGCGGCGATGACCTCCGGCAGCGGCACCAAACTTTCAAAGGGCATGGCGTTTGGCAAACGGAAATCTTCCGGACGGTCGGCCAGTTCCTCCACCCGATGCAGCACTCCCACGGTGATGCGGCGGCCGCACACCGGGCATCTCCCGTTTGCAGAAATGGTTTCCGAAGGCTTTAAACACACTTTGCAGGGACGATGACCGTCGTAGTGGTATTTGCCCTCTTCGGGGAAAAATTCGATGGTGCCGCCAAACCCGCCGCCTTTGGGATCCATCAGGGCCTTTCGGACTGCGGAATAGGAAAGCCCCGTATCAAAGAGATTGGCTTCCCGAGCCAGTTTGGAGGGGGAATGGGCGTCGGAATTGGACACCAAGGTGAATCGATCCAGAGCCGAGAGCCGCCAATTCATAGGGGGATCGGAGGAAAGCCCGGTCTCCAAGGCGAAGATATGGGGAGTCAAATCCTCAAAGCATTCCTCGATGCTGTCAAACCCGGAGTAAGCGCCAAAGAGGGAAAAGTGAGGCGTCCAAATATGGGCGGGGATCAACATGGCGGTGGGACAGCACTCCAAGGTGATTTCCAAAAGATCGCGGCTATCCAACCCCAAAATGGGGCGGCCGTCGGAGTGAAGGTTGCCGATGAGTTCCAACCGGTGGGAGAGCTTCTCCGCGTCCTCCATGGTGGGGAGAAGAATGACGTTGTGGATCTTCCGAACCTTTCCATTCTTTTTATAAATGGAACTGATTTCACTGGAAAGAATAAAGCGGGGATCCGGTCCCCCGGCCGACGAGGCTTCCGGGAGGAGGTACTCTTTTTTCAGTCGAAAAAGCCCCTCTTCCATGGGCATAAGCTTTTCCTTTAGTTCCTCCCTCCATGCGGGATGGGTAAAATCGCCGGTTCCGATCAAGGAGAGGCCCTTTCGTCTGGCCCACAGATCCAGATATTCCGGGACGCACTGTTTACTGGTGGCCCGGGAGTATTTGGAGTGAATGTGAAAATCCGCGATAAACATAAAAGCATCATCTTTTCTGTGGTTAATAAAGCAAGATTGCAACGAATAAGATGGAAAAACGCAAGATAAACCTAAATCTTACGGCTATCTCTTATCATACTGTCACTTTTCCAAAAAGTAAAGATAACAAAAAATATGGATAAAAATCTTTTTTCATCTTTTAAGATTCAAGCGGAAGCTTCTGGGAAAAAAGCGAAAATTTACATCTGATAGAAACCCGATTGACGGCATACACTATGATTGCAAACGCAGTATGGAAAAACACAAAAGAAAAAACAAAAAACAAGTTAAGGAGTGTATCCTCAATGTCTAGAAGTAGTAACAATCTGGTAGTGCCCGAAGCTCGCGAAGCCCTCAACCGTTTTAAGATGGAATCTGCCAACGAAGTTGGCGTTAACCTCAAGCAGGGTTACAATGGTGATTTGACCTCTCGTCAGGCTGGCTCCATCGGCGGCCAGATGGTCAAGAAAATGATCGAGAGCTACGAGAACGGCCTGAAGGGCAGCAACTAACAAAAAACCAATTCATTGTTTCCAAATTTTCAGGTGATACGCTTTCCCAACCGGAATAGCGAATATTGCCAAAATCCCAGTGAAATAAATTTGGACATGTGCTAAATTAGCACTATAAAACACATCCCCTTGAGAGAATTTCTTCTCAAGGGGATTGTTTTTTGCATAGGGTGCAAACTTCAAGAACGCTTGTCGGAAGGATCCTTCAAATAATGTTGTAGATGGCTTTCAAATTTTTCCGTATTGAAAAGCAGCCAGTTGTAATCCCGTTCGGCCATCTCCAGATGCTGGAGGACGGTAAGGGGGGACCGGCATTTGGGACAATCAAAATGAGGCGTTCTCCCTTTGGCATGGAATAGATCAAATACATCCTGTGTCATGCAGTCCTTAAAATCGCAGTTGGGACAAGATAGTTGGACGCCGTAGAACATCTTTCCATCGTTTTGCTTGCTGTTTGGAACGATGTTGTCCCAAATCACATCGTGGACAATTTGGATTCCATCCTGTAAAAGGTCTAAGTTTTGATTCAGCAGATACAACAGTTCATCCTGTTTTTTCAGGGGATGGGTAAAGGACAACCCTTCAGCCGGAACAACTGAATTGACGCCGCTGATATGGAGCCCAAAGGTCATGGAGGCGCCGTGGGTGACGTGATTTCTCCACTTGGTGCGCAGCTCCTTACAAGGCGGACGATTAAACAGTTCCATCAACTGGTCCAATTCCGGGATGAGGGCGATCTTTTTGCTGCGTTTGACTTGTTTTTAAAGTGATCGGCGTGGAGGACCACCAAAGCCTGCTTTAATTTTTCATTGATTTCTGCAAGCTGTTTTTCCGAATAGTCGGAACATGCCAATGTAAAACCGTCCTTGGTCTCCACTACTTTCCAGCGCTTTTGATAGATGTCAGACAAAATCTCCCGGGACCGGGCTGAACTGAGAAATTCCAGTCCCCAGAATTGATTGAGGATCTGAAAGCTGTATTCCCAGCAGCTGACGATTTTTAAGATGGTGTTGTCCAAATAAAAACCAACCGACCTCTGGGGATACTGTTCTAAATGGTTGTGCATAGTGGTGAGATGGGCCATATTAATGAGGATGTCGTCATTAAAAAAGCGGACAATCTCCTCAAAAGCACAAGAAAATACGCCGAATTCCAGAGGGTTGATGAGACGAGTGGGAGAAGAATTGGAAGAGAAAAAAGACTTGCGCCGTGATGCAAGGAATTGACAAAGTTCCTCACGGTGTTGGGGGAGGATGTAGTAGCAGTTGTAGTCGAGAGGCGGAATGAGTGGGACATACTGTGATTCTTTTAAAGGCATTGACTTCATCTCCTGATGTCATAGGTATTTATTTTAAAGATTCATGGCTTTATTATAAATGAAAAATAGAGTTTTTGTATGTAAGTGGATAAAAAGAAAAATGAAAAAATTTGAAATAAGGGCTTGATTTTAATAATAAGTTGATATATAATAATGCACGGCTCATATGCCGGTGTGATGGAATTGGCAGACGTAGTGGACTCAAAATCCACCGGTGGCGACACCGTGCCGGTTCGAGTCCGGCCACCGGCA
>CAJFOZ010000016.1 GCA_904397895.1 uncultured Clostridia bacterium
GATGGAATTGGCAGACGTAGTGGACTCAAAATCCACCGGTGGCGACACCGTGCCGGTTCGAGTCCGGCCACCGGCACCAGCGGCAAGTTGCCGCGTTTAAGTCGCGCACCCCACAAAGTGGGGTGCGTTTTGTTTTACACCTGTGCCCAAGAGGTATCTATTCCGCCAATGTTTCCCATGGGACTGAATCTGAACCAACTGGCGCTCCAGTCTCTTTGTTGGTATTTTATTTCCTGCTTACGCTTTTAGCAGGTATTTATTTTGTCTTTGTGATACTTCTCATAAAGGATCTGGGCAAGAATGTGTCCAGATCCTTTTCATTCAAAAGCTATTTTAGCTTGCTTTGAAGGAAAATATAAAAGTAAATGCATCACAAATGGAGGAGGTTGCTATCGTGAAGAGACAGATATTTAGCGTGCTGTTGCTGTTGACCTTTTTGTTTTCCCTAACCGGGTGCGGCACAAACGACCCGGAAATTGATTATGGGCAGGTGGAGAATTGGGCGTATTTGGAAACAACCCATCAACAACCGGCAGACGTATTTTTCATCTGCCCTACGGTATACGCTGGCGCTGCGGATTCCTTTAATATGTCCATGGACGATGAGGAAACGAAATCCAATTTTTTAGGCGCCACCAATATGGAGAAAGGCATCTACGACGAAGACTGCCGCTTTTTTGCGCCGTACTATCGTCAGGCCGGATTGAATGTATACGAACTTCCTGAGGAAAAACGGGAGCCGTATCTCGTTTTGGCCTACCAGGATGTTAAGGCGGCTTTTTCCTACTATATGGATCACTATAACGACGGACGCCCTATTGTCCTGGCAGGATTTTCCCAGGGAGCGGATCTTAGCATCCGGTTGTTAAAGGATTGTTTTGCCGACGAAGAAGTGCGAAACCTCCTGGTTGCATGTTACGCCATCGGTTGGCGCATCACGGAGGAGGAATTAGCCGATAACCCTCATTTACGTGTTGCGTCTGGGGAGGACGATACCGGTGTAATTATCTCCTTTAATAGCGAGGCCGAGGACATTACGGACTCGCTTTTGATCCCTGCCGGCACCAAAACGCTGTCCATTAACCCTCTGAACTGGAAAACGGATAGCACACCCGCCGGCAAAGAGTTGAATCAAGGGGCCTGTTTCACCCAATACAGCGGCGATATCGAAACCGAGATCCCTCATCTGACCGGCGCTTATATCGACCCAGATCGAGGCGCACTAAAGGTGACCGATGTAACGCCGGAGGAATATCCGCCTCAGCTGTCAATTTTTGAAAGCGGTGTGTATCACCTTTATGATTACCAATTTTTTTATCGGAATCTTCAGGAAAATGTCGGCGTCCGTGTGGATTCCTATCTGACCCAGCATGGCCTATAAGGGAAGCGCTGTCGGTTAATATTTTCCCACCGATAGGATGGATGCGCAACTTATACTTCAAGTTTTTCTTTTGAAGAAAGGAGGGACGATTTAAAATCATCCCTCCTTTTACTTTATCTACTTCTTTCATTTTCCATGATATTACAATTGAGTTGTTTATGCCTTTTTAAGGGTAATTTTTCCTATGTCAAACCTTCCGATTTTCTTAATTGCTTCAAATTCTCGTTGAAAATAGGGTTTCTGCCTATTTCTGGTTTGACGCTTTTCTTAGAACATTATATACTAAAGGATATCGAAATCTTTTTTCAAATGGATTGGGGAATCATCCTCATACAATGTAAGCAAAGGAGTTTTTGAAATGGGACTGATTAAAGCGGCAATTGGTTCACTGGGCGGGACATTGGCCGATCAGTGGAAAGAATTTTTCTATTGTGATTCCATGGATCCGGACGTCTTGGTGGTGAAAGGGCAGAAGCGGACAGGCAGACGTTCTTCCAACACCAAAGCCAATGACAACATCATTTCCAACGGTTCCGGCATCGCGGTGGCCGACGGGCAATGTATGATCATCGTGGAGCAGGGAAGGATTGTAGATGTCTGCGCCGAACCGGGCGAATATACATACGATACCTCGACAGAACCGAGCATTTTTACCGGAAGCCTCAGCAGCGGCATTGAAAAGACCTTCCAAACCATTGGAAAACGCTTCACCTACGGCGGTGATACCGGCAAGGATCAGCGCATCTATTATTTTAATACCAAAGAAATTATCGACAATAAATTCGGAACCCCTAACCCCATCCCATTCCGGGTTGTGGACCGAAATATCGGGATGGACATCGACGTCGCCATCCGCTGTAACGGCGTCTATTCTTACCGCATTGTCGACCCGCTGCTGTTTTACGCCAATGTATGCGGCAACGTAGAGGACCAGTATACGCGGCAGGAGATCGACAGTCAGCTCAAGACGGAATTTATCAGTGCACTTCAGCCGGCTTTTTCTAAAATTTCCGAGCTTGAGATCCGTCCCAACGCCATCCCCGGCCATGTGGAGGAATTGTCGGAAGCCATGAACGAATCCCTTACCACCAAGTGGAGCGAACTGCGTGGTCTGGCCGTAGTGTCCATCGCTATGAATTCCGTGACATTGACCGAAGAGGATGCCGAGATCATCAAGCAGGCCCAACGTACCGCCATTATGCGTGATCCGACCATGGCCGCCGCCACCTTGACCGGCGCCCAAGCCGAGGCCATGAAGGCGGCCGCCTCCAATGAAAACGGCGCTATGATGGGATTTATGGGAATGGGGATGGCTTCCCAGGCCGGCGGAATGAACGCACAAAACCTCTATCAAATGGGAGCGGCACAGCAACAGGCGGCGCGCCAGACGGCATCCAGCCAAAATACGTGGACCTGTTCTTGCGGTGCGCAAAACAACGGTAAGTTCTGCATCGAATGCGGCAAACCAAAACCGGCGGATGTGAAAGGATGGACTTGTTCATGCGGCGCGGTAAACAAAGGGAAATTCTGTTCAGAGTGCGGCAGACCAAAGCCGGCCGGTGAACTTCTGTACCGCTGTGACAAATGCGGTTGGGAACCAAAAGATCCAAAACATCCGCCGAAATTCTGTCCGGAATGCGGCGATCCTTTTGACGAGTCGGACATTCAGTAAACGGACTTGGATCCCCAGCAATGAAACTCTGTGAGAAAACGAGGCTCTACTATGGCGACACTATTACAGTATACGTGCCCATGCTGTGGGGGAAAGGTTGAGTTTGACAGCTCCTCACAGCGGATGAAATGCCCCTATTGTGATACAACATTCGACGTCAGTTCCCTGAGGGATCACGACGATGCCGTCCACAACCAGCAGACAGACAGCGATATGAACTGGCAGGCTTCCGCGGGGACCCAATGGCAGGATGGGGAAACCGACGAAATGAGGCTTTATATCTGCAATTCCTGCGGCGGCCAGATTATCGGGACTCGGACCACCGCCGCCAGCAGTTGTCCATTTTGCGGCAGTCCCGTGATTATGACACAGCAGTTTGCCGGTGATCTGAGGCCGGATTACGTGATCCCCTTTAAGCTGGATAAAAACGATGCCAAAGAAGCGCTCAAAAGGCATTTAAAGGGAAAACGTCTGATTCCCAAAGTGTTTAAGAAGGAGCAGCATATCGATGAAATCAAAGGGATTTACGTGCCGTTTTGGCTGTTTGACGCCAATGTAAATGCCCAGATCCGATACAAAGCCACTAAAAGCCGCACTTGGAGCGATCGATCCTATAATTATACGGAAACCAGTTTTTATTCGGTTGTACGCGGAGGCAGCGTAGGATTTGAACGGGTGCCGGTGGACGGTTCCCTTAAAATGGCCGACGATTTAATGGAATCCATCGAACCCTACAACTATGAGGAGGCTGTGGATTTTCAGACAGCCTATCTTTCCGGCTATCTGGCCGATCGGTACGACGTAACCGCCCAGCAGAGCATGGGCCGTGCCAACGACCGCATCAAAAAGAGCGTCGAGACCTCTTTTGCCGCCACTATCCATGGATACAACAGCGTGATACCGGAGGGCAGCAACATTCAATTTAACAATGGGAAAGTAAAATACGCCCTGCTCCCGGTTTGGATCCTTAACACCACATGGAAGGGCAATCGCTATACCTTCGCCATGAATGGGCAGACCGGTAAATTCGTGGGGAATCTACCCATGCGCAAGGGCCTTTATCGGTTTTGGTATATCCTGTTAACCTTTCTTTTTGGCGGATTGGCTATGGGGATCTTGATCAATATCTTCCATTTGTCATTGTGAGGGGGACAGAAAGATGAAAAAGAGAATTTTACTTCTGCTGTTTACCCTGACCTTGTGCTTTGTCTGGACGGTGCCCGCCTTTGCCCAAGACGTGCCGGAAGATGCATCTACCGGCGCCGTATCTGAGCAGACGCCGGAACAATCGTCCCCCATCCCGCAGCAACGTCTGCTTCCCCGCCTCACCGACCAGGCCGATTTGCTCACCGATTCGGAAGAAGATGCCCTGCTCATGGAACTCAACGAGATCAGCGAACGCCAACAATGCGATGTGGCAGTGGCTATCGTCAACTCCCTAGAGGGTAAAACCGCTACCGCCTATGCCGACGATTTCTACGATTACAACGGTTATGGCATGGGGGATGGGGACGACGGCATCCTGCTGCTCATCAGCATGGAGAATCGGGAATGGGCCATTACCACCTATGGGTTTGCCATCACCGCCTTTACCGATGAGGGGCAAGCATACATGGTAAAGAAGTTCAAAAGAGATTTGGGCGCCGGCCGTTATAGCGAAGCATTTGAGGAATTTGCCTCCCTATGCGATAAATTTCTCACCCAGGCCAAATCAGGGAAACCTTACGATTCCAGCAACCTTCCAAACGATACGGTTGTTCTCATCCTGACTCCCATTGTCCTGCTCATTGGATTCCTATTTGCTTCGCTGATTATGGTACCAATAAAAAGGAAATTGAAGAACGTCCAGAGGCAGGAGTCTGCTTCCTCCTACATCAAGGAGAACAGCATCCATATCACGGACTCCAGCGAACAGTTCCTTTACAATACCGTGACCAAGACCCCGCGAAACGACAATAATTCTAGAGGTGTTGGCGGAGGATATTCCGGCAGCAGTACGCATGTAAGTTCTTCCGGCCGCAGCCACGGCGGTTCCAGTGGGAGCTTCTAATAAAATACGCTGATTTTAACGGACATGGAAAATTTCCATGTCCGATTTTTGCCTTCAATGTGAATAAAATTCACATTGAAATCCAATTAACCCTATAGTATAATAGGTTGAAAGAAAGGGTGAATAAACGTGTTGATTTCAACCAAAGGACGTTATGCATTGCGTGTAATGATTGACTTGGCAGAGCATAATAGGGAAGAATACATCCCGCTCAAAGAGATTGCCGAACGTCAGGATATATCGGAAAAATACTTGGAGAGCATTATCAAGATTTTGACTAAGGCGGAGCTTCTCGTTGGGCTGCGCGGAAAGGGAGGCGGGTATAAGCTGACCAAATCCCCGGAACAATACACCTTGGGCAGTATTTTACGATTGACAGAAGGAAGCTTGGCTCCGGTATCCTGTCTGGAACATGAGCCCAACAAATGTCCCCGGGCAGCCCACTGCAAAGCCTTAACCATATGGCAGAAGTTGGACACCATGATCAACGATTACTTTGACCATATCACCATAGCCGATTTAGTGGATGGCCCTGAGGACGGAAATGAATTTGTCATTTGACGAAAACCTATTGACATCCTAGGAAAGTCCAACTATAATATCTATAAACCCACTAAGTTTATATGTTTATAAACTGTCTTGAACCTGAATCAATGAGAATGGGAGGAACCCGCTGTGAGCAATATTTATACATCTGCCGATCAATTGATTGGAAAAACTCCTCTTTTGGAACTAACCCATCTGGAAAAGAAGTACGGCTTGCAGGCCAAAGTTCTGGCGAAGTTGGAGTATTTTAATCCGGCCGGTTCGGTAAAGGATAGAATCGCCAAAGCCATGATCGACGATGCCGAGCAAAAGGGACTTTTAAAACCTGATTCGGTCATCATTGAGCCGACTTCCGGCAATACCGGCATCGGATTGGCATCGGTGGCGGCGGCAAAGGGATACCGCATTATCATCGTCATGCCGGAGACCATGTCGGTAGAACGCCGTCAGATCATGAAGGCGTATGGGGCGGAATTGGTGCTGACTCCAGGCGCTCAAGGGATGAAAGGGGCCATCGCCAAAGCCGATGAGTTGGCCCAAGAAATCCCCAACAGTTTTATCCCGGGACAATTTGTCAATCCGGCCAATCCGGCCATCCATAAATCCACCACCGGACCCGAAATCTGGGAGGATACCGACGGCCAAGTGGATATCTTTATAGCCGGCGTCGGCACCGGCGGAACGGTCACGGGAGTGGGGGAGTACCTCAAGGAGAAAAATCCCGATATCCAGGTGGTGGCGGTGGAACCGGCGGCATCTCCTGTGCTCACCAAAGGCACGGCAGGCGCCCATAAGATCCAAGGAATTGGAGCCGGATTTGTGCCGGAGGTTCTCAATACCAAAGTATATGACCAGGTGATCCCGGTGGAAAATGAAGATGCGTTGGCTTTGGGCAGAGAGATCGGAAAGGCGGAAGGCGTACTGGTGGGGATTTCCTCCGGCGCCGCTGTATGGGCGGCTATCCAGCTTGCCAAACGCCCGGAAAACCAGGGAAAGAACATCGTCGTTCTTCTGCCGGATACGGGGGATCGGTATCTGTCCACCCCTATGTTTGCAGAATAAATTAACACTAAATTTAAAATGGCAAAAAGGAGGCGCAATTTCATGAATGCATTGTTAATCAGCCGGTTGCTCAAGCACAACTTTCGTTTTGGGCGAATGCAGTTTATAGGGACTCAGACGCCATGCATACAGGGAAGATGCGCCTTTCTGAGCGAAGAAAGAGGCGGATCAGGTTTTTCTATCTGCGGCGTGTGATGTCTGGGAGCTGTATCGGTTACAGCTCCCTTTTTCATTGATAGGCCGTTCCTACAATATAGACAGTTTAAAGAGGAAAGTGAGGATTTCACCCATGTCAAAACGAAATTATAAATTTGAGACCATCCAACTTCACGCCGGCCAAGAGACCCCCGATCCCGCTACCGATGCCCGGGCCGTTCCCATTTATCAAACCGCTTCCTATGTATTTCGCGACTGCGCTCACGCTGCCGCCCGGTTTGGGTTGGAGGACGCGGGCAATATCTACAGCCGTCTCACCAACAGCACAACCGATGTGTTTGAAAAGCGGATCGCTGCTTTGGAAGGCGGTACCGCAGCCTTAGGCGTGGCATCCGGAGCGGCCGCCATTACCTACGCCTTTTTAAATCTAGCCCGGGCGGGAGACAACATTGTCTCCTCTAAAAACATCTACGGCGGCACCTACAACCTGCTGGAACATACCCTGCCCAACTACGGCATCACCGCCAAGTTTGTGGACTTTAACAATATGGAGGCTTTGGAACAAGCAATCGACAGTCACACGAAGGCGGTTTTCTTGGAGACCATCGGCAACCCCAATGCTACGTTAGTGGATATTGAGGCGATTGCCGATATCGCTCACGCCCACGGCATCCCCTTGATGGTGGACAATACCTTTGCCACACCGTATCTGGTACGTCCTTTTGAATACGGCGCCGACATTGTGGTACATTCGGCTACAAAGTTCATTGGCGGACACGGCACCACCATCGGAGGCGTCATAGTGGAAGGCGAATGTTTTGATTGGGAAAAAAGCGGTAAATTCCCTCATCTGGTGGAACCCAATCCCAGTTATCACGGCGTCAGTTTTGTAAAGGCCGCCGGTCCCGCCGCCTTTGTGACGTCCATCCGTGCCCTTCTCCTACGGGATACGGGGGCTACGTTGGCGCCGCTCCACTCCTTCCTCTTTTTGCAGGGGCTTGAAACCCTGTCCCTGCGGGTGGAACGTCATGTGGAAAATGCCCTTAAAGTCGTGGGCTACCTTACAAAACATCCCAAAGTGGAAAAGGTCAACCATCCCTCTTTGCCCGATCATCCCGACCATCCATTGTATCAAAAATACTTCCCCTGCGGCGGTGCCTCTATCTTCACCTTTGAGATAAAGGGCGGCGCCAAAGAGGCCCAGGACTTTATCGATCATCTGGAGATTTTTTCCCTGCTTGCCAATGTAGCCGATGTCAAAAGCCTCGTCATCCATCCGGCCACCACCACCCACGCACAGCTCAATGAGAAGGAACTGCTGGAACAGGGGATTAAACCCAACACCATTCGATTGTCCATTGGAACCGAGCACATCGACGATATCATCGCCGATCTGGATCAAGCCTTTGATGCCATCTAGCCCACTTATTCACAAAACCTCTCTTCTCAATTTAGAAACGGGAAGAGAGGTTTTTGCTTTCATAAATGCTTTTTTATTGCAATTGAGACGGGCAAAAATGTTTCTTTGTCATACACTGGAGTGAGGTGATGGCAATGTATGAAATCATTCAAGTGGTGGGAATCGTCCTAATCACAATGGGGCTCATTGAAATGATCCGTCTGCTTACCCTATTCTTTGTAAAGCCCAGGGAAAAGCAACGGTGGATCCTGGCCATTCCAGTCCAGGGACATCGGGAAAATCTGGAATATCAAATCCGCAGCGCCGCTTCGCTCATCAAAAAAGCCGATGACGGCATTGCATCGGTAGTGGTGGTGGACTGCGGTATGGATCCCGAGACACAGGACGTCAGCAGCCGGGTATGTGAACACATCAAGGGCGTCCAGACGGTGGGGCTGGATACCTTAAGCCAATGGGTGAAGGACTTTGAAAATTCCCATCGGTTTACAAGCTAGGGCAGTTGTATTATACTTATAAGATAAGTAGTATGGCTGAAACTCAGTTTGTTTCAAATCGTGAGAATGGATGATTGGCAGATGGATCAATGGACTGAAATGGAACAGCTTCAAAAAATACAAGGGACGGTGGACAGCGTCACCTTCCGCAACGAGCAATCGGGATGGACGGTGTTGGAATTGGCCGTCGAACTGGGGCAATTGGCCACTGTAGTGGGGGTAATGCCAGAAGTGTATGCCGGGGAGCAGCTGTCGGCCGAGGGCAGTTGGGGGGAGCATCCCTCCTTTGGCCCTCAGTTTGAGGCCAAAACCATCGAGCGTTCCCTGCCCAATTCAGCATCCACCATTCTGCGGTATTTATCGTCGGGAGCCGTCAAGGGGATCGGTGCGGCCACAGCGTCCCGGCTTGTGGGCAAGTTTGGGGATAAGACGCTAGAAATCCTGGAAAAAGAACCGGAACGTCTCAGTGAGATCAAGGGGATTTCCCCCACCAAAGCCCGCATCATTGCGGAGGATTACGCCCGGAAGTTTGGCATACGGGAGGCTACGGTGTATCTGGCTCAGTTTGGGGTAACGGTGCAGGAGGCGGCAAAAGCATGGAAGAAGTGGGGCAGCCGCACCATCGAACAGGTCAAATCCGATCCCTATAGCCTGTGTGGGGATCCTGTCAACTTGGGATTTGAACGGGCTGACGAGATTGCTGCACAGATGGGGGTGGAAAAGGATGATGTTTCCCGGATGCGGGCAGGTGTGCTGTACGTGCTACGCCACAACCTCAACAACGGTCACACCTGCCTGCCGCGGGAAAAGGTCTGTGAAGTGGCGTCCCGCTGTCTGGGCGTGGACAAGGAGGCAACCGATTACACCATCCAGAAGATGTTGGAGGGTGGGGAACTGGAATCGGAACCTTTGAAATCAGGGGAATTTTTGTATCTGCCGTATCTGCACAAGGCCGAAACCTACGTGGCGGGACGATTGCAGATGATGCTGGAATTTGCCCCCAATCCCTGCGCCAATGTAGAGCAGAGCATCCAAGAAATCGAACGCCGCGAGGGCATGCAATACGGTGATCTTCAGCGCCAGGCCATTTACGATGCTCTTCTGCAAGGCATCCTGATCCTCACCGGCGGACCCGGTACTGGAAAGACCACCACCATCAACGCCATGATCCAGCTTTTGGAGAAAAATGGGGAAAAGGTAGCCCTAGCCGCCCCCACCGGACGGGCGGCCAAACGCATCTCAGAAGTCACCGGCCGCGAGGCAAAGACCATCCATCGCCTGCTGGAGGTGGAGTGGACGCCCAACGACCGTCCGGTTTTCGGGCGCAACGAACGCAATCCCTTGGACTACGATTCGGTCATTGTGGATGAACTCTCTATGGTGGACATTGTGCTATTTGAAAATCTGTTGCGGGCCATGCGGTTGGGATGCAGGCTGATCCTGGTGGGGGATGCCGACCAGCTTCCCTCGGTAGGGGCAGGCAATGTGCTCCACGATCTAATCGCATCGGGCAGGCTTCCAGTGGTATCCTTGGAAGAGGTGTTCCGCCAAGCCCAAAGCAGCCTTATCGTCACAAACGCCCACCGCATCATACGCGGGGAGATGCCGGAGCTTTCCAGCCATACAGGGGACTTCTTCTTTTTGGACGCTTCCACCCCGGACAAGATCAGTGGGACAATTGTGGATCTTTGTACCACCCGTCTGCCGGCAGCGTATGGATATTCCCCCCAGGTGGATTTGCAGGTGCTTTGTCCTGGAAAGAAGGGACCTCTTGGCACCTTCCAACTCAATCAGGTGCTGCAAAACGCCCTCAACCCCTCCTCTAAGGCCAAGCGGGAGGCATCGGTTTACGGCCAGCTTTTCCGGGAGGGGGACAAGGTCATGCAGATCCGCAACAACTACTGCATCTCTTGGGAGCGGGACGACGGCACCCAAGGGGAAGGTGTTTTTAACGGGGATGTGGGAACCCTAGTAAAAATCGATAGTGCGGCGGGACTGTTTACCGTCCGGTTTGAAGACCGGTTGGCCGATTACACGTCGGAGATGTTGAGCGACCTTCAACTAGCCTACGCGGTCACGGTGCATAAAAGCCAGGGAAGCGAATTCCCAGCCGTCATTATGCCGATGTACCCGGGTGCGCCTCAACTCTGTTACCGCAACCTTCTTTATACGGCGGTGACCCGGGCGAAATCCCTTATTGTGATGGTGGGACGACGCAGTGTTGTGCAGAATATGGTAGGAAACCATCACAAAACCAAACGTTATTCCGGCCTACGGGACATCCTCTGTCGCGACGACGGCCTGCATGATTCATCCACTTCGGAGGTGCACTGTTGTGATCCATTGGAATCGGATTAAAAGAGTAACTTTAGACTTTATCTTTCCAAACCGGTGCCCGTACTGTGGGAAGATCATTGGATCAAAAGAAAGGGTCTGCGCACCTTGTCTGGAGATTTTACCCCGGATTGAACAGCCGATTTGCAAGGTGTGCGGCAGAGGGATAACATTTTGCCGATGTTATCACAAATACTCGTTTGACCGCTGTGTAGCTCCCTTTTACTATGAGGGCAACGCCCGCAACGGGCTTATCCTGTTTAAGTTCCGGGGCTGGATCAAAAATGCCGAGGCCTTTGCAGAAGAAATGGCGCAGGTGGCTGAGCGGGAATATGGAAACACGCCGGGCGATGTGATGGTCTATGTCCCCATGACAAAACAGGCGGTCCGAAAACGGGGATACAATCAGTCCAAACTGCTTGCCCATGAACTATCCAAACGATTGGACGTTCCGGTTTTGGATGACGCGCTGGTCAAATGCCGGGAACTCAATCCGCAACACATGGTGGGGATGCAGGAAAGATGGGGCAATGTCATAGGTGCTTTTTGTGTGGAGCAAGAGGATCTGATTCGTGGAAAACGGGTGTTGTTGGTGGACGACGTCATGACCACCGGCGCCACATTGGACCAATGCGCCCGGATGCTTAAGATGGCGGGTGCAAGGTCGGTTCTGTGTGTAGTTTTTGCATCAACTAGCCCGCAGCGGCTTGTCAAACCTGTCAAAGTAGCTTATAATATAGCAGATGCGCCGGTCAAAAGGGCGGCGCCTGTAGCCCAACAAAGGGGCTAACGAGTGACAAACGGAGTGTGTATACATGCTGGGAACGGATATCGGTATTGACTTAGGAACTTCGACAACTTTAATCCATGTAAAAGGGCATGGCGTCGTACTTCGTGAACCGTCGGCTGTGGCCATTGACCGGCGGACTGATCGGATCTGTGCCATTGGTGAGGAGGCCTATCGCATGCTGGGCCGCACTAACCCGAATTTGGCTGTGTGTTTTCCTTTGCAGCAGGGGGTCATCAGCGACTATACTTTGGCGGAGGAGATGATTACCTCCTTTTTGAAAAAGATCTGTGGATATCATATTTGGAAACCCAGTGTAGTGGTGTGTATGCCCAGCATCGTAACCGGTGTGGAACAGCGCGCCCTGATTAAAGCCATCCATGGTTCAGGGGCCCGCAAGGTCTGCCCGCTGGACGAGCCTATCGCCTCGGCTTTGGGGGCTGGCATCGACATCAGCACTGCAAGGGGACGTATGGTGGTGGATATCGGCGGCGGCACGACTGATATTGCCGTTATCTCGTTGTACGGCATTTCCAATGCTACTTCCGTCCGTCTTGCGGGCAACGATTTTAACCACGCCATTATCAAATACATCCGCCATAGGTTTGGGCTTCTCATCGGCGAAAGAATGGCCGAACAGCTCAAAATGGAGGCTGGATGTGTCCGGCGCCTTGAGGAACCAAAGGTGGCTTTGGCAAAGGGACGGGATATTTTATCGGGCTTACCTCGTTCGGTGGAAGTGACCTCCGATCATCTGCTGGAAGCTATGAAGGAGCCGTTGGATATTATTATGTCCTCCATCAAGTCGATTCTGGAGGATACGCCGCCAGAGCTTTCCGGCGATATTTATCAGGACGGCATTTTAATCAGCGGCGGCGGCGCGTGGCTGGGCGGTATGGAGGAGTGGATTTTGGAACACACCGGCTGCCGCGCCATAATTCCAGAGGATCCAGTGGAATGCGTCGCATTGGGGACTGGGAAGGCATTTTCTTGTCTGGACAAGCTCCAAGGAGGGCTGTATCAGTACCGGACCATTGAAAGTGCCTACGACAATCCAAAAGAACCAGAGTAAGCGCCTAAAAAGTAGATGCAGGCTTTTTTGAGAAAAAAGAAAAGGGGATCGGTGTGTATGAACGGACAGCAATGGACCAATCCAGATCGCGTGGATCAGTTTACTTTAGAGGCTCCCGCAGGCTCAGATCTCTATATTTCACCCGCCACCGGCAAGGCAAACTGTGTTGCCCCTGTGTATTATACAGAGGCAGAGGGGGATTTTGTGCTGCGTGGAAGGATCACCCATCCCTTTTTGTCCACCTACGACGCCGGCGGATTCCTCATCCACCAGGACGATACCCACTGGGCCAAGGTGTGTTATGAGCTGACAGGGGAAGGGAATCACGCCGCCATCACCATGGTGACCAATGTCGTATCCGACGACTGTACGGGACCCAGTGTACCCGGACCATGGGTATGGCTGCAAATCGCCCGCAAGGGAAAGGTATTTGCATTCTATTACTCGGAGGATGGAAAATATTTTTCCCTCCTGCGTATCTTTACCATCCCGGCCGATCAAAAGATCCGGGTGGGATTGGTGTCCCAATGCCCCAAAGGCGACGGAGCTAAGGTGCAATTTGAGGATGTAAAGCTCTATCACGTCTCCCTCCCGGATTTGCACGACGGCAGCGTAGAGCTGACAAAATAAGTTAAGTGATTATTTTTACAAAATAAAAAGCAGTGGACTTGGAACAGTTTCCAAATCCACTGCTTTTCTCTTTGCAGCGAAAGCACAAAAATCCACGTCAAACGTTGGCGACATCCTTTTTCTCAAGGCGATCACGGATCATACGGGCGCATTTGTAAATGTCGCCGCCGCCCATGGTGATGATCAAGTCGCCTGGTCTTGCATTCTGAGCCACAAAATCAGCGATGTCCTCAAACTCGTCGATGCAGTGGCTGCCCGGGATTTTCACACCGATGTCCTGAGAAGCGACGCCCCACTCATTTTTCTCCCTGGCCCCCATAATCTTCGAGATCACCACATGATCGGCAGCCGAAAGGGAGCGGGCAAACTCATCCACCCAACGGGCGGTGCGGCTGTAGGTATAGGGCTGAAAGACGGCCCACACTTGATTACAATGCATCTTGCGGGCAGCTCCTAGGGTGGCATCGATTTCGGTGGGATGATGGGCAAAGTCGTCCACCAGCATGACGTCGTGGAAAGTACCGTATACCTGGAACCGACGGTTGGCGCCGTGGAATTCAGCCATATTGCGGGAAATATCCTCCCCCGAAACGCCGATCAGATGGGCGGCTGCACAAGCTGCCAAAGCGTCGGCAACGTTCTGTTTGCCGGGGACGCTTAACTGCACGTGGGTAATCAGCCGTCCCTTGTGCATCACGTCAAAGCCGTAATAGGCGCCGTCCACGGTGGAGATGTTGGCGGGATAATAGTCGTTTTTCTCACTCATGCCGAAGGTAACGATCTTGCAATTGACATACTGGACAGCCTTCATAGAATTCTCATCGTCGCCGTTTACGATGATGGTCTGGGAGGTGATGCTGGCAAACTTATGGAAGGATTTAATAATATTTTCCAGTGTTCCAAAATAATCCAAATGATCGGCGTCGATGTTTAAGATGATAGAAATGGCAGGGGAGAGCTCCAAGAAGGTGTCTACATATTCGCAGGCTTCACACACCATAATATCGGAATTCCCCGCACGGCCGTTGCTGTGCAGAACAGGGAGGTATCCGCCGATGACCAAGGTGGGATCCACGCCGGCCCCCAGCAGAATCTGGGAGATCATAGAGGTGGTAGTGGTTTTGCCGTGAGTGCCCGCCACTGCGATGGTGCACCCATAATGCCGGGATACGATCCCCAGCAGTTTGGAACGTTCCAGCGTGGGGACGCCTCGTTTTATAGCGTCGGCCAGTTCAGGATTATCCTCCTTGACCGCAGCGGTATACACCACCAGGTCGGCATCTCCCAAGTTGGCGGCATCGTGACCCATAAAGACCTGGATGCCCAATTCACGCACCCGCTTTAAATTATCGCTTTCATTGATGTCCGACCCTGTGAGAAAATAGCCTTTGCTGTGCAGGATCTCGGCCAGAGGATACATACCCGATCCGCCGATGCCGATAAAGTGGACGTGTTTTGCTTGCTTGAGAATATGATCACAACATTCGGTCATAAATTGACACTCCTAAAAATCGATATCACTTTATTATATGGCAAACTGGGCCTGGAATAAAGCGATTTTTAAAATTTCTCCCAAAGATTTTGAAAAAACATCCATACAGCAAAAGGACATCCATGAAAAGATAGGAAAATCCTTTGAATAGGACGCTTCTTTTCTTCAAATACTAGATAGCACAAGGAAGGGGAGTTGACTATGACAATCACAGAAGTCCGAGTCCGGAGACTGTACAACGAGGCGAGGCTCCGTGCGGTGGTTTCCGTCACCCTGGACAATGCATTGGCCATCCATGACATCAAGGTCATTGAAGGCCCGGAACGCTTTTTTGTGGCTATGCCCAGCCGTCGTGAACCAGAAGGGGGATATCGTGACATCGTCCATCCCATTTCAGCCGACATGCGGCGTCAGCTGGAGGACGCCGTTATGAAAGAGTATCACGAAACGGTAAAACGTCGAGAAGAAAATCCCGATCACCCAGTTGAACACAGCCAAAAGGAATAAATAGAAGGAATTCACCCCAAGCTGATGCCGGCTTGGGGTATTGTTTTATGCACCAGTTATGTTAAACTTAAGATCCGACACCTTATTTCCCGGATATAGAGCAGGAATTCCTATATCCGGAAAAATTCCGGGAGGCCTTCCGATGGATCAGCAAAAGAAGGATTGTCCCTGCAAGCGGAAATGCAAGCGGCGTGGATACTGCCGCCAATGCCGACAGTATCACCAGCAGGAGGCAAAACATCCCTTAACCACCTGCCAACGCCTGCGAAAGGACATTGAAAGAAAGACGAAAAAGCAGCACCCATCCTCTTGATGCTTCATACCCTAGCTATAGGGGCCGAAAGCTAATATACAAAAAGTCAAAAGGAGAAAAGACGTCCTACTGTTCCGACTACAAAACTAGGAAAAACCAAAGGATTCTTCCCTTGTAAAATTGGCACATCCGCCGCTTTTTCACCATATGATAGAAAAGAAAATCCAGGGGGTTTTAATTATGATGACACGAGAACCTTTTGCTGTCATCGGAGGGGACCTGCGGCAGGCAAGAGCGGCTCATCTGCTGGCGTCGGATGGGTTTGCCGTGCATGCAGTGGGGTTCGACTCCGATATTGAAATGGGGAGCGACGTCCGTCGCGCCCGCAGTGTAGCCGACGCCATCCACGGCAGCCGGTATATCCTTTTACCCATGCCGCTGACTACCGACGGTGAGTCTGTCAATGCTCCATTCTCCTGCAACACCATCACCATCTCTGAGGTGTTCGGCACCGCCATCCCAGGGCAGACGTTGTTTGCCGGTCAAGTATCCCTACCCATCGCCCAGCGTGCCCAGGAGTACGGGCTGACACTGGTGGACTACTTAAAGCGGGAAGAACTTGCCGTTCGTAATGCCGTCCCCACCGCAGAGGGGGCCATCCAATTGGCCATGGAGGAGCTTCCGTTTACACTGGATGGATCCCGGTGCCTTGTGGTAGGGTTCGGACGGGTGGCTAAAGTACTGGCCCTCAAGCTGGCAGCCCTTGGCGCCCGCGTGACCATCGCCGCACGGAAACACAGCGATGCCGCTTGGGCCCAGGTAGAGGGATACGGATACGTCCCCACCGCCCAATTGGAGCAGGCCGTTACAAAAGCCGATGTTATTTTCAATTCCGTTCCGGCCATGCTGTTTGATGAGAAAATATTGAGCAAGGTTAAAAGCCATTGCCTTATCATTGACCTGGCATCCAAACCGGGAGGAGTGGACTTTGAAACAGCCGGACGTTTAGGCGTCAAAACCATCTGGGCGCTGTCACTGCCGGGAAAAACCGCACCATGGACCGCAGGCGCCATCATCAAAGATACCATTTTGAATATCATTGAGGAGGCAACCCCATGAACAACTTGACGGTGGGTTTTGCGATGTGCGGTTCCTTCTGCACGTTTGCCAAGGCAATCCCACAGATGGAGAGGCTTCTGGAGCTGGGGCATCACGTAGTACCCATCATGTCCCAGATCGCCTATTCCACAGACACGCGGTTTGGCAAAGCCGAGGATTTCCGCCAGCATATTGAAGACATATGCGGCAGGCCTATCATACATACCATCGATGGGGCGGAACCCATCGGGCCCAAGAAGATGCTGGACATTCTAGTGATTGTTCCCTGTACAGGCAACACCATGGGCAAGCTGGCTTTGGGCATCACCGATTCCCCAGTGACCATGGCGTCCAAATCCCATCTGCGCAACGGACGGCCTTTGGTCATCTGCCCGGCCACCAACGATGGGCTGGCGGCATCGGCTCCCAACATCGGTAAACTGATGAACACCAAAAACATCTATTTTGTGCCTATGGAACAGGACGACCCACAAAAGAAACCGACATCCCTAGTAGCCAAATTTGATCTGCTGGTCCCTACCATGGAACAGGCCCTCTTAGGCAAACAAATCCAGCCTGTGCTCTGGGTGGATGGAACAGCTATCGGTTTAGAAAATATTTAACTACTAAATTCCTACTTTATTGATAGAAATGAAAACAGCGCCATGGGTTTCATGGCGCTGTTATTTATGAGGTGCATATTTACTTGGGGGCACATTTTTACGTTTTTTAAATACGCGGGAGAAATAAAGCTGGTCGGCGAAACCAGAAGAATAAGCCGCTTCGCTGACAGACAAGCCCTGTTCCAATAGATCGCAAGCCTGATCAATGCGAAAACGGGTCAAGTATTCGTTGGGGGAGATGTTTAATTCTTCCATAAAGAGACGATAAAGGTGACTGCGGCTAATCCCTACGCTCTCAGCAATGTCTCCAACGTTGATGGCGCGGGAATAGTTATATTGAATGTATTGCAGTGCCTTTTCCACATACCGCCGGGAGGCTCCCACCTCATGATGACAATCGTTGTGGCCATTCAGCTCCACCAAGGCGGCTAAAAATTCCAAAAGTTTCCCTTCCATCCGGATTTCGTCTGAAGGACGATGGCCGGTTACCTCCAAAATAGAAGCGATGAGTGCGGGAATCGGACCATCAAGTTCAGCATAAAAAATAGGATGCTCCATAGATAACCCCACAAGCCGCATGAGATGATCGGCTTCCGCGCCATTGAATCCAACCCAAGTATATTGCCAAGGGTCATCCTGATCGGCTTGGTAATAGATCACAGTGGAGGGCGCAGCCAAAAAACCACTGCCGGCAGATAATTGATACTGCTTATCTCCTACTTCATAATAGCCGCGGCCTGAGAGAATGTAGTGGATTAGGTAATGGTCACGAACAGCTGGGCCCCAACTATGGCCCGGCTCGCATTTTTGGAGTCCACAATTGTAAACGGTTAAACCCATGGAAGCACTATGGTTGACCTTGTAAGAATGCTTAAAAGCCTCTTGTGCCATTTTCTTTCCCTCCTTAATAGAACAAGATCTCGCAAAGTCGTCATTTAAACAGCTACTTTTTACACGCATCTGATGATTTGATATTCAGATGTCTAAAATCCAAAAAATCCTAGGCCAAGTGGATTTTGTAAGTTAGCCTAGGCAGGTAATTTGATATAATTTCCTAAAAAAATCATATCAAACAACATCATAACCCCCTTGTATTATTATAATGCATAATAAAAGAAATCGCAAGCTAGTTACAAAAAAACATCTAAAATTCATCGTAATAAATACCTAAAAATTATAGACTAACACATGAAGTCATTAAAAGAAGTGCAAAATAAAACCCGTTTTACGACTATGTAGATTTTTCATGTTTTTTGGCTGATATTTTTAGAGAAAAAAGAAAAACCAGCCTGAGTTACAAAAAACAAGACAAAAAATCCTGGTAAAATTAGGGCAATACACCAAAACAAATGAAAAATATAAAAACTCAATGTGAACAATTGAATTTTAGTGAAAAACACGGTATAATAAATCCGTTCGCTTGTTGTGTGGATTTACATTTTTTAACAAAGGAGGGAGAAGTATGGCTCAAGAACTGTTAACGGTGGTTTTAACTGGCTTGCTGGTTGTGTTTGCTGTTTTAATCCTTTTGACCGTTTTGATCTGGGTGTACGGCAAGATCGTGTATTCTATCCAGAATCGGAACAAAGGTTCAGCGGATACAACGAATGCGGAAAAAAAAACAGATAATGTAGCCATGATGGAAACCAAGGCGCCTATGCAGGCCACAGCTGCTCCTCAAGGGATCTCCAACGAGGTGCTGGCGGTGATCGCAGCAGCGGTTGCATCCATGGGTTCAGCAGCCGGTGTGCGGTACGCTGTGCGCAGCGTTCGCCGTGAGGAAACCGCTCGTCCTGCGTGGAGGTCTGCAGGCGTCTACGAAAATTCGCGCCCTTTTTCATCCTGAGGGATGGGATCATTAAACAACTTCGAAAGGACGATTTGCGGTGTTTGACGGACTAATCGAAGCCGTACAGAACCTGGTTAACACGTCAGGTTTCGGCCTTGAGTACTGGCAGAACTATCTGATGATTGCAGTCTCATGTGTCCTTCTGTATTTGGCAATTGTAAAAAAATACGAACCCCTTCTTCTTTTGCCGATCGCATTTGGTATGCTGCTTGCAAACCTGCCTTTGGCAGGCTTAATGAGTCCACCGACCATGGAATTAAAACCGGTTGTGGACGGAGTGGTCGAAAATTATCCCATTATAACGCAAAATGGTCAGCAGTTCTATGAGGTCACAAGCCAGACCGGCGGCCTACTTTATTACCTGTATCAAGGCGTTAAAATGGGTATTTATCCGCCCCTCATTTTCTTGGGCATCGGCGCAATGACCGACTTTGGCCCCTTGATTTCAAATCCCAGTAGCTTCCTCTTGGGCGCTGCCGCTCAGCTGGGTATCTTCACCACCTTTATTGGCGCTAGACTGTTGGATGCTTATGTGCCCGGCATCTCTTTCGACAACAATGCCGCCGCCTCCATCGGTATCATTGGCGGCGCCGACGGCCCTACCGCTATTTATGTAACGACAAAACTAAAGCCTGAGCTGCTTGGCCCTATCGCCGTTGCAGCGTATTCGTACATGGCGCTGGTTCCTATTATCCAGCCTCCTATCATGAAGCTGCTCACCACCAAGAAAGAGCGTATGGTTGTGATGGAGCAGTTGCGCCCTGTATCTAAGACGGAAAAAGTGATTTTCCCCATCTTGGTAACCATCGTTGTTTCCCTGATTCTTCCATCCGCTGCCCCGCTGGTGGGTATGCTCATGCTGGGTAACCTGATGCGTGAAAGCGGCGTAGTAGACCGTATCTTTAAGACCGCACAAAACGAGCTTATCAACATCGTTACCATTTTCTTAGGCGTCACAGTGGGTGCTACGGCCAATGGCCAAACCTTCTTGACTGCCCAGACCATTGGTATCGTTATCCTTGGCTTGCTGGCCTTCATGTTTGGTACTGCAGGCGGCGTCCTCTTTGGTAAACTTATGTATGTGGTTACCAAAGGTAAAGTCAATCCCCTTATTGGTTCGGCTGGTGTATCGGCTGTCCCGATGGCGGCCCGTGTATCCCAGAAGGTTGGCCAAAAGGAGAATCCCGGCAACTTCCTGCTGATGCACGCTATGGGTCCCAACGTGGCTGGTGTTATCGGCTCGGCCGTGGCCGCAGGCGTATTTATCGCTTTGTTCGGCTAATCTTATTTTCACTGAAATCAGAAACAGATGCTGTTTGGAAACAAGCGGCATCTGTTTTTTTGTGATCTTCTTATGAAAAACAGAATAAATAACATTTCTCCTAAAATGATAGAGGCAGTGAAAACGACGAGAAATGCTATTTTTTGCCCTGTTTCCTTGAATTTAGAAGAGGGATATATTACAATAAAAGTACATTTGTAATTTTCACTATGAAACAGCGGCCTTTGGGATAAGAAGAATGATAAGGCCGCTTAATCTGGAAAGGGAGCGATTTGGTTTATGTCTCAGCACAAAAAGGTAGCTGTTATTATGGGGAGCGATAGTGATCTGCCGGTGGTAGAAAAGGCTATCAAGCAGCTCAAAGAACTGGATATCCCGGTGGAAGCCCATGTGATGTCGGCCCATCGTACCCCTGCCCAAGCATCTGCTTTTGCAGGCTCGGCCAAGGAAAATGGATTTGGCGTCATCATTGCGGCAGCGGGCAAAGCCGCTCATTTGGCAGGCGTACTGGCTGCACATACCACACTGCCCGTTATTGGAATCCCCATCAAATCCTCCACTTTGGACGGCTTGGATGCACTGCTTGCCACCGTTCAGATGCCCGGAGGCATCCCGGTTGCGACGGTGGCCATCGACGGTGCACAAAATGCAGCATTGTTGGCGGCCCAAATTTTGGCTGTGTCAGACGATCAATTGGCCAATCGGTTGGCAGACATGAAGCAGAAGATGGCCGAAGGCGTTTTACAAAAGGATGCAGCTTTGCAGGCAAAGGTGGCCGAACTGTAACAGGATAGTTGATAAAACGGAGGGAAACCAATGAACAATAGTTTTAGCGATAGCTATAAGGCCGCCGGTGTGGACGTCACAGCCGGATACAAGGCCGTAGAGCTGATGAAAGCCCATGTAGGCCGTACCAATATTCCGGGAGTACTCAGCGGCATTGGCGGATTTGGCGGACTGTTTGCCCCTGATATCACCGGTATGCAGCAGCCGGTACTGGTATCGGGGACCGACGGCGTGGGCACGAAGCTGAAAATTGCTTTTTTGCTGGATAAACACGACACCGTCGGCATTGACTGTGTGGCTATGTGCGTCAACGATATCATTTGCAGCGGCGCAAAACCTCTCTTTTTCTTGGACTACGTGGCAGTGGGGAAGAATATCCCGGAACGGGTAGCGTCTATTGTGTCCGGCGTAGCGGAGGGATGCGTCCAGGCAGGGTGCGCCCTCATCGGCGGCGAGACGGCTGAAATGCCTGGATTCTATCCGGCCGATGAATACGATTTAGCCGGTTTTGCCGTGGGGATGGTGGACCGCTCCAAGATCATCGACGGCTCTAAAATCAAACCGGGAGACGTCTTGATTGGCGTACAATCTTCCGGCGTCCATTCCAATGGGTTCTCTCTAGTACGCAAGGTGTTTAACGTAGGCCCCCATTCTCTTTCCATGCATATCGACGAATTGGGTAGCACCTTGGGCGAATGCCTTTTGACTCCCACAAAGATTTATGTGAAGCCCCTGCTGGCTTTGATGGAACAATGCGATGTTCATGCCGTGTCCCATATCACGGGAGGCGGTTTTTATGAGAATATTCCGCGGATGTTATGTGAAAATCAGCGGGCTGTTATCGAAAAGGATGCTGTCCCGATCAAACCCATCTTTAAGGTTATCCAGAGCTGGGGCGACATTCCGGAACACGATATGTTCAATACCTTTAATATGGGTGTCGGGCTGTGCATTGCTCTCTCCAAAGAGGAAGCCGATAAGGCTTTGGAAGTGCTGGCTGCCAACGGCGAGGAGGCCTGCATCTTAGGTGAGGTACGCACCGGTGAGACCGGGGTGGAATTATGCTGAACATTGCGGTGCTGGTGTCTGGCGGAGGGACCAATCTGCAAGCCCTGATCGACGCCCAAAATAGGGGTGAGATCCCAGGTGGCCGCATTGTGTGCGTGGTATCCAGCAAAGCCGGCGTCTATGCTTTGGAACGGGCCCGCGCCGCCGGTATCCCCGGCGAAGTGGTAGCCCGGAAAGGCCTCACCCCAGAACAGTTCGATGAAGCATTGACTCAGACATTGCAAAAGTATCAGGCTGATTTGGTTGTGTTGGCCGGTTTCCTCTCCATCTTGGGGAAGAAGATGCTGGATGTTTATCAGAACCGCATGATCAACGTGCATCCGTCCCTTATCCCATCCTTCTGCGGCAGCGGCTACTATGGGTTGAGGGTTCATGAAGCCGCCTTGGCGCGGGGCGTTAAGGTAACGGGAGCCACAGTACATTTTGTAAACGATATTCCCGACGGCGGTCCCATCATCCTGCAAAAAGCGGTAGAGGTGCAGGAGGGGGATACCCCCGAAACATTGCAACGGAGGGTGATGGAGCAGGCTGAATGGAAGTTGCTTCCCAAAGCGGTCTCGCTGTTTTGCGACGGCCGATTGGAAGTCAAAGACAATCAAAAGGTTTTCATTCACGAAGGGAGAAGATCATAGATGAAAAAACGTGCAATTCTCAGTGTATCGGATAAGACAGGCGTGGTGGACTTTGCTCGCGAACTGATTGGTTTGGGCTTTGAAGTGTTGTCCACCGGCGGCACGGCCAAAGCGTTGACTGATGCCGGTTTGGCTGTGACCAATGTTTCGGATGTCACCGGTTTCCCGGAGTGCTTAGACGGTCGCGTAAAAACTTTGCACCCCATGATTCACGCCGGTATTTTGGCTATGCGTTCCAATCCCGAGCATATGGAGCAGTTAGAGAAACTGGGCGTCACACCCATCGATGTGGTGGCCATCAATCTCTATCCCTTTAAGCAGACTATTCTGAAACCCGACGTCACGTTGGAGGACGCTATTGAAAATATCGATATCGGCGGTCCCACCATGATCCGTGCCGCCGCTAAGAACTGGCAGGATGTTTCGGTTATTGTGGATCCAGCCGATTATCAAACGGTCATTGAAGAATATAAGAAGTCCGGGACGGTATCCAAGGACACCCGATTCCGTCTGGCCGGCAAAGTGTTTGAACATACCGCCCAGTATGACGCCATGATCAACACCTATCTGCGCGCCCAGCGGGGCGAGACCCAAATGCCCGACGCCTTTACCATGACCTTTGAGAAGGTCCAGGATATGCGTTACGGCGAGAATCCTCATCAGGCCGCCGCTTTCTACCGCGAGATCGGCAATCGCACCAATACCTTGGCCGCTGCCCAGCAGCTCCACGGCAAAGAACTTTCTTATAATAATATCAACGATGCCAACGGCGCTTTGGATGTCCTCAAGGAATTCGGATCGGAACAACCTACCGCAGTGGGCGTAAAGCACGCAAATCCCTGTGGTGTGGGCGTAGGCGAAACCATTTATGAAGCCTATAGGAAAGCTTATGAATCCGATCCTGTGTCGATCTTTGGCGGTATTGTAGCCCTCAACCGCCCGGTGGACAAGAAAACCGCGGAAGAACTGGCCAAGATCTTCTTGGAGATCATCATTGCCCCCGATTTTGATGCCGATGCTCTGGAGATCCTGGAGAAGAAAAAGAACATCCGTCTCTTAAAGCTCCCGGATTTGGCAAAGCCCAATACCCCTGATATGCTGGATATGAAGAAGGTAGCCGGCGGCCTGCTGGTACAGCAGCTGGATACCGAGCTGTTGCATGAAGAGGATATCCGCTGCGTCACAAAGCGCCAGCCCACGGAAGAGGAAATGAAACAGCTTATGTTTGTCTGGAAGGTGGTCAAGCACGTCAAGTCCAACGGCATCGCCTTGGCCAAGGACAATATGACGGTGGGCATCGGCCCTGGCCAGACCAACCGCATTACCGCCTTGGAACTGGCCATCAAATACGGCGGCGACAAAGTCAAAGGCAGCGTCATGGGTTCGGATGCTTTCTTCCCCTTCTCCGACTGTGTGGAAGCGGCTCAAAAAGCCGGCATTACCGCCATCATCCAGCCCGGCGGATCCATCCGCGATGAGGATAGCATCAAAGCTGCCGACGAGGCCGGTATTGCCATGCTGTTCACCGGCATGCGCCATTTCAAACACTAATGGTACGGATAGGGAGGAGGCTAGATTATGAAAATCCTAATGGTGGGCGGCGGCGGCCGTGAACACGCCCTTATCCGCAAATTAAAAGAAAGCCCTCAGGTGACGGAGATCCACTGCGCCCCCGGTAACGGCGGCATCTCCAGGGACGCCCAGTGCCACAATGTGTCGGTGGACGACAAAGCCGGGATGGTAAGGTTGGCAAAAGAAATCGGTGCCGACCTGGTGGTGGTCGCCCCGGACAATCCTTTGGTGGACGGCATGGTGGACGAGATGGAAAAAGCCGGCCTTCGCTGCTTTGGCCCCAATGAAAAGGCTGCTATTCTGGAAGGCAGCAAGGTGTTTTCCAAATCCTTGATGCAGCAGTATGGCATTCCTACAGCGGGCTATCATGTGTTTGAAGATCCCAAAGAAGCCCTTCGGTTCATCCGGGAGGAAGGCAAGTATCCCACCGTCATCAAGGCGGATGGTTTGGCCTTGGGCAAAGGCGTGGTCATCGCTGCGGATGAGGCAGAGGCTGCCGCTGCCCTTCACTCCATTATGGAGGATAAAATTTTTGGCGCATCGGGCAATCGTGTCATCGTAGAGGAGTTTATCACCGGGCCGGAGGTGTCGGTATTGTCCTTTACCGACGGCAAAACGGTCAAACCTATGGTGTCCTCGATGGATCACAAGCGGGTGTTTGACGGCAATTTAGGTCCCAATACCGGAGGTATGGGCACCATCAGTCCCAACCCTTATTACGACGATGCCATGGCCAAGCGATGCATGGAGGAGATTTTCCTTCCCACCGTCGAGGCCATGCGCAAAGAGGGACGTCCCTTTAAGGGATGCCTCTACTTCGGCTTGATGCTCACAGCCGACGGCCCGAAGGTCATTGAATACAATTGCCGTTTTGGCGATCCGGAAGCCCAGGTTGTGTTGCCCCGTCTGGAAACCGACCTGGTGGATATAATGAACGCCGTCATCGACGAAAGGTTGGATGAGTTGGAGATCCAATGGTCGAATCAAGCCAGCGCCTGCATCATCTTGGCTTCGGGCGGATATCCTGGGAAATACGAGAAAAACCTTCCCATCTCCGGGCTGAATGAAAACGGCCAGGTGGATGGCGCCACCGTATATCACGCCGGTACCCAATACCGTGACAACACGTTCTATACCGCCGGCGGCCGTGTATTGGGCATCACCGCCATGGGAGATACCCTGGAGGAAGCTCTGGATCACGCCTATGATGCGGTTCAGAAGGTTCGTTTCGACGGCGTTCATTATCGCACCGATATCGGCCGGGTGGAGTATTCAGAATAATCGTAAAAGACCGGCTTAGCCGATCTTCCGTTTCCATAAGGATGTGTAAGTTGGAACAGTCAAAAGTAGAGAAATATATCTTAATCGTGGTGGTAGGGCTGCTGTTTTTTGCCCTACTGGGAGCGCCTTATCTTATCGTTTTCATCCAAACCAATTACTTGATGTCTCGGCCGGATTCCATCCTCAGCGTGGCCGATTCGGTTTATAATTTAGCCACTGTCTGTTCGGTGCTCCCCATCCTTTTGTTGGGGAGCATCGGCGTGCGGCTTTATCGCGGCCACTTTATCCTGCAGGAACATATCAAGTTCGTGATCGTCACAGCTGTAACGGTGGTATTATCCATCGCTATCCCTTGCGTAGCCATGACCAGCCATTCTACCATAACAAAGGACGGCATCGACCGGTATGGTATGTTTGGAAGCAAAACCGAGAGCGTCGCATGGGAGCAAATCCCTGCGGTAAAAGCTTCGATTGAGTTCCTGTATGGAGCCACTGAGACGGGTATGTCAGGCAATTGGAAGATGTTTTATCTGGTGGAACTTCCCTCAGGCGAAAGGCTGGATCTTTACAACGACGGTTTTGCAAAGGATAAATTGGACGCTGTGGCTCAAGTGGATAGCATTGTCCATGAAAAGGGAATTCCCACCCAAAGGGATTCTGAAGATCTGGATAAGTTTCCTTACAAGACCGAGTCAGAAAAGGAAATCATCCATGGCCTTTTTGAGGAATAAATTTTTATCAAATGGAGTATCCCTGTTTTTGTGAGAGGATGGTGGCAAATTGGGCTGTCTTGGCAACGCATTGTGGTTCTTATTTGGCGGCATCTGGCAAGGTCTCAGTTGGATGCTGGTAGGAGTGCTGTGGTGCATCACCATTGTGGGCATTCCGATTGGTGTGCAGTGTTTTAAGCTTGCCGGCCTTGCCTTTTTTCCCTTTGGAAAGGAAGTGCAGTTTGGCGGGGGAGTGGGATCGACGCTGCTAAACATCCTGTGGATGATTTTTGGCGGCTTGATTTTGGCTGCTGAATCGGCTATCCTAGGCTGCATCTTGTGCATTACCATCATCGGCATCCCCTTTGGGAAGCAGTGCTTTAAGCTGGCAAAACTGGCTTTGATGCCCTTTGGCGCATCGGTGATATCCGTATAAGACAAGGAAATCTGGAAAAATCAAAAGAACACCATTGTGGAATTGAGTTTTCACAGTGGTGTTCTTTTTTTGGTTGCAGGGAGGATGACTTTGTCATATTGGGCAAGGATGTCCCATATCTATGTTAGCAAAGGAGGGACAAGTATGGACAAGATCACATTGGCAACCCGATATGACGACGCCGTCAGCCGGCTAGGAGAGAAGTGGAGCACATGGCTCAAACGTGTCCCGGAGGACGTCAAAGCAAGGACACAGGAGGTGCATCTACACACAGGCAGCCCCGTGGTTCTGACAGGGGCTGGGAATCTCTCTTTTGTCACCGACAAGGGGGACGTAACAAGCGTCTACCGGGACGGCCTTCCAACCGCCACTCTGGAAACCATGGAAAAGGCTATGGCGTCCCTTTGCGATTATTCCATCCACAGCTTTCAAGGGGACATTCAAAACGGATTTATCACCGTCCGAGGAGGGCATCGGGCCGGCATCTGTGGCACCGCTGTTGTGGAAAAAGGCAAGGTCTCCAGCATCCGGGATATCTCCTCCATCAATCTGCGCATCGCTCGGCAGCACTTTGGAGCCGCCGACTCCATCCTCCACTCCGCCTTTGCCAAAGGGGTCAAAGGCCTGCTTCTAGCCGGACCTCCGGGATGCGGCAAAACCACTATCCTTCGGGACTTGGCCCGGCAACTGTCCTCCGGCGCCGCCGGATGCTATTATCGTGTGGCACTGGTGGACGAACGCGGGGAATTGGGAGGGGTATACCGCGGACAGGCTCAAAACAACCTAGGGCCCTGCTGCGATTGCTTGGATGGGTATCCCAAAGCGCAGGGCATCCTGCAAGCCCTGCGCAGTCTGGCGCCACAGGTCATTGTATGCGACGAGGTTGGGGACGATGCGGATATCGACGCCATAAAAGCCGGCGTCAACGGCGGCGCTAAGATGATCGTCTCCATCCACGCAGGCAGTTTATCGGAGCTGATGGATCGTCCCCAGTGCCGTGCTTTGTTAAACACCAATGCCTTTGATTATGTAGCCGTCATGGAAGGCAGGGATCATCCTGGGCGCATCCAGTCCATAACAGAGGCAGGTGATTTGCTTGAAGATCATCGGGCTGTTGTGTTTGATTGTGACGGGGACCTTAGTGGGCCTGATGAAATCGGCGGAATTTGGGGGCCGTGTTAAGCAGTTGGAGGCCATCCTATCCATGATCCAAGATATGGCCACCCAAATCCGGTACCGCGCTCTGCCTCTGTCCGATTTAATCGGGCATATGGCGGAACAAAAGGAACTGGAATGCCTTCCTTTTCTAAAACAATGCGCCAAGCGGTGCGAAGAGGGGATCCCCTTTCCCAAAGCGTGGGAACAGAGTGTGGAACAGCAAGGGAAACGGCCCTATCTCAAGGAAAAGGATCTCAGCATTCTTTACGCCTTCGGCAACGGGCTGGGCACCACCGATGTAGAGGGGCAACTGGCAAACTGCCGTCTTCACAGCAAACTGGTGGAAGAATCGCTTCAGCATGCCCGGGCCGAGCGAGACGGGATGGGAAGACTCTACTCCACTTTAGGGATATTAGCCGGCATCGGTGCCGCTATCGTTTTGGCATAACTGGATCAGCAAAAAAGAGGCATCCGCTCAGCTGTGCGCCTGCCGACGTGGGAGGAATGAAAAATGGATGTGGATTTAATTTTTAAAATAGCGGCCATTGGCATTATCGTGGCGGTCCTCAACCAGGTATTAATACGGTCCGGCCGGGAGGAACAAGCCATGTTAACCACGTTGGCAGGGTTGATTGTGGTGCTTACCATCATCATTCAGGAGATCAGCGATTTGTTCCATGTGGTCAAATCGGTGTTTGGATTATGAACATCGCAGCCATTGCGGGCATCGGCATCGTGGCTGCCGCCATCGCTGTGCTCATCAAGAAGCAGAATCCCGAATACTCCATGATGATCAGCATTGGAGCCGGCGTCATCCTGCTCATCCTGATTCTCTCCCAAGTGACGCCGGCCATCCGTCAGATGAGCGATCTTGTATCGTCGGCCGGCATGCCGGCCGAGTATGCAGGCATCTTGTTTAAGTCCCTGGGCGTGTGTTTCCTGACCCAGCTTGCCTGCGACAGCTGCCGGGACGTAGGGGAGACGGCATTGGCCTCCAAAATCGAATTGGCCGGGAAGGTGGCCATTTTGATCTTTGCCCTGCCCATGTTCCAGAAGGTGGCCGACATGGCCATCTCCCTCATCCGGGGATAGGGGAGGAAGTGAAACGGTGAAAAAGGCTTTTGTATTGATTCTCTTTTTCCTCTTAACGATGCTGTTTCCCCTTACAGTGGGAGCCACAGATGCTGCATCAAATACGTCGGACAGCGGTACCGTATCAGAGTATGACTTTGAAGACCAGCTCAAAGCCAGCGGCGCCGATGAGCTCACCGATGAACTCCCCCAAGAGACAAAGGAACTGCTTCGCAAACTAGGGATCGATTCCATCGGGCCGGATAGCCTCTTAGGGCTTACCACCGACAATGTGTCCTCCACCCTTGTGGATACCGTCAAAGAGAGCTCCAAAGGGCCTCTCAAATCCGCCGCAGCCGTGGGGGGAATCATCTTGCTGTGCGCCCTGCTGGAAGGATTCAAAGTCTCCTTTGGGGAACGTCCTCTCGCCGGAGTTTTTGGTGGAGTGGCGGCATTGTCGGTGGGAGTTGCCATTGTTTTGCCGGTACTGGAAGTCATTCAAACGGCAGGGGAGGCGGTGAGAGCTAGTTCGGCATTTATGCTGTCCTTCATCCCGGTATTTGCCGGCATCACCACCGCGGCGGGACAACCGGTCACCGCTTCTCTGTACCAAGGCCTTTTATTTGGCGTAGCACAGGTGGTCTCCTCCGCGGCCAACACCATTATTGTTCCGCTTTTATCCCTCTTTTTGGCTTTTAGCCTAGTGGCCGCCGTGGTCCCCAACCTCAATCTCAGCGCCACGGCAAACACTATCCAAAAGGTTGCGTCCTGGGTGCTTGGATTGGTGATGACCGTCTTTGTAGGCATCCTCTCCATCCAAGGGGTGGTGGGCAACGCCTCCGACGGCGTGGCCATCAAGGCGGCCAAATTCTTCAGTGGTAATTTTATCCCCGTGGTGGGCAGCGCGTTGGGCGACGCCCTTGGGGCGGTGCAGGGATGTGTGGGACTGCTGAAAAGCACAGTGGGAAGTTTTGGGATTCTAGCGGTGATTGTTATTTTTGTCCCGCCCCTTCTTCAATCCCTCATCTGGCAATTGATTCTCAACGTCGGGGCGGCTTTTGCCGATCTCTTCGACTTAAAACAGATTTCAGCCATGTTGCGATCCACTTCCAAAGTGTTAAATCTTCTCATTGCCGTCATGCTGTGCTGCTCTTTGCTGCTTATCATCTCCACCACCATACTGCTGACACTGGGGGTGAGCGTATAATGGATTGGATCGGTGGATGGGCTACCGCCATCTGCATGGGTGCTTTGGCGGCGGCACTGGCACAAATGCTGGCCCCGTCCGGCGCTCTGCAAAAGATTTTTAAAGTAGCGGTAGCCGCCTTTTTTCTCTGCTGCTTCCTCTCTCCGTTTTTTGACACCGACTCATTGCCTACGTTATCGTTGCCAAAGCAGCCCGTCAGTGTAGAGGAAAGCGCCCAGAATCTCAAGGAGGAGATGCACCGCCAGCTTCAAAACCAAGTGGAGGTACGTCTCAAGCAGCTCAGTATGGATGCCCTTCAAAAAATTGGTATTACCCCGGAAAAAATTCTCATTCATATGGATACCGGAGCAGACGGCAGCATATCCATTAAACAGATTGACGTTGTCCTCAAGGATGAAGACCGGAAACAAAAGGGCAGCGTCCGGTCGGCGATACAAGAAGCGCTGGGATTTACGCCAAGCGTTTTAAGCGTATCGGAGGTGAAAGCATCATGAAGGGAAACACCATGGAGACCATACAAGGGGTCTTTCACAAGTATGTAAGCGGCGAGAAGGGGAAAAAGATCATCCTGATTGCCGGAATTGCCGGGATGGTCCTGATCTTATTATCCTCGTTCTGGCCCAAAAGCGAGGCAACCAAGTCAAAGCAAGAGACTACGGCCGCCGCCATGACCACGTCGGAATACACAGACCTTCTCCAGCAAAGGCTTGCCTCCATCGTCAACAGCATCGACGGGGTGGGCAAATCGGAAATCATGGTCACGCTGGAGACCGGCGTTCAGAATATTTACGCAAACCAGGAGCAGAAAAACACGGACAAATCGCAGGATATGACGGGGGAGAACACCACAAGGATCCAAGAGCGGCAGGATGTAGAACAAAACGTCATCCTAGTGGACGATCCGGAAGGAGGGGAAAAGGCGCTGATCAAAACGCAATTGGAGCCACAGATCAAAGGAGTAGTGGTTGTGTGCCAGGGCGGGGACGATCCGGTGGTACAAAAACGCATCTCACAGGCCGTAACCACTGCTCTTGACATCTCATCCAAGCGGGTGTGTGTAACAAAACTATCTAATTAACAAAGTGATAAGGGGAGATTTCTGATGAAAACAATGTTTGGAAAACGTCAAGTTTTGATTGCAACGCTGGTTGTCGCGTTAGGGCTTGCCATTTACCTCAACTTCCAGTTCAATAAAGCCGGCGAAGACTTCACCGCCACCGGCGCTTTAAGCAGTTCTTCCTCGGAAAGCCACAATTATGGCGACGCCGCTTACGTCAATGCCTCGGAAGCGTCCAGCGGCGACGTATCCGCCCCGGAGGGGGACGCCAGCGCAGCAGAAGGAAGCGACGCTTCCGCCGCCCCGACCCAGGGAAGCGCCTACTTTGTGGAAGCCCGGCTCAATCGGGAACAGTCCAGGGAAGAGGCGGTGGATGTGTTAAAGGACGTCTTAGCCGACGCCCAAGCCGATGATTCGGCCAAGACCGAAGCGTTGGCAGCCTCAGCCAAGATTGCTCAAAACGTCAAGGACGAGGGCGAGATTGAAAATCTCATCAAGGCCAAAGGCTTCACGGAATGTATGGTCTACATCGAGGACGACAAAGCCAATGTCATTGTCCAATCGGACGGACTACTGCCCAGCGAAGTGGCCCAGATCAAGGATGTCATCACCTCCAACGCACAGGTATCAGCCGATAATATCACCATCGTACCGGTACAATAATCCCCAAAAAAGGCGGCGACTTTGGACAACTGATTCAAAGGCGCCGCTTTTTGTGAGATAATGGATCTTTCCCTTTTGCGAGATGATATAAGAAATAGGAAAAATCGAGTTTATGCAGGGGATATTGATTATTATACAAATTTCGCAGAGAAAGGTGGTTGTGTAGCAGGAAGTTTGTGGTATAATAAATGGTGTTGTATACTCTCTATTTGTGCGTCTGTCTAGAAAATGGGCGGATGATGTTACATCCCAAATGGTTTTAAATCACGGTGGTTCATTAGCTATCGTGACACAGCAAAACCAATCTTGTGTGCAGCGATAAGGAGGAGATTTCTTTTGGAGCGTCGTCCGATTTATCCACAAGCAGAAGCAGCCAATAGCGGGTCGTGTATCATCTCGGAACGCGTCTTGGCTTCCATTGCCAGCACAGCGGCCAGTGAGGTGGAGGGTGTGGCGTCTTTAGCCAAACGCACCCATATCAAAGGCATTTTCTCCAAGCAGAAAGTGGCGAGGTCGGTTGTGGTCACAAGCGATGAAAACGATTTGATTCTCGACCTATATGTCAATCTTAAAATGGGATGTCATATTCCGACGGTAGCCAGTACCGTCCAGAAAAATGTGAAAGAAGCCATCCAGAGTATGACGGGGCGCGTGGTCACCAAAGTGAATGTCCATGTAGCTAATGTGGCGCTGGAGCCCCAAGAGGCTTAAACAAAGATATCATAAGCAACCCTCCACTTGCGTGGTGGAGGGTTGCCTATTCAAAAGGACTTTGAGGAGCTGGGACGATGATGACAAGAAGACAAGCCCGTGAACAGGCTTTTATTTTACTGTTTGAAAAGAGCTTTCGCCCCCAGGAGGAAGGCATTACCGACATTATAGACGAAGCCACCGAAGCGCGGCATATTGAAGTAGCCCCTTATGCCGTCACGGTAGCGGAAGGCGCATGCAGCCATATGGAGGAAATCGATAAGATGATCGAGCAGTACTCCATGAAGTGGGACAAAAAACGCCTCTCCCGGGTGGTGCTAGCTTTGTTGCGCCTTAGCTGCTATGAAATGCTTTATGTGGACGACGTGCCGGACGGTGTTTCCATCAACGAGGCGGTAGAACTGGCCAAGCAGTACGGAGGGGAAGAGGACGCCTCTTTCCTCAACGGCATCTTGGGCAGCGTGTCCCGCCGGGACAAGGATCCTCAACCGGCGGAATAATCGGCAGGATATCTTATCCTAGCGGGAGGTTTTATGAGCAGCCTTGTGCTTACCGTTACCCAGGTAAATACTTATGTAAAATCCATCTTGGAGGGGGACCCTCATCTTCAGTCGGTTTATTTGACGGGAGAGATCTCTAATTTTGTCAACCATTACCGTTCGGGCCACTGTTATCTTTCCCTTAAGGACGATCGATCGGCCATTAAGGCGGTTATGTTTAAGAATGTAGCGTCCCGGCTCCGGTTTGTGCCGGAGAACGGGATGAAGGTTCTGGTGCAAGGACGAATTTCCCTTTACGAACGGGACGGCCAGTACCAGCTTTACATCGACGATATGCAGCCGGCCGGCGTAGGGGCTTTGCAGATGGCTTTGGAGCAGCTGAAAAAGAAGCTCCATGCCCAAGGGCTCTTTGACCAAGGTAGGAAAAAACCTCTCCCCCCCATGCCGATGAGAATAGGGGTGGTGACGTCTCCTACCGGCGCCGCAGTGCAGGACATTAAAAATATTTTGGGCCGCCGGTTTCCTTTGGCGGAAGTGGTGCTTTGCCCGGTATTGGTGCAGGGAGAGGAAGCCCCTTCCCAAATCGCAGCGGCGCTTGACCTTATCAATAAAAAACACGCCGCTGATGTGATCATCGTGGGCCGGGGCGGCGGCTCGATGGAGGATCTTTGGGCATTTAATAGCGAGCAGGTGGTACAAGCCGTCGCCAGGTCGGAGATCCCTGTGATCTCCGCTGTCGGCCATGAAACCGATTATACGTTATGTGACCTCGCCGCTGATCTGAGGGCCCCTACCCCATCGGCAGCGGCAGAATTAGCCGTTCCTCAGGCGACGGATCTTTTGGCGGAACTTCATTCAGCCCGTGCTGTTATGATCCAAAGCCTCCTTATATCCATAAAACAAGCACAGCATCGCCTGGAACAGGTAAAAAATTCCCGTCCGTTTCATAATCCGGAAGACATCTTGCTGGAAAAACGAATGCAGTTAGACCAAGTCACCGACGATTTGATGGCCGCCTATCGTCATCAATTGTTTGATCCCAGAAAAAAATTGGCTGAAACGGCGGCAAAGTTGGACGCATTAAGCCCTTTAAAGGTGCTGGCCAGGGGATACGCCATCCCTCAATTTGGGGATCAATCCATTCGATCGGTGAAGGAAGTCGCTTTGGGAGACCACATCCGGCTTCAACTGTCGGATGGACAGATCGGTTGTACGGTGACGGAAAAACTTCCAGGGGGAGCGAAAGCAAATGAGTGAAAAAAAGATGACGTTTGAAACATCTATGGTTCAATTAGAAGAGATTGTCGCGCAGCTGGAATCGGGCGATTTACCGGTAGAACAGTCCATCCAGCGCTTTGAAGAAGGGCTAAAGCTCTTAAGTTATTGCAGTGAAGTGCTTCAAAAGGCGGAGCAAAAGGTCACAGTGCTGACCAAGCAATCGGACAAGTCCCTATCCTCATCGGAAAAGGAGGACGTATGATGTCGGCTCATGAGATGTTAACCAGCAATGCCGCTTTGGTGGAGGGTGCACTGGGGCAGTACATCGCCCAGCAAAGCAGCTTGACACAGGTGTTGACCGATGCGATGCGTTACAGCGTGCTGGACGGGGGCAAACGGGTCCGTCCGACCCTCACGTTGGAATGCTGCCGCATCTGCGGCGGGGAGCAAAAGAACGCTTTGCCCTTTGCTTGTGCGGTTGAGATGATCCATAGCTACTCGCTCATTCACGACGATCTGCCTTGTATGGACAACGACCTAATGCGCAGGGGAAAGCCGTCCACCCACGCAAAGTATGGGGAGGCCACTGCTCTTTTGGCCGGCGATGCACTTTTGACCTTGGCGTTTGACGTGTTATGCGATCCCGTCAATGGGGCGGAAGCGGCGGTTGAGGCCGTCCGGGAACTGAGCCGCGCAGCCGGCTACCAAGGTATGGTGGGCGGTCAGATCATTGATCTCGAAAGCGAAAACAAAGCAGTGGATGCCCCTACCCTTCAGGCGATGCATGCCGGCAAGACCGGGGCGCTTATCGCTGCTGCCGCCACATTAGGCGTTATTGCGGCTAGAGGAAATCAAATCCAAATGGATGCATGCCGTCAATACGCGCTGCATTTAGGCCTCATGTTTCAAATCACAGATGATATTTTGGATGCTACGGCAGATTCCTTGGCCTTGGGTAAGACTGCCGGGAAAGATCTTGAACAACATAAATCCACCTACGTGACCCTTTACGGCCTGGACAAGGCTCGTCAGATGGCCAAAGAACAAACCGATTCGGCCATTGCAGCACTGCATCCCTTTGGACAAGAAGGCCAGCAATTGGCCGATCTGGCACATTTGCTATGCAATCGAAACCAATAAGGCTGGTGTAGAAAAGTATGGAAACAATTAAAGCGGTTTTTGGCAATTATATTTTGGTATCGGCTGTTTTGGCTTGGCTTTGTGCCCAGGTCATCAAGACATTGCTCACCTTATTTGCCACCCGTAAATTTGATCCGGAACGTCTGGTAGGGGCGGGCGGAATGCCCAGTGCCCACTCGGCAATGGTATGCGCGTTGACCATTGCGATGTCCCGCGTAGAAGGGGTAAGTTCTCCCTTGTTTGCCATGGCGTTTTTATTTGCGGCGGTGGTGATGTACGATGCCATGGGAGTCCGCCGTGCCGCCGGCGAGCAAGCCAAAGTACTTAACCAAATGCTGGATCAATTGGATTGGCCCATCTTTGGTAAAAAGCAAAAAGAACAGGTCTGGGAAGAAGAACATTCCCGTTTATCCAGTTTGCGGCGAGACGACGAGGATGAAGACGATAAAGAGTTAAAAGAGGGATTGGGGCATACCCCTTTGCAGGTGTTGGCCGGCGCGTTATTGGGAATTTTAGTGGCAATGCTGGTCCCTCGATGAAGGGGATCCATTTGATCTATGGGATGAACCATTGGATGGATTCCATGAAAAGATGACATGCGTTGCGTCTAGAGTTTGCTATAGAAATCCCCATCTGGGACGGTGGATAAATTAAGTAAAAACCATGTTGCACACTATTTTAGTACCGAGCCGAGAAATTTTTGATTTTTCCCATCCAGTGGGAATGGCTGGTAAACAGCCCTACGGCGCTCGTTGCAAAGGATAGCCGGCCGTTTTTCGCGGGAACAAATGCTTTGCATTTGCGGCTATTTTTATGGTGTAAGATTCTATTTTCAGTTGCAAAGGAGTGTGCGCCATGTCTGCCTTCGGAAGGCTCCTATCTTCCATCAAAGGACCGGAAGATATTAAGAATATGACGTTCCGGCAGCTGGACGATCTATGCGCAGAGATCCGCCGGGAGTTGATCGGAACAGTGTCGCACAATGGAGGGCATCTGGCATCCAACTTAGGAGTTGTGGAACTTTCTGTGGCCCTTCACAAGGTTTTTTGTTCCCCTCATGACCAGATTGTCTGGGACGTGGGGCATCAATGTTACACGCATAAATTGTTAACCGGGCGGTATCAGGAGTTTTCCACCCTTCGCCAAGAAAACGGCCTCTCTGGTTTTTGCCGTCCGGAGGAAAGCGAGCATGATCCTTTTGTGTCCGGCCATTCCAGCACCTCGATTTCAGCCGCCTTTGGCCTGGCAAAAGCCAAGGAACTGGTGGGGGATGACAGCTATACCGTCGCGGTTATCGGGGACGGCGCTTTGACAGGCGGGCTTGCTTACGAAGCCATCAACAATGCCGGCCGCAGTAAATCAAAACTCATTGTGATCTTAAACGATAATAAAATGTCCATCTCCCGCAATGTAGGATCCATCGCCCGGCATCTGGCTGGTATCCGGTCCAAGCCGGCCTATTTTCGCCTCAAGAGCCGGGTGGAGAAGGCCATCTTAAAGCTGCCAAAAGCCGGCGAGAAAATTGAAAACGGCATCATCAAAATGAAAGCGGGACTCAAAAACGTCCTATATGGCAACACCATCTTTGAGAACATGGGGTTTGCTTACGTCGGTCCGGTGGACGGCCATAATTTGCAGGTTCTTTGTGATGTGTTAGAATCCTGCAAAGAGATTCATCGTCCCGTTTTGCTGCATGTATGTACCATCAAAGGAAAGGGCTATATCTTTGCTGAAGAAAATCCCAAGGCCTTTCACGGCACTTCCGGATTCAATATTGGAACAGGCGATACCGAGCATACAGAATACAGCTTTTCCAAACGTTTTGGAACATCGCTATGTACCATGGCACGTAGCGATACCCGTATCTGTGCCATCACCGCAGCCATGGCCTCCGGCGTAGGACTGACTGAATTCGCCCATCAATATCCAAATCGATTTTTTGATGTTGGTATTGCAGAGCAGCATGCCGTCACATTTGCCTCCGGGCTTGCTAAAAATGGACTATTACCTGTTTTTGCTGTGTACTCCACTTTTTTGCAAAGGGGATACGATCAAATCATCCACGACGCCGCTTTGCAGAACTTAAAGATGGTGTTGGCCATTGACCGAGCCGGTTTGGTGGGCGAGGATGGGGAAACCCATCAGGGCGTATTCGACACTTCCTTTTTACACACCATTCCCAATATCACCATCCTGGCCCCATCCACCTACGACGAGCTGGATCACATGCTACAGGACGCTTTTTATCATTACAAAGGTGTCGTAGCCCTGAGATATCCGCGGGGGGAGCAGGGATTTGTCCCACAAGATTATCACAGTGGGCAAAAGCCATATTGTTTTTATGGTGATACAGGTGCTTGTGATCTGATTGTCACATTCGGCCGTCTTTTTTCCGAAGCTTGCTTGGCAAGGGATCTGTTGGCAAAGAAGGGCAAGACGGTTTGTATCCTAAAGCTCAATGTGGTCAAGCCTATGGACGCTACTGTATTTGATGCTATCAAGGGATTTACATCCATCCACTTTTACGAGGAAGGTATGCAGGAAGGCGGTATCGGCCAAAGTTTTGGATTTGGGTTGTATCAATCCGGATTCAAGGGGAGGTTTATTCTCCATGCCCTTCCGGATCAGTTTATACCGCAAAGCAGCATCCCGAGCGCGCTAGCTCGGTTCGGATTGGATGCCCAGTCCATGGCGACATCTATTTTGCAGGGGGAAAAGGCAGTTGAGTGAGAAAAAACGATTAGACGTCTTACTAGTAGAAAACAATTTGGCCCAAAGCAGGGATCGGGCACAAAGGCTCATTATGTCGGGCAGTGTGTATGTGGACGGCCAAAAGGCTTTGAAGGCCGGTACGACAGTATCGTCTACGGCACGCATTGAGGTGCGTGGCAAAGACATTCCCTTTGTCAGCCGCGGGGGGCTCAAGCTCCAAAAGGCCATGGAGGGCTTTGGCCTTGATTTACAGGGCGCGGTATGTATGGATATCGGCGCCTCCACAGGAGGATTTACCGACTGTATGCTCCAGCATGGGGCAGTGAAGGTGTACGCAGTGGATGTAGGTTACGGCCAGTTGGCCTGGAAGCTGCGCACCGACCCACGTGTGATTAATTTGGAACGCACCAATGTGCGGTACTTAACCAAGGAGCAGGTACCCGACATTTTAGATTTTGCCAGCGTGGACGTATCCTTTATTTCACTCAAACTGATTTTACCTGTCCTATTTGAGTTTCTCTCTGGGGAGGGACAAGCGGTCTGTCTCATCAAGCCACAGTTTGAAGCCGGCAAAGGCAAAGTCGGAAAGAAAGGAGTAGTACGCGATCCTGCTGTCCACCTGGAAGTACTGGACAATGTTTGTGGATTCACTCAGGACGCTGGGTTCTCGATTTTGCATTTGGATTTCTCCCCAGTCAAAGGGCCGGAGGGAAATATTGAATATTTGATGCATATTTGTAAGAAAACGTCTGAAAAGGCAAACGCCTTTACGACTTTCGACTTAGAAGGTTTAGTTTCCCGATCTCATGGACATTTTTCCAAAGGAGAATCCGCTCATGAAGATAGCACTCCTGCTCAATACTGACAAGCAAAATTGCTTTACAGTTGCTTTTGAGGTGTGTAAGCATCTCAAAGAACTAGGGGCGGAAATTTTATTGGATCAATCGGTACGGAATCTATTTTTGGAACCTGAAGCCCAGTATATGGACTTTGATTCGATGGCCCAAAGCTGCCAAATTCTAGTGGCTTTGGGTGGGGACGGCACCATCCTCCACGCTGCCAAACGGGCTGCTATTTTTCACAAGCCAGTCTTAGGCATCAATGTGGGACGTCTGGGATTCATGGCCGGATTGGAGCCCAATGAACTGGACCGCCTTTCCTGCCTCTTTTCAGGGGATTATACCGTCGATAAGCGCATGCTTCTCCAGGTCACCATCGAAAGGGAACCCAGCGTTTATTATTACGCTTTAAACGACGCTGTAGTGTCAAAAAGTTCCCTCTCCCGCATCATTGACATTGACCTGGCTTTGGACGGCAAGGATATCGCCTCTTATCGTGCCGATGGCATTATCGTATCTACCCCCACCGGGTCGACAGCCTATTCTCTGTCGGCCGGCGGACCGGTAGTCGACCCCCAGATGAGCGGTATTTTGGTTACGCCCATCTGTCCACACTCTTTGTTTGCAAGGAGCATTCTATTCCGAGATGATAAAAAGATACAATTGACCGCGTCATGCCTTTCCGGGACAGACGCTTACCTAACTGTGGATGGGGAGCAGGGGCGATTGCTGCTTCCAGGCGACCGAGTCCACATCCAAAGAGCGGAGCTGGAAGCTTCCATTCTCCGCATCAAACAACAGGCTTTTTATGAGGTTCTCAATGAAAAGCTGATTAATAGGAGGTCTTAGGATGAAAGCCAAGCGCCATGCTAAAATTCTAGAACTAATCCAGCAGCGTCCTATCGATACCCAGGAAGAACTGCTGAAAAGTTTAAAAGAATACGGTTATGATGTAACGCAAGCCACGGTTTCCCGGGATATTAAAGAACTTCGCCTCATCAAAACGTTGGACAGCGCCGGCCGATACCGGTACAGCTCCTCCAAGCAGGATATGGATGGGATTTCATCTAAATTCCATAGCCTTTTTGCCGATGCGGTTATTTCCATCGATTATGCACAGAACATCCTGGTGGTCAAATGCTTCTCCGGCATGGCCAATGCCGCATGCGCCGCTTTGGATTCTATGCATTGGGAAGGCGTGGTTGGAACTTTATCTGGAGACGATACCTTTCTCATCATCTGCCGTACGGAGTCCCACGCCATTTCTCTCGTGACAGAATTAAAAAAGCTATGTAAAAAATAAAGAAATCCAGCAATTATCACTGCTTTGCGTTATCTTTTTTCAATGAATCTTGGTATTATTTATCCCGCCTTTGGTGGGATAAGCTCTGATTTACAAGGGGTGATCTTTTATGCTCCAAAATCTTCATATTGAGAATATCGCCGTCATTGAGCGTGCTGATATTTCATTCTCATCCGGCCTAAATGCTTTGACCGGTGAAACCGGCGCTGGGAAATCCATTGTTATCGACGCCATTAACGCCATCTTAGGCCATCGAACTAGCAAAGAGATCATCCGAAGCGGCGCTGATAAAGCCCGGGTATCGGCTTTGTTTTGTGATCTATCGTCCACCGCTTTGCGCACTCTGGAACGGCTGGGCTTTGAATGCGACGAGGACGGTATGTTGTTGATCCAAAGGGACATTAGTGTGGGAGGGAAGGGGCTGTGCCGCATCGGCGGACAGCCCGCCACCATCTCCATTTTGCGGGAGCTGGGCAACTCCCTGATCAATATCCATGGCCAGCACGACAACCAGGCGCTTTTGTCGCCCGAGCGGCACATGCAATATTTGGACCGGTTGGGCGACTACCAAAAAGAACTGGAAGAGTATCGGGAGGCTTTCCTGCATCTGTGTGCTGTCAAAAAAGAGCTCGATGGATTCCAGATGGATGAAGCAGAAAAGGCCCGGCGCATCGATTTGCTCCAATATCAGATTGATGAATTAGAGGCTGCCGACATCCAATTGGGCGAACGGGAGTATCTCAGCGAACAGCGGGCATTGATTGTCAATGCCGAGCGAATTGTCCGGTCGGTAGAGGAGGCCCGCATTTCCATCAGCGGGACGGAGGACGAAGCAGGCGCCGCCCAGTTGATGGAGCGCGCCGCGGATGCCCTTAACTCGGTTGTGGAGGTGTATCCGGATCTAGAGGCGCTTGCCAAACGGGTGCAGGATATCGCTTATGAGGTCGGCGACGTCTCGGACGAACTAAGGGACAAAAGCCGTCAGATGGAATGTGATCCTGATGATTTGGATACCATCGAAGAGCGGTTGGATGTATTGTATCGTCTCGGGTGCAAGTATGGGGAAACCGAAGAGGAGATGCTTAGTTTCTTAAAAGAAGCCAAGGCGGAATTGGATTCCATCCAGCAGGCCGACGAGCGGTTGGAACAGCTGAAAAAACAGCTGGAAGAAGCGACCCAACACGCCAAGGCTTTAGCGCTCCAGGTATCCCAGGGGAGGCGGAAGGCGGCTATTTTGCTGGAAAAACAGGTCAAGGATCAGCTTACCTTTTTGGATATGCCGGGAGTCAAATTTGAAGCGGCGTTTCATCCGTGCGCGCTGTATGCCGACGGCGCGGAGACCATGGAGTTTCTCATCTCGGTCAATCAGGGGGAGCCTCCCAAACCGCTGGCTAAAATTGCCTCCGGCGGCGAGCTTTCCCGCATCATGTTGGCTATCAAAACGGCCTTAGCCGACAAAGACGACATCGATACCCTGATTTTCGATGAGGTAGATACCGGCATCAGCGGCCGGGCAGCCCAAAAGGTAGGGCAGAAACTCCATCAGATTGCCCAGAGCCGTCAGGTCATCTGCGTAACCCATTCGGCCCAGATTGCAGCACTGGCCCATTCCCATCTGCTCATTGAGAAGCAGGTACGGGATGGCAGGACCTATACCCAAGTCACACAAATGGGATTGGCCCAGCGGGTCCGGGAAATCGCCCGCATTATTGGTGGCGAAAGCATTACCCCGGTCAGTTTGCAAAATGCCCAGGAAATGCTGGACTTAGGGCAGCAAAATCAAAACGAGGCTTGACAAATAGAAAAAAGTGTGTTTAAATACAGCATAGCAAAAGGCGATGACGGGAAGAAGTAGCGTTGTTTTGTTCCCAAAAGAGAGTACCCGGTTGGTGGAAGGGGATGGGAGAAGCAATGTGAAGTACATCCTATCAGCCGCATTTCTGAACAGGCGGTATACCGCCCTCAGTAGGAAATGACGATTTGCGCCCGTTACAGCGCAGGGTTTTTTGATGAAAACCCGCCGAGGTCTTTATCCGCAAGGATAGGGATGCATTGAGGTGGTACCACGGGAATTTCTCGTCCTCTGCTTTTTTGGAGCAGGGGACTTTTTCTTTGCTCTTTTTCCACCGGATAGTGATCATTACCCAGGAAATAACTTTATTTGAAATCAGGAGGATTTTTATCATGGGAGTATTTGAGGAACTGAAAGAACGGGGCCTTATCGCCCAAATGACGCATGAAGAACCCATCAAGGATTTACTAGACAATCAGAAGATTACCTTCTACATTGGCTTTGATCCCACGGCCGACAGCCTGCACGTAGGCCATTTTTTGCAGATGGTTGTCATGGCCCATATGCAGAGAGCCGGCCATCGTCCCATCGTCCTGTTGGGAGGAGGTACGGGCATGGTTGGCGATCCCACTGGCAAGACCGATATGCGCAAGATGATGACGCAGGAAACGGTGGATTATCATGTCAGCTGTTTTAAGAAACAAATGGAGCGATTCATCGATTTCTCCAACGGCAAAGCCTTGATGGTCAACAATGGCGATTGGCTTTTAAATCTCAACTATATAGATTTCCTGCGCAATGTGGGCGTGCACTTCTCAGTCAACCGCATGTTGACAGCTGAATGTTTTAAAACACGTCTGGTCAAAGGCCTGTCCTTCTTGGAATTCAACTACATGCTCATGCAGAGCTACGACTTCCTGAAGCTCTATGAGGATTATGGATGCATTATGGAATTGGGCGGCGACGACCAGTGGTCCAATATTTTGGGCGGCATTGAATTGATCCGACGCGCCAGGGGCAAGGACGCTTACGGTATGACCTTTACCTTGCTCACCACCAGCGACGGCCGCAAGATGGGCAAAACCGAGGGCGGCGCCGTCTGGCTGGATCCGGAGAAAACCACCCCCTACGACTTTTACCAGTACTGGCGCAACGTGGATGACGCCGATGTCATCCGTTGCCTTAAAATGCTGACCTTTGTGCCGTTGGAACAGATTAAGCCCATGGAACAGTGGAGCGGTAGTCAGCTCAACCAGGCCAAAGAAATGCTTGCCTTTGAAGTGACCAAGATGATCCATGGGGAAGAAGAGGCCCAAAAAGCCCAGAACGCCGCCCGTGCCCTGTTTGGCGCCGGTGCTTCTGTGGATGATATGCCGTCTACCCAGCTGGAGGAATCGGATTTTACTGACGGCGCCATCGGCATTATCGATCTGCTGACCAAAACCGGCCTGGTATCTTCACGAGGAGAAGGCCGCCGTCTGATCGACCAGGGCGGTATCTCTGTAGATGATCAAAAAGCCGCTTCTGTTTCGGATACCATTCCGGTTTCCCAATTTGAAAAAGGGTATGTCATCATCAAAAAGGGCAAAAAGGTGTTCCACAAAGCAGTCAAATAAACAGAAAATATACCAATAAAAAGAGTGGGCAATGTGTTAGCATTACCCACTCTTTCTTTTTGCATAGGAAAAGGGTCATCCAAAGGTGGATGACCCTAACGGAAAATCAAATCGATTAGATATGTGCGAGATCCGATTCCTGAAGAAGCGGGACACCGTTTGCTTGCAGGGTAGCGATGGCGCGCTCGTTGTCGTTGACGCGCAGGATGATGTAAGCTGTGTTATCATGCTCATGGTCGCGGCCAATGGACGGATAGAGGTATTCAATGCTGATGCCTGCATCCGACAGGATCTTGACTGCATGGGCAAATCCACCTACCTGATCGGGGATGGAAACAGCGATCACCTGGGTCAGAGAAACGGTCAATCCAGCATCCTTCAGGATCTGTTTGGCATTTTCCGGATTGCTGACGATAAGACGAAGGATGCCAAAATCAGTGGTATCCGCCATGCAGAGGGCACGGATATGGATTCCTGCATCGGCCAAAATGGTGGAAATTTCCGATAGCCGGCCTTCTTTGTTCTCCACAAAAACAGATATCTGCTTGATTGTCATACAGATAACCCCTCTTTCTATCGGTAAAACGGTTTACAGTCGATAGCCCAAATCAAAGGCTTTGAGATTCAACTCGGTAAATTTAGCTGGGACGGTCTGACGGATGGTCTCCTGCCAATGGTCGTAATCGATGTCCAGACTGCGGGCCATAACGCCCATCAGTACCACATTGACAGCTTTTTCTGAACCAGCTTCCTTGGCCAAGGACAAAGCGTCAATAGCAGTGACATCCACACCAGCTTCCTCCAGGCGATCCAAAAGGCCCTCCGGGTATTTGGCGGCTCCGGTGATGACCGGCATAGGATCCATACATTGGGTATTGATTACCATCTTGCCGCCCTTTTTCAGATAGGGAAGCCAGCGGGCCGCCTCCAACTGCTCAAAGGACACAATGACGTCGGCTTCGCCCTTTTCGATGACGGGGGAGTAGACCTTTTCATTTTCGCCCCAACGGACGTAAGTGACCACCGAACCGCCGCGCTGGGACATCCCGTGAACTTCCGAAACCTTGACGTCAAAACCGCGGGAGAGTAGGGCATTGCCCAACAATTTGCTGGCCAAAAGCGTACCCTGGCCGCCTACGCCTACAATCATGATACTTTTTACACCCATGGATTATTGAACCTCCCCTGCGCCAATGGCGCCAAATTTACAGAGCTGTTTGCATACGTTGCATCCAACACACTGTGTCTGGGAAATCTCAGCCTTTTTGTTGTGGATGGAGATGGCCGGGCAGCCGATGGACAAGCAGGATTTGCAACCGATGCATTTGTCCTGATCCACCTTAAAAGGCGGATTGTGCTTTACGTATTTGAGCAATGCGCAAGGACGGCGGGAGATGATCATAGAAGGTTCATCCACAGCCAACTCCTCGTCGATCACCCGCATGGTCTCCTCCAAATTATAGGGGTCCACCACGCGGACCCGATTGATGCCCACAGCGTTCGCCAATTTCTCCAAACTGACGGCTGCGGTGGGATCACCCTTAATGGTATAACCGGTGGTGGGGTTCTGCTGGTGGCCGGTCATACCGGTGATGGAGTTATCCAACACAATGACCTTGGAGATGCCTTTGTTGTAAGCAATGTCGATCAGGCTTGTGATACCCGAGTGGATGAAGGTGGAGTCGCCGATGACCGCCACCGCCTTGTGAGCTTGTTCTTCACCGCGGGCAATGTTATAGCCGTGCAGGCTGGAGACGGATGCACCCATACACACGCAAGCGTCGATGGCGCTCAGGGGGGCGGAGGCGCCTAAGGTGTAGCAGCCGATATCGCCGCTTACATAGACCTTTTTGCGTTTTAAAGCGTAGAAGAGGCCCCGGTGAGGACATCCTGCACACATAACCGGAGGACGGACAGGGATCTCCACATCCTGAAGCTGTACATATTCCTTTTTCTCGCCCAGGATTTTTTCCGCTACAATGGACTGATTGATTTCACCCAGCAGGGAGAAGGTATCTTTTCCGTGAACCTGGATGCCGTGTTTGCGGCAATGGGTTTCGATGATGTCGTCCAGCTCTTCCACTACATATACCGTGTCGCACTGGGCGGCAAAGTTGCGGATCAGCTCCACCGGCAGGGGATTGACCATACCCAATTTTAAATAAGAAGCTTTGTCTCCCAAAGCCTCCCTGGCATAATCATAGGACGCACCGGAGGTAATGATACCGATGCGGGTATCTCCCATCTCGACACGGTTGATGGAGGCTGTTTCCGCCCATTGGGTAAGCTTTCTGGTGCGTTCCTCCACCACCGCGTGGCGGCCGCGGGCCATGGCCGGCATCATAACGTATTTCTGAGGATCTTTTTTGTATTCTTTCAGCTCCAGTTCCTGACGATCCGATGTCTCCACCAAACTGCGGGAATGGGAGATACGGGTGGAAAGGCGGAGCATACAGGGGACGTCGAACTGCTCGCTAATCTCGTAAGCCAGTTTTGCAAAAGCCAAACATTCCTCCGAATCCGACGGTTCCAGCATGGGAACCTTAGAGGCGATGGCATGATGACGGGAATCCTGTTCATTCTGGGAGGAATGCATACCGGGATCGTCGGCCACCGCGATGACCATACCGGCATTGACGCCGGTGTAGGAAGCGGTATACAACGGGTCGGCCGCCACGTTAAGGCCCACGTGTTTCATGCCGCAGAAGGACCGTGCGCCGCCTATCGACGCTCCAATGGCCACTTCCATCGCGACCTTTTCATTGGGAGCCCATTCGCTGTACATGTCGTCATAAGTGGCGGCAAATTCGGTGATTTCCGTACTGGGAGTTCCAGGATAACTGGATACGACCCGGCATCCCGCTTCGTATAATCCGCGGGCCACCGCTTCGTTACCAAGCATTAATTTTTTCACAATAGGTACCTCCGATTATCATCTAATCTCACATCAAAAGGCGGCCTGCCGCATATTGGGACAGCAAGCCTCCTTTTTCGACGGTTCTCTTTTATTTTAAACTGTTTTCCCCACGCAGGTCAAGGATTCGTTTTGCCTTCCCTTGGAATCGTTCCAATGTCTTGGGTTCCACTAAGCTGACCTTGGTCTCGATGCCCAGGATGCTCTTGAGCTGATCGTGGATCTTCCGCTGTAATTTTTCAAGCTCGCTGTAGCTTTCCAGCAGTGCGCCGTTGATGAGTTCCACCTTAACTTCCAAGGTGTCGGCAAAGCCCTCCCGGCGGACCACCAATTGATAGTGGGGGCCGATATGCTCCATCCCGATGAGGACGCTTTCCACCTGGGAGGGGAAGACGTTGACGCCGCGGATTTTCAGCATATCGTCGGTACGGCCCGTCACTTTATCCATACGGCAGTGGGTACGGCCGCATGCACACGGTTCGTAGTTGAGGCGGGAAATGTCCTTGGTACGGTAGCGCAACATGGGGAATCCCTCTTTGGTCAGGGTTGTGACCACCAGTTCGCCTTGTTCGCCAGGGGCCTTAGGCTGCAGGGTAACGGGATCAATAATCTCCGGATAGTAGTGGTCCTCCGCGAAGTGCAGGCCTTGCCGCATCTCGCATTCGCCCGACACGCCGGGGCCCATCAATTCGCTAAGGCCATAGTTGTCGGTAGCGAAAAGGCCCCAATTCTTTTCAATCTGGCTGCGCATCTCAGGCGTGCATCCTTCCGAACCAAAGAGGCCGATGCGCAGATGATAGTCGCTCATAGGCTCGTCGCCTTCCAAAGCGCATTCGCTCATATACAGGGCATAGGAGGGGGTGGATACCAGGCCTGTAACCTTCATATCCCGCAGCATCATAAGCTGTTTCTGGGTATTGCCAGCCGAGGCGGGGATCACAGCGCAGCCAATGCGCTCCAAACCGTAATGAAGGCCCAAAGCGCCGGTGAACAATCCGTAGCCAAAGGAGATTTGGAACACATCCTCAGACGTGACGCCCACAGCCGTAGCCAATCGTGCGATTTGATCGGCCCAGTTGTTGAGATCGTTTTTGGTATATCCCACGACGGTGGGTTTACCGGTGGTGCCGGAGGAAGCGTGGATCCGGACGATTTTGCTCATGGGGACGGCAAAAAGGCCGTTGGGATAATTGTCGCGAATATCGGTCTTATTGGTGTAGGGGATATACTGGATATCGGACAATGTTTTAATTTTCTCGGCAGTCACGCCGGCTTCGCCCAGCCGTTTTGCATAGAAGGGGACGTTGCGGATACAGTAATCCACTATCCAACGCAGCCGTTCCAACTGCAACTCCTCCAGCTTAGGGCGAGGCATTGTTTCCAAGTCTTTTTGCCAAAACATGTAAGCACCTCATTTTATCGTTAAAATCAAGGTTGTAGGACCAAAGCCAAGCGACTTTGATCCTACAACAAAACTATAAAATATCCATATTTGTCCTTTTCAAAGGCACAGGCACCTAAAAAATCATATTAGTTCTATTTTGCCATACTTTTCAACTTTTTTCAAGCACCTATTTGTTTGAAATGCTAAGAATTATTGGGAATCGGCCGTTTTTGCGTAAAAAGCGTCGTTTTTTGCCGCGCTCTTCCATTTGAGGGAACGCGCTATCAAGCTGACGACAATGCTCAATACCATGGATCCGGCCATAGCGATGACGCCGTTAATGGGGGCATTGGGCAGCTTAAACACGCCGGTATCCATCATAATCGGGATGGCGTCAATGAGATTGAGGCCGATGCAGAGAATGAGTCCACCGGCCATACCGGCCCAGGCGCCTGCGCGGTTCATGCCCTTCCAGTAGAGGGAGAGGAGGTACGGAGCCAGGAAGCTGCCGGCGATGGCTCCCCAGGAGAAGGACATCAGATTGATAATGGCGTCAATCTTAAAAACGGCCACTACATAGGAGAACACGATAAAAGCAAAACACAGGATCCGGGTGAGCAGCAATGTGTTTTTCTTGCTCATATTAGGAGCCAACGTACCGTGGATCAAGTCCATGGATACCGATGAAGCTGAAGTAAGGGTAAGTCCCGAAAGAGTGGACACCGAAGCCGACAAGATCAGAACCAGCACAATGCCTAAAAGCAGCGTGGGAAGTTGGAGGTTAGAATCCATCAGCATGGTGGGAACCACTGCGTCGAAGTCTGGAGTGCCGCTGGCAGTGAGGGGAGGGGTATCCATGAAAGCACGGGACAGCGAACCAATGTAGTAAGCGCCGCCGGAGATCAGCAGGGCAAAAAACGTAGAGATGACCGTACCCCGTTTGACTTCCCCGTCGCCTTTGATCCCATAGAATTTGTGGATCATCTGGGGAAGTCCCCAGGTGCCAATGGAGGTTAGCAGGATCAACGCGATGAGGTTCTTGGTTTGAGTCCCATCCAGATAGGCGATACCGGCATCCTTCATTTTATTCCAGATTTCGTTCAATCCCTCCACGCCGTTGACCGGGGCATGGAAGGTCATATACACCAGCAGGATCACGACGCCTACAATCATAATGAGGCCCTGGACAAAATCGGCCTTCAAGGTTGCCAGATATCCGCCCAGCACCAAAGAAATCGCGGCGGCAATGGCGATGATGGCAGTACATACCTCATAAGGGATGTGGAGCACTTGCTCACAGAGATAACCTAGGCCGGTGTAAACCGAAGCCGAATAGGGAATCATGAAGACAAAGATAATCAAAGCGGAAAAAATCTTCATATTTTTGGATTGGTACCGTTTTTCAAACAGCTGAGGCATCGAGCTGATTTTGAGCCGTTGAGTGACTTCACGTGTGCGCCGTGCCAAAATAAACCAGGCCAGCATTGATCCAATCAAAGCATTGCCGACGCCGATCAGCACCGCCCAAAACCCAAAATTCCATCCGGAATTACCGGCATAACCGATCATCACCACAGCGGAAAAATAAGTGGCCCCATAAGAAAGCGCTGTAATCCAAGCGCCTGCGTTACGTCCGCCCACTGTGAAATTTTCGATGCTGTCCGCCTTTTTGGCCGTGACAAGGCCTGTCGCCAGCATCAGTACTGCATACAGCGCAATGACGACATAGATGATCCAGTTACCCATTGTAATCCCTTCTTCTCTTTCGATTTAGCGCTTTAAACCTTCGATGCTTTTGCTCGGTAAAGCAGCTGGTAGCCATTAGTATACTAGAAATTCCCTAAAAATGCAAGTGCTATTTTCCAAGTTCTATCACTTTTCCTGTAAATTTTACAAAATAAAACCCATCCAATCTGGATAGCCAAACTATTCTCCTAGAACCGATCATAAAAAATAGGGAGTGGATGCTTACATTTGTTGTCTAAATGCATCCAAACACGCGAGTTTTCCCCAGCACATCCTAAAAAGCAAAATACTGGTGTTTTTTCACCCTTTCTTTTTGCATGGGGTAGAACGCCTGTCTCGGTTGACTTTTGGCCACAAAGCCGATATAATTTGATGCAAACAGCGGCATGCAGGAAAAAGCTGGATGTGTCGCTGTTTTGTCCTGGTTAGGGCAGTTGCCCTTCCGGGAAAGAAGTCGATAAAATGAGGTTATTCTTTATGTACCAACTCCTAAAAAAAGAAGGCGCCGCACGGCGCGGGCAATTTGATACCGTCCACGGCAGCGTGCAGACGCCGGCTTTCATGAATGTAGCTACTGCGGGGGCTATCAAAGGCGCTGTGTCGGCCCATGATCTGGTTGATCTCAAATGCCAAGTGATGCTTTGCAATACCTATCATCTTCATCTGAGGCCAGGGGACAAGCTGGTTCACGACTTTGGCGGCCTGCATCCCTTTACCGGATGGCAAGGCCCTATTTTGACCGACAGTGGTGGATTCCAGGTATTTTCCCTCTCCAAGCTGCGCAAGATCAAGGAAGAGGGGGTGCACTTTTCCTCCCATATCGATGGGCGTAAAATCTTTATGGGCCCGGAAGAAAGCATGCAGATTCAATCCCACTTAGGATCCACCATCGCTATGGCCTTTGACGAATGCATCGAGAACCCATCGCCATACGATTATGTGGCCAACTCCTGCGCCCGGACCGTGCGCTGGTTAAAACGGTGCCGGGAAGAGATGGCCCGTTTGAATGGTTTAGCAGACACGTTAAACCCCAAACAGATGCTGTTTGGCATCAACCAAGGCGGCACGTTCGACGACCTGCGCATAGAACATATGCAGGAGATCGCATCGCTGGATTTAGACGGTTATGCCATCGGCGGTTTGGCGGTGGGGGAGCCGGCGGAGGATATGTACCGCATCATCAGCGCAGTAGAACCTTTTATGCCGGCAAATAAGCCCCGGTATCTGATGGGAGTGGGGACGCCAGTCAATATCCTAGAAGCCGTGCATCGCGGCGTGGATCTTTTCGACTGCGTCATGCCTACGCGGAATGGACGTCATGCCCATGTATTTACCTGGGACGGCATCCGGAACCTGCTCAATGAAAAGTATCAGCTGGATCACGCTCCCATTGATGAACACTGTGATTGCCCCACTTGCCGCCGGTATTCCCGAGCCTATTTGCGGCATCTGTTTAAAAGTGGCGAGATGCTGGCTATGCGATTGTGCGTGATGCATAACTTGTATTTTTATAATACTCTGTTGGAACGTATCCGAAAGGCTTTGGACGAGGATCGGTTTGAAACCTTTTATCAGACCTACCGTCCTGTGCTGGACAAACGCATTTGACAATTTGACAGATGGAAGATCGGTAGGGCGGATAACAAGGAAAAATTTTATGAAAAAACAACTTGCTACCGTCCCTATTTCCAGATATAATGAAGTGTAATATTGTTGGAGGTGTAAAGTTAATGATCGAAACTCAATTGCTTGAGACAACCGCAGCCACTGGCAACAACACAATGGGTATGATTTTAAACTTCGGTTTGATCGCCATTTTGTTGGTGCTGATGTACTTCGTCATGATCCGTCCCCAGAGGAAACGCCAGAAGGAAGAGCAGAGAATGCGTGATGAACTGGAGGTCGGCGATGAGATCGTCACCATCGGCGGTATCATGGGCAAGGTGCTCAGCATTCGCGAGGACTCCATCCTCATTGAAACCGGCGCTGACCGCGACAAGATCCGCATCATGAAATGGGCCATCCAGACAAACAATTCGCGCATGCCTGCGGACACCAAGGCAAGCGATAAAAAGAAGGCCGAGGAGAAAAAGTCCGACGAGAAGCTGGACAAAAAAGGCGACGAAAAGAAATAAGTATAACCCTGCTTTTCCCTGCATATGATTGGGACATGAGGAGGGGAATGCCATGAGAACCGATCGAGTGAATTCCGACCAGGGGCGTATTTTTTCCAAAGTACGTCCGGTGTTGCTGGGCCTTTCAGCCGGGGCGGTGGTTCTGGCTGTGGCCCTCATCGCTTTTTCCGCGTTGCTGACTGCCCAGAGTTCTCCGCAAGCCATGATTTCACCCTTGTCTATTGTGGCGTCCATTTTAGGAGCGCTGGCGGCGGGCCTGGTAACCGCTCGTCTGACGGGGCGGCAAGGCGCTTTATACGGCGCTATTACAGGACTTTTGCTTTTTGGTATCCTGTTTGCCATCAGTTTGATCACATGGCACGAGCAGTTCGACGTCCAGACCATTGTCCGCTTGGCTGCCATGGTCCTAGCCGGTACATTGGGCGGTATTCTGGGTGTAAACCTAAAAAAACGGTAAATTTTGTTTGAAATTGATTTTTTGTTGTGCTATACTACAGATATCGAAGTTTTAGTGGAAGGAGGACTTTCAAATGAAACATATCAATACCATCAATAAAGCCAACCTGAAAGCAAGCGCTGCTAAAGGTGGTTGCGGTGAATGCCAGGCTTCCTGCCAGTCGGCTTGTAAGACTTCTTGCACCGTTGCCAACCAGAAATGCGAGCATGCAAACGACTAAGTTGCGTTTGTTTTGTTATGGCTAAAAATCCGGCGTACACAGTTTTGTGACGTCGGATTTTCATCATTGTCCGCGAAGGCTTTCGTAAGGGAGCAGGCGCGTTGTCGCTTCATGAGTGAATCGGCAGTGCACCAGTTCCCTTTTTTGTGGCCGACTGTTACTCGAAATGGCACAGGAGAAGTGAAAATGATACATCAATTTATTCAGAATGGTTACCACATTGCGCTGGACGTCAACAGCGGCGCTGTCCACGTTTTGGACGAGCTTTGCTATCGCGTATTGGAAAAGGTGGATGCTCCGATGGACAAGCAGTGTCCGCCTGCTGTTGTGGACGCGCTAAAAGGGGCCTATCCTGTAGAGGAAATTGAGGAGGCTTACGGGGAACTTTATCAGCTTTATGAAGCCGATATGCTCTTTTCCGAGGATGACTACGCCCCCTTTGCCGATAAGATGGTGGTATCGCCCATCAAAGCCATGTGCTTGCACGTGGCCCATGACTGCAACCTTCGGTGTGAATACTGTTTTGCCGCCAAAGGCGATTTTGGCGGAGAACGCAAGCTCATGCCTTTAGAAGTGGGAAAGAAGGCCATTGATTTTCTGATTGAACGTTCTGGCAGCCGGCGCAATCTGGAACTTGACTTCTTTGGCGGAGAACCGCTGATGAATTTTGATGTGGTCAAGCAGGTAGTGGCCTACGCCCGTTCCAAAGAGAAGGAATACAATAAGAATTTCCGTTTTACTATCACCACCAACGGCATCCTTTTGACCGACGATAAAATTGAATTTATCAATCGCGAGATGTCCAATGTTGTCTTGTCCATCGACGGACGGCAAGAGGTCAACGACCGTCTGCGTTTCCGAGTGGACGGCAGCGGGAGCTATGCTTCCATCCTTCCAAAATTTCAAAAGCTGGTTCAAACCAGAGGGGATAAGGACTATTATGCCCGCGGTACCTTTACACGTCACAATCTGGATTTCTCGGAGGACGTCATGCATCTCCACGACGTGGGATTTGATCAGGTATCGGTGGAACCGGTGGTGTCAGATCCCAAGCTTCCTTATGCCATCACCGAAGAGGATCTCCCAAAAGTCTTCGACGAGTACGATCGATTGGCTTTACGTCTTCTGGATGCCCGGAAAAAGGGGGAGGGCTTCAATTTCTTCCACTTCATGCTGGATCTGGATCAAGGGCCTTGCGCCATTAAGCGGTTGAGAGGCTGCGGTTGTGGCAATGAGTACGTAGCCGTCACGCCGGAGGGCGATATCTATCCGTGCCATCAGTTTGTGGGTATGGAAGAGTGGAAGATGGGCAGTGTTTTGGATAATTCAGTGGATATGGATGCCAAAGCCCGTTTTGCCAAGGCCAATATCTATGGTAAAACCGACTGTGGCGATTGCTGGGCTAAATTTTATTGCAGCGGCGGATGTAACGCGAATAATCTTCAGTATGCCGGCGATATTTTGAAACCTCATAAATTATCCTGCGAGTTGGAGAAAAAACGGTTGGAATGCGCCATCATGATGAAGGCAGCACTATTGGATCAAAGCCAGAAATAATGAAAAAAGAGGAGAGTAAACCTCCTCTTTTTTCGCCACCTCTCTAATTTACATAATTCTGTTTACATAATATCGATATGTGCTGCACAAAAATCCAGTCTATATCGAAAACTATTTGATTCTTATGCGAAAGTGTATTATAATAAAATGAGTTATTATTGTTTGGACAAAGCAGATAAAGAAAGGGAGCGGATTTTTTTGGAACAACATACCATCGGCTTTATCGGCGCCGGCAATATGGCCGGGGCTATCTTAAACGGCGCCCTGCAAAGCGGTATCTTTAAAGGGGAACAAATCTGTATTTTTGATGTTTTGGAAGAAAAGTGCCGTCCCTTTGCTGAAAAAGGTGTCGTCATTTGCAGCGATTCCAAGCAGCTTGTAAAGCAGTGTGACCTGGTCGTACTGGCGGTGAAACCCCAGGTTTATCCTGCGGTTTTGGAGGAAATCAAGGAGTGTGTGACCGACCAGCATGTCTTGATCAGCATTGCCGCCGGCATCAGCACAAGTTATATCCAATCGGCTATTGGGTTTGAATGCAAGGTTGTGCGGATTATGCCAAACACACCTCTTTTGCTGGGATGCGGTGCTACAGCGCTCAGCAAGTGTGCGTGTGTGACGGACGGTGAATTCCAGATTGTTTCACAACTTTTTTCTGCTTGCGGCATCGTAGAAATTTTGCCGGAGAGCCAGATGAATGCCATTATCGCTGTACACGGAAGCAGTCCCGCTTATGTGTATCGCCTGGCCAAAGCGGTAATCGATGGAGCGGTCCAGCAGGGCATCGACGCCCACATTGCCGCCAAACTCTTCATCCAAACCATAAAAGGCAGCGCCCTTATGCTGGAGCAATCGGGACAAACACCGGATCAATTGATCCAAATGGTGGCTTCGCCGGGCGGTACCACATTGGCTGCTCTGCGTGAAATGGACAATACCGGCTTTGACCAGTCGGTTCAAAAGGCGATGGATGCTTGCACCAAACGTGCAGAAGAATTGGGAAAATAAGAAAAGAGTAGTTGGTCATAAACTTGTCCCTTGAAACATACCTATCTGTTGTATGGAACTTGTCTCAAGGAGGACTGTTTATGAAAAGGACACCGGGCCAAATCCCCATTGTGAAGAATGTAGCGGCGGCAGCTATGGGAAATTGGAAAATGATCCTGATGGCATTTCTTTTGGTTGTCGGCGTGGTGATTGGGACAATGATTTCCCGTAACCCGTCATCGGAGCAGCTGTCTCAGCTCAATGGACTATTGGGGGGATTTGTCAGCGGACGGTCTACCCAAAGTGTTTGGGGAACTTTCCTTTACTCCCTATTGTCCACAGTCCCATTGGTTCTCCTGACTTTTTTACTGGGGCTTTGTGCCGCAGGCGCTTTTCTCATTCCAATCATTCCCCTATTTCGGGGGTTGGGCTTGGGATTATCCTTAGGATATCTATACCAGACCCAGGGCCTCCAAGGCATTGCATTTTCTGTACTTATTATTATTTTACCTGCTATTCTCTCCTGTATGGCTATGCTGCTGGCTTGCTGTGAATCGCTGACCTATTCGGTGATGCTGTGCGGGCAGATGCTTCCCAACTCCAAAAACGTGCGGATGTGGCCGGAGTTTAAGCGGTATATGATTCGATTTCTAGCCTTTTTGGCTTTGCTTTGCATTGCCGCTTTGGTGGACGCCATCTTTTCAGCGGCATTTTCGAGGTTCTTTACTTTTGAGGGTGTTTGAATTTAGAAGGGACGTTTCCTATGGATTATCTTGCCTCTTTCGAGCAGTACCTAGTGGATTATAAATCTTTGGCATCCAATACTCTTTCTTCCTACCGGAAGGACGTGGAGTGTTATCTGCATTTTTTGGAGGAAGAGGGTGTCTTATCGCCTATCGAAGCGGGGGAAGGTACGATTCGTCGCTACATTGATAATCTTCAGGAGGCAGGGAAGTCGCCGTCCACCATAACCCGCAGCTTGGCTTCGTTGCGCAGCTTTTACCAATACCTCATGCTGTTTGGGTATCTGGATCAGAATCCTGCTCGGGACGTCAAGATGAAACGGGTGCAAAAGAAATTGCCCCAGATCCTAAACAGCCAGGAGATCGAGCGGCTTTTAAACCAGCCAAATCCCCTTGAATTCAAGGGATGCAGGGACAAAGCCATGCTGGAGCTTTTGTATGCTACAGGTATCCGGGTCAGTGAACTGGTTAGCCTAGATATTGAGGATGTCAATCTAGAGGTGGGCATCCTGCATTGTCGCGGTTCCCGGAATGGACGTGTAATCCCTATCTATCCCACAGCGGTGGAGGCGGTAGCCGATTATATGTCCAGAGTACGGGCTGTTATTGCGGCCTCTAATTCGGAAAACGCATTGTTTCTCAATCTAAACGGCCAGAGATTGACCCGCCAAGGATTTTGGAAAATTATAAAATCATGCGCCCAATCGGCCCACATTAATAAGGATATTACTCCTCACACCTTACGCCATTCCTTTGCGGCCCATCTCTTAGAGAATGGCGCTCAACTCAAGGATATCCAGGAGATGATGGGGCATGTGGACATCTCTTCCACACAAGTATATGCCCAAATTGTCCAGGAGCGTTTTAAAGACGTGTATCAAAACTGTCATCCCCGGGCCAAGCAGGGGGGTAATAATTCCAAATAGATCAAGTAAAAAATCGACGATGTTACTGTTGTATGCATCGTCGATTTTTTTATTTTTAGCACCTCCCAAAGAGTTTGGCACATAGGATCCGTCCGTCACATAGAATGAAACGGACAGTATGTCCCTTCTGTCAAGCTCGTCCCTTCCTGCAAACAAGCAACGGACAACAGGCAAAAAATTTTCCCCTGGTTTTTTGCATGATTAATTGCAGGAAAAACGGGCAAAAATATTGACAGAAAGCATTCAAAGCAATGGAGAGTGACTCATGATGAATGTCAAAAGGGGAGACATCTATTACGCCGATCTCAGCCCTGTGGTAGGTTCCGAACAGGGAGGAGTCCGTCCGGTTCTGATTGTTCAGAACGATATTGGCAACCGTTTTAGCCCTACCGTTATTGCGGCGGCCATCACCAGCCAAAAGGACAAAACCAAACTACCCACCCATATCCAGCTTAATTCCAGCCATTCTGGACTGTGCCGTGATTCCATCGTCCTGCTGGAACAGATCCGCACCCTGGATAAACGGCGTCTGAAGGAGCGGATGGGGCGTTTGGATGGCAAATCAATGGAACAGATCGATCAGGCTTTGTCGGTCAGTTTTGGGCTCGGTACCTCCGATGCCGATCGCAGAGAAGCCACATAACCTGTTCTAGTTTCCGGAATAAAGAGTAAGGGAAGGCCCGGCAAGATTTTTTCGCCGGCCTTCCCTTGTTTTTATTTTGTCGGAATAAATTGGGGAGGAGCGGAAAAAATAACGGTACATCCATGAAATAAAGGAGTGTAGACAAATGCCCAATTTAACCGCAAAAGAGCTGTCGGCCATTGAGGACCAGCTCAGCAAAGAACAGCTTCTGGTCAAGAAGTACAAATGTTACGCTTGCATGACCAATGATCCTCAGATCAAAGCGTCCTGCGAGCAGATCGCATCCAAGCATCTGGATCATTATAACCGCTTGTTAAGCCATTTAAGCTAAGGGAGGAGACTCACAATGGATCAGCAAAATCAAGGAGCTATCTTAGGGGATAAGGAGCTCTTAAACGACGCCCTGGATACTCAGAAAATGATCTCTGGCGCTTACAACGCTTTTGCCAACGAATGTGCCGCCCCGGAAGTCCGCAACGATTTCCTGGCCATCCTACAGGATGAACACATGATTCAGGCCGACGTCTTTACCGAGATGCAAAAACGGGGCTGGTATCCTCTCCAGCAGGCCGATCAGGCCCAGGTCACCCAGGCAAAGCAGAAGTTTGAAAATATGAGACCGTAAAAAATCCTTTTATCAAAAAAGGGATGTCTAGTTTTCTGCTGGACATCCCTTTTACTTTGCTTCCAATGCAGCTATGGGTTTTCACAGTTTCTCCTCCACCAGTAGCTTGGCCGTCAGATCCATATCACTGGGGAGGACGGAAGGCGTACATAGTGCCCACAGATTCCCAGCCGTGCGTTCCAATTTGGAGACCTTTTCTGCAAACCCCTTTAAACTAAAAAGTTCCTTAGATCGGCTAACGATGGGCAGAGTGGCTCTCTGGGAAGCCAACGATAAAATTTCCCGTCCCCGATGGTTCATGCCTAAGACACGTAAAATAGGCGGACGTTGTTTTGCCATTCCGGCTGGCAACTGCAAAAACGCCGCCATACAGATGCGTCGGATGCGGGAATGGGTGTATCGCTTGGTCTTGACTGCATCGTAAAGAGAGGGAAGGTTCCAGGCCGTTTTTGCAGCTTTCAGAATCCGATGTTCCAATCCCTCCGATACATCGGGACAGGACCTTAATTCTTCTGCTGTCATAGTCCGCAGCCGGGCCAATACACATCGATCCATGTTTTGCAGGGAAGCCGGCGCCGCCCTCATATCCCACTGATCCTTCAAGATGTCAAAAGACGAAGGCGGTACAAAGGATTTCACGTTGTCCAGTCCTTCCTTTATCATCCACTGGCGGAGAAGGGAGGCGCTGGCAAAACGACGATGGGAACTGTCCTGATCGTGCTGCACGCCGACGCGGGGGATGCACATGGGCTGGACATCCCATCCAAGGCTGTGAATTGCCCGCAGGTATTCAACTCCCAATTGATCGTTGGGGCTCTGTAGGATGCCCGCTACATCTTCTCCTAGCACGTGGGAAACAGCCTTCTGACGTGCGGTTGGAAAGGGGAGACCTTGATCCAAATAATGGGGTAAAATTTTAAGCACTTCTGGATGGTCACAGGAAAGGGCCGCCTGTTTAAGCTGCTCTAGATTGCCACATTCACTGCCAAAGCTGAGTCCCTCCACGCAGCCCAGCCCTTGGAGGATCGATACCGCGCCAAAAGCGAACCCTTCGGCTGAGGACATACTCCAGGGAAGGGGAAGTTCCAACACCAGATCGACGCCGTTTTTAAGCGCCATTTTAGTCCTTGCAAACTTGCTGACAACCGACGGTTCCCCTCGTTGGACAAAATGTCCGCTGACAACTGCCACGATGTGGGTAGCGCCTTTTTTTCTCGTTTCCAGGATATGATGACGATGCCCATAATGGAAGGGGTTGTATTCCGCCACAATTCCGACAATTTTCATCTTTTCACCCCATCTTCCTGCCAAAACCGCTTGAAAGTTGCAGTTATTTGTAATATTATAAATAAGATACCTGAATTATTTTACACTGGATGGCTGTGTGATTCAATCCCTACAGCCATAAGTCTTAGGAGGGCATAGGCAAACATGAAAATTCTTGTTATCAATGCAGGCAGTTCCTCTCTCAAGTACCAGCTGATTGATATGGACAATGAGAGTGTACTGGCCAAAGGCAATGCAGAACGAATCGGTGTGGGCGGTAAAATCACCCATCGCACCGGCGACGGCCGTAAGTTCAGCTATGAGATTGAGCTGAAAAACCACACTGCCGCTTTCAAAGAGGTTCAGAAAGTGTTGACCACTGGCGAAGGTGCTGTCATCAGCGATATGAGTGAAATCGCCGCTGTGGGCCATCGCATCGTGCAGGGCGGCGCCATCTTCAAGAAGTCTGAACTGGTGGATCAGAAGGTCATCGATGGCATTGAAAGCCTCATTCCTTTGGCTCCGCTGCACAACAAAGCTCATCTGGAAGGCATCTTGGCCTGCCGTGAAGTGTTTGGCCCGGACGTCCCCGAAGTGGTTGTGTTCGACACCTCGTTCCATTCCACCATGCCTCCCAAGGCTTACATGTTCCCCATTCCTAGAGAGTACTATGAGAAATACCAGATCCGCCGTTACGGTTTCCACGGGACTTCCCACCGTTATGTCAGCCACCGTTGCGCCGACATTATGGGCAAGAAGTTGGAGGATTTAAAACTCATCACCTGCCATTTGGGCAACGGCTCCTCCATTACCGCTGTCGATCACGGCAAGGTGGTGGATACCTCCATGGGCCTCACCCCTTTGGGCGGCTTTATTATGGGCACCCGTTCGGGCTCCTTGGATCCGTCGGTGGTGACCTTTATCATGGAAAAGGAAAACCTCACTCCTCAACAGATGTCCGATATCCTCAATAAGAAATCGGGTATGTTGGGTGTCACCGGCATCTCCAGCGACAACCGCGACATTGAGATTGCCGCTGAGCAGGGCAATGAACTGGCCATTTTGTCTCAGGATATTTTCTTCTATCAAGTGCGTAAATTCATCGGTTCCTACATCGCCGCTATGGACGGCGTGGATGCTATTGTCTTCACCGGCGGCTTGGGCGAAAACGGCGATTTGATCCGAGCCGATGTGTGCAAGAATATGAAGTTCTTCGGCGTTGATATTGATTTCGAATTCAACAAAAAGTGCATCCGCGGCAAGGAAGGCGAACTTTCCACCCCGGATTCCAAGATCAAGGTCTATGTTATCCCCACCAACGAGGAGTTGCTCATCGCCCGGGATACCAAGGCTTTGGTGGAGCAGTCGATGTAACCGCATTGTATCTCTTTTCTATTTCTATATAAAAGAAGGACAGATAGCGTTTTTGATGCGCTACCTGTCCTTCTTTTTCTATGGGATTTAGTCTCTGGATTCCACAGTGTCTCGATCCCGGAACAGGAGGGAGATACACCATAATCCAGCCAAAGCGACCAATGTGAAGATCACGCGGCTGACAGCAGCTCCCTGGCCACCAAACAGCCAGCCAACGATATCAAATTGGAAGATACCGATGCTGCCCCAGTTGATGGCGCCGATGATGACCAAGATCAAAGAAATCTTGTCCAGCATTTGATTCAACTCCTTGTAATGCGTTTTGCCTATAGTATGAGCTGTTTTGTCCTGCTTTATTCTGCCAATTTGAAAAAAGCTCATTTCTTGTCACGAGTCTATTTTGCCACACGAGGAGGATAATAAAAAATAGACTCCGCGAAAATCACTTCGCAGAGTCTATTGTATCCAAAAATCGCATCTTTAAACCTTTATCCAGCTTTGGAACTTTTTTGCCGTTTAATAACCTTTAAACGGGAGAATTCTTCTCGATCCTTTTCATCCAAAGCGTTGGTGATAAATTTAACCGTCTCTTCAAACCGAGGGATCATGATGTTTTTTAAAGCATTGGCCCGTTTTTGCGTTTTTCGGATGGCATTGGCCAAACGGTAAACACCGTTTTCCACCTCGGCCAATTCAGCCGTCAATTTTTTAACGGCATCAAATTTTAAATAAGCTTCGTCCAACAAGGAGTTGGAGGATTCGAAGCCGTAGTAGACTTTGGGAACGGTGCTCTCCAGATGGACCATAGGGATTTCCACGCCCATAACACTGCGGTATTGAATCTCCAATCCGTTTTCAACCGGCACAGTGGATGCAATCTCGTCGCAGATGCCAAGGGAAATGTTTGCCTGCTGAAGTGCCAAATAAGCTTCCGCATAGGTCATATCAATGCGTTCTTGAATGCTTTTGGCTTTGTCAATCATAAGCATAACTTCTCGGATCAGGATATTGCGTTTGCGATCCAAAAGCTCAAAACCCAACTTGGCTTGGGCCAGGGAACGTTTGGTATCCATCAGATTGCCTTTGGTGGGGGAAACCTGCTGATTCACTGCGCATCACTCCCTGCCGGCATAGCCTGAGGCTCTGATTTTTCTTTGTAGTATTTTTCCAAAATCTTGCTGTCCACACGGTCCAGTTCCTCTTTAGGCAGCATGGCCAAAAGCTGCCATCCCAGATCCAACGTCTGCTGGATGGTGCGGTTGTCCATATGGCCTTGGTTAAGGAAGAAGCTCTCAAAAGCTTTGCCGAATTCGATGTAGCGTTTATCGATGGGGGAGAGCTCCTCCTCACCGATAACCGACGCAAGGGACCGGGCATCCTGCACACGGGCATAGGATGCAAACAGCTGGTTTGCTAAAGCTGAATGGTCCTCGCGGGTGTAGCCTTCGCCAATGCCGTCCTTCATCAGGCGGGAGAGGGAAGGCAGAACCGATACAGGAGGATAAATCCCCTTATTGTCCAGATTGCGGTCCAGAACGATCTGGCCCTCGGTGATGTATCCCGTCAGGTCGGGGACAGGATGGGTAATATCGTCATTGGGCATGGTGAGGATGGGAATCTGTGTCACCGATCCCTTTTTGCCTTTGATCATACCGGCGCGTTCGTACAGGGAGGCCAGGTCGGAATAGAGATAACCGGGATATCCTTTTCGTCCGGGGATCTCGCCCTTGGAGGAAGAGAATTCACGGTTTGCTTCGGCATAAGAGGTCATGTCGGTCATGATGACTAGAATATTCATGTCCTTTTCAAACGCCAAATATTCGGCCGCCGTTAAGGCGCATCGCGGGGTGACAATGCGTTCGATAATGGGGTCGTTGGACAAATTTAAAAACATGACCACTCGGGAGAGCACTCCCGAATCTTCAAAGGAACGGCGGAAGTATTGGGCCACGTCGTTTTTAACACCCATAGCGGCAAAGACAATGGCGAAATCGGAATTGTCCTCGTCAGAGATGCGGGCCTGACGGACGATCTGCACTGCCAAATCGTCGTGGGACATACCCGAGCCGGAGAAAATCGGAAGCTTCTGGCCGCGGATCAGGGTCATGAGGCAGTCGATGGAGGAGATGCCGGTGTTGATGTAATTGCGGGGATAAGCACGGCACACAGGGTTCATGGGCATGCCGTTGATATCGGCCCGTTTTTCCGGATAAATTTCACCCAATCCGTCGATGGGACGGCCTGCGCCGTCAAACACGCGGCCTAAAATCTCCGGGGACAAGGGTAGTTCCATCGGATGTCCGGAAAGACGAGTCCTGGTATTTTTCAGAGAAATACCTCTGGTATTTTCAAACACCTGGATAATGACGCGGCGGCCGTCGATCTGGACGATACGGCCTGTCCTCACTTCGCCCGAATCCAGCCGGATTTCCACCATCTCTTCAAAAGAGGCGTTGTCCACATCATCCAGCACGATGAGAGGGCCATTGATCTCCTTTAAGCCAATGTGTTCCAATATCATAGGATTCGCCCTCCTTTATTCCGTTAACTTGGCGATGGTATCGTCAATCTCCTGGATGTAACCATCCAGCTTGGATACCTCATCGTTGGGAATGTCGTATTTCATACGGGTCAATTTATCAAAAAGCCCTGTTTCGATCACGCGGGAAATCGGGACCGAAGCATTGACCAAATGTTTTGCGCGGGAATAAAGATGCAAAATAACCTGCATCATCTTCATCTGCTTTTCCATGGGGACGTAAGTATCGTCCTTATGGTAGGCATTTTGTTGCAAGAATCCCACTCGGATGACCTTGGCCGTTTCGATAATCAGCTTCTGATCGTCAGGTAAGACGTCGGCGCCGATCAGCTTGACGATTTCCATCAGCTGGTTTTCCTCTTGCAGCAGGGAATTAATCTGGGCGCGGCATTTCATAAAATCCTTGCCCACATGCTCCTGATACCAGGGGGTAAGGTCGTTGATGTATTCGCTGTAGCTAGTCATCCAGTTGATGGCGGGATAGTGGCGGCTGTAGGCAAGCGACTTATCCAGCGCCCAGAAGCAGCGTGTAAAACGTTTGGTGTTCTGGGTGACCGGCTCGGAGAAGTCGGAACCCTGCGGGGAGACAGCGCCGATCACCGTGACCGAACCCTCTTTGCCGCCCAATGTTTTCATATATCCGGCTCTCTCGTAGAATTCCGAAAGACGGGAGGGCAGGTAGGCGGGGAATCCTTCTTCAGCCGGCATTTCCTCCAGACGGCCGGAGATTTCACGCAATGCCTCGGCCCAACGGGAAGTGGAGTCGGCCATGATGGCCACATGATATCCCATATCGCGATAATACTCAGCCAGCGTGATGCCGGTGTAAATAGAAGCTTCGCGGGCGGCCACAGGCATATTGGAGGTGTTGGCTATGAGCACGGTACGGTCGGTCAAAGGACGGTTGGATTTGGGGTCGATGAGCTCGCTAAACTCCTCCAGAACCTGGGACATCTCGTTGCCGCGCTCACCGCAGCCGATGTAGACAATGATATCGGCGTCACACCATTTTGCCAGCTGATGCTGGGTCATGGTCTTGCCGGTACCAAATCCGCCGGGGATAGCGGCTGTACCTCCCTTTGCGATGGGGAGAAGGCTGTCGATGACACGTTGTCCCGTAATAAGGGGACGGCTGGCCGGCATACGCTCCGCCACGGGACGGGGAACACGGATGGGCCAACGATGGCATAAACTCAATTCCCGCTCACAGCCCTTTTGATCCTTGATCTTCACCACGGTATCGTGGATTTTATATTGGCCGTTAGGAGCAACCCACGTCACCTGGCCGGTTATATTGGGCTCGATGGTACAATAATGGGTGATGAGAGGTGTCTCCGGACAAGAAGCGTACACACTGCCGCCGGACAATTGGTCGCCGGGTTTGACGGTAATGGTAACATCCCACAGTTTTTCTTCATCCAAAGCCGAGATGTTACAACCCTCTCCAATAAAGGCTCCTTCTTCCTCGGCAATGCTACGGAGGGGACGCTCGATCCCGTCAAAAATATTGCTGATAATGCCAGGTCCCAGCAGGACACTCATAGGCGCCCCAGTTCCTTGAACAGGCTCACCAGGACGGAGGCCTGTCGTCACCTCGTAAACCTGGATGGTGGTAAACTGGTCGGTAATGCCGATCACTTCACCTACAAGCCCCTTGTGGCCCACATACACCATCTCCAGCATGGAAAAGGCTTTGGTGTCCTTGACCGTAACAACCGGACCATTGATACTATATACTACATTCTTTTCAGCCAACTGGCTCACCTCCAAGAGATTAGGATTCTGCCGTCACCGCCAGACCGGAATGCTCGGCAAACCAGGATTTCTGATCGTCAAGACGAGTGTCCAGCGTATCGTCAATCACAAGGCCCAACTCCTGGCATTGGATGCGCATGCCACCTAAGAGGATGCTCTCATCCTCTTGGGTGGTTGCACGGCCTTCAAACACCTTGGTCACCACGTTGGCAAACTTCATGTCGCTGGGGCGCATCCAAATGACGACATCACCCTTTTGGAAAACCGATGTGGCATTGGTAGCGGCTTTGACCAAAAAAGCTTCGTAGTCAGCCGACTGTGTAAACTCCATAAGGCGCTTAGTGGCTGCCTCAAACACCTGTTTTGTGATATTCTCCCTTTGCATCAGAGTCTCCCGATGCAAAGCAATCTCTTTTTGAGAGAGCTCACGCCGGATGGACGTACGCATTTGAGCCATCTGCTCCTGGATCATGTGATAAGCTTCGGTCAAAGCCTCCGTTTCAGCCTTCTCCATTTCGGCTTTGTTGTACTCCTCCACCTCTGCCAAGATGCGGGAACGTCTTTCTTCAGCGTCCTTGTTGATGGCTTCTATGAACTTGCTTAGTCTTTCGTCTTGCTGCTGTATATCCATAACGCAAAACCTCCCTTGAATCTCCAATTCGGCGGGGAAAAGCTCTTTACAGCTTTACACCAATGGCCTCGCGGACGTAACGGGTGATGGAATTCTCTTCCCGTCCCGAACCATGGCGGTCCGGAATCTCCACAATCAGAAGGCGATGCTGGTTGAGCTTGATATCGTAGACCAAATCAGGGCAGAGGCTCACAAGCCTTTGGGTCACCAAAACCACACCAATGGTGGGATCGTTGACAGCTTCGGTTAAAGCCTTCTGCACCTCTTCCGGCTCGTGAGCGATGACGCCCTCGATGCCGGCCAGACGCATACCGACTAGGGTATCAATATTGTCGCTGATCACCTGGAATTTCATGCGGGTTCACCGACTTTCCTGCAAACTCAAATCGACTTCCCAGTATTAGGTGAAGAGGATCAAAATGGAGACAACCAAGCCGTAAAGGGCAATACCTTCACCCAGTGCAACGAAGATCAAGGATTTTGCAAAGTTCTTCTGATCTTCCGAAGTAGCGCCGATGGCGGCAGGAGCAGCAGCAGCTACCGAGATACCACCGCCGATGCCGGAGAGGCCCACTGCCAAAGCGGCGGCGATGTAACCGATGCCTTTGTCTGCTGTACCGTCTGTAGTCTCCTGAGAAGCGGTGGCGGTAGGAGTAGCGGCGGCATCCTCAGCAGGGGCGGCCGAAGCCATAAACGGGGCGGCAGCGCAAAGCAGTGCAACTGCGGCAAAAGCAATCAAATTAACCTTGACAGCCTTTCTAGCGCTGCCTGTCTTTTTCAAGCTACGGATGGACAGAACAAAGGGGATGGCCACTGCAGCCAAAACAATCAGTGCAAATACGACGTACATAATTTTTCCTCCTTAATAATGAAAAGTGGGGGATAGGCTCTTTCCTTACTCCACATTGCGCAGGTTCTTAACCGTGCGGAACGGACGTCCGCCACCTTCATAGAACCGGCTGAACATTTCGTAATACTCTAGCCTCAGCACTTGAATCCCGACAAGCAATCCCTCCAAAGCAGATACAATTGCATTGCCGATGATTGCTGTTATTGTGTATCCGATAGGGCCAAATAGGCCAGCGATCGTAAAGACCACCATCATCATACCGGCATGCACCAATGCAAATGCGCCCACGCGCAAGAACGAGAGGGTGTTTGTAAAGTAGCTCAGCAGGAATTCAAACATCTCAAAGAAATTTTCGACGATGTATCCTCCAATTTGTTCCGGCATCCAGTTTTTCTTGCCGGAAACAAGATCACTGAGCGGGCCGCGGAAGAAAATACAGAATAGCGGCACCACAATCAAAATAAGGATATAGGCTATATTCATCACCGGGATTTGGAAAACCATCTGAAGCAGCGCGCCTACAATCAAGGAAGTGTAAAACACCAGGCCGGCCACGCCGCTGGGACCAAATAATCCCGTTTCAAAATCTCGCCGTCGCAAGGCCGAATAGATATTGAGAATCATAGAGACAATAGCCATTAATACGCCCAATCCAACGGCCGAAAGAAGGATGATAATGATATGTTCTCCTTCCATCACCTTGAAAGGCTTCACTCCTAGGACGTTTTCATAGAAGCCGTCCAGAACTCCTTCAAAACCGAAAACCTCACCGTAAACCAAGCCGAACAGGGAAGAAAAAATACCGACACGCATGAGGATTGGCCCCAGCTTCATCTTCATTTTCTTCCACATGAAGGCCCCTACACCGATCACCAAAAGCCCTTGGCCGAAGTCGCCAAACATGATGCCAAATAAAATAGAATATGTAATGGCTACAAATCCTGTGGGATCGATTTCCCGATAGGTCGGCAAACCAAACATATCGACAAACATTTCAAAAGGTTTGGTAAGCCAATTGTTTTTCAGGCGCGTAGGAGGATTGGCCTCCGCCTTGGGATGAATGGGATCCGGTTCCTCTGGCGGATCTATGATGCACTGTGTGTCATTCATCCGATCGTAATGGGCTTTTAATGCCTTCGCCCTCTTGGCCGGGATCCATCCGATAACGTGATATAACCCGCCGTGCTTCGCAGCGCAACGTTTTAGATTAAAGATGTCGCTGAGATGGAGCAGATAAGCACCGATTGCTTCCACTTGATCCCGTTCTTTTTGCCAAAGCTCCTGCATTTTTTGGCGGGATTCCTCTAGCTTTTTCTCATTGAGTTCTACCGCCCTCTGGAGTTTTTCAATGCCTTCTTTTGGAGTGCCATTGACTCCCGGAACACGCAGGCGTTCAAAATACAAGTGGGAGAAAATGCGGTCAATCTTATCTGCATGATCGTGAGGGCAGAAATAAACACCCCAATAATGGGTATCGTCTGTAGAACAGGGAATGAAGATCAGGTAAGGGTTGCTGGAATAAGCTTGTAATTTTGGATAACTGTCTCGGGGAATACGTCCAAAGCGAACTTTAATAAATTCACTGGAAAATACCTGATCCAGCCGTGTATCCAATTCCTTAAAATGCTCCAGCTGAGAGATGTAAAGACGGTCCCTTGCAATGGCGTCTTGCAACGTCTTTTGCCGGGAGGCCAAAACGCTAAACTGCGTTCCTACATCTTCAATGTAACTCTCAATTTCAGCGATTTCCATGGGAGTTACCTTTCTATGTTCCATATCGATTGGGGGAGAATTGGCCTTGGATAAGTCGTTTAGTAGCTGCAACTTCTGGGTGTAAGGATTCTCTTCATTGATGGATGTGTAACCACTGGTATCGTCCAAAAAGGCCATGGTCTTTTCGGGATGGAATTCCTCATTTACCAGGATTTCCGCATCCCGATCGAAGTTTTCCATCTTTCCCAGTAGGTTGACGAGCATCATCTTTTCAATCGCCATTTGTGAGCACCCGCCCTTGTTTATGAGTTTTCCAAAATCAGCATTTCTCTGATCTGGTCTTGGCTTAATTGATATCGAATTCCTTCGATGATATTGATGATATTGTGAAGTTCTATTCGAGAAAAAACACTATAAGCTGCGAAGATGGAGGATGGGTTTACTGAAAAGTGCAGCATGTGGATAGCTTTCTGAAATAGGATCTGCTGAAAACGCTGCTCATAATATAAATAATCCTTATCTTGGGGCATCTTTTTGCCGTATTTACTCTTTTGAAAAATACGCAGCACTTCATCTGCCGATTCAGCTTCCAGCATATCTTCCAATAGCTTTGGAGTAATATAAAGCCAATGGGAAATCAAGCAGGATCGGATGAACTGAGGGGAGAGTCTAAATCCTTTCTTTAACCTTACAATGCGCAAAACATTTTCCAGTTCCGCCTCCATGTTGTAGAGCTCCGATAATTCCTTGCGAGCTGAACCATGGGTATTTTTCTTAATCAAAGAAAAAATCGTATCGTAAAGGTACGTATTGAGAGTGGTTTCGATTCCTGTGAAATCCAACGGCTGGCCTTCCTGAGGCTTAAACTTCTTGAGCATGGCCGCATATTCCGTATCCGCCAAAACAGAGAGGATTTCATCGAAGGTTTTGCATTTTGCCAATCCAATCAGGTTGATCTCTGTGTGATTGGCAAAAAAGGTAGGGAGACGAAATAAGTACTCATCCTCTTTCCCAAACGACAAAAGCCTCAGGCAATGCAAAAGCTGCTCAATCTCATTGCGACGGATAATGATTTTATAAAAAAAGCTGCTTCCTGCAAACTCAAATGCACACAGGGAAGAGAAATCTTCAAATTGGCGTCGATGAAGCAATTCTTCCAACCTGCCCCGATGGACATCCGTATTTTTCACTTCGTCCAGGATGGAATCATAATAGGTATTGTTTTTTAAATAAAGAGCTGCTTCTCCCACCGACTGACAGGCTAATAGATCATTATAGTTTTGAGCGGTGAGACGATGGCCAAATTTGGCCATCACCTTGGCCCAGATGGTGTTGTTGGACAAACTACCGAGCATCGTGACCTCCAATCCGCCGCCTCACAAGAATTAGACGGCAAAAGTGCTGCGGCCATGCTTCAGTCAACAGGCCGTATGGTCTTTACTGCGCTATGGTTTGGGACACGATTTGTTCAACCCAAGCGTCAAAATTTCTTTTGCATGTATCGTCCAGCCTTTGCCGAATGAGCTGATACTTTTGGACCGTAGCTTCCCATTCCTCGTCTGCAAACCCATGCTCTTTTTCCTCAATCTGGCTGATCTTTTCCTTTGCACGATTGAGATATTGCTCCTTGAGCGTTCTTTTCCGATCTTCAATAGAAAGTTCCGCCTGAGCACGCATAGACGAGGCGTCTTCTGTCAATTGCCTAGCCTGCTCATCCATCTCAAGGATCCGACGAATGGTATCTTGCATAGTAGCATCTCCCTTACAAAACACAAATAAAGCAAACGTAAAAGTACCCCATTGTATCACCGCCAAAGGGATTCACTCCAATGTTATGCTAAAATGGAGGGGGAGAACGCATAACGTCCTCCCCACATTGGTTGATCCAAAATAGGTATGGGGTATTAAAACTCCCTTATCGTTTTGTCCTAACAGATTATATACCTATTTTTCTATGATTACAATATGAAAATAATAGACAATCTTAGTCACAAAACAACAGAATTTTGTTGTAAAAGCTGGAACAATCCCTAGTTTTTTAAACTCTGGAGCGGTGCAGGAATGCGTCCCCCTCGATGGATGAATTGAGCAGGGGAAGTGGTGTTGACCGGCATAATCGGTCCTCCGCCCAACAATCCGCCAAAGGAGAGTTCTTCTCCAGCCTCTTTGCCAATGGCTGGAATGACTCGGACAGCCGTCGTTTTGGAATTGACCATACCAATAGCGGCTTCATCAGCGATAATGGCCGAGATAATCTCCGCCGTTGTATCTCCAGGAATAGCGATCATGTCCAAGCCAACCGAGCATACTGAAGTCATAGCCTCTAATTTCTCCAAAGTAAGACAACCGGAACGGGCGGCGTCGATCATGCCGGCATCTTCCGTCACAGGGATAAATGCGCCGGACAAACCTCCTACGTGGGAGGACGCCATAGCACCGCCCTTTTTGACTGCGTCGTTGAGCAATGCCAAAGCGGCTGTTGTGCCGTGAGATCCGCATTGCTTTAATCCCATCTCCTCCAAGATATGAGCCACTGAATCGCCTACCGCTGGTGTGGGAGCCAGGGAAAGATCCACAATACCAAAAGGAACACACAGCCTTTTGGAAGCTTCCCGTGCCACCAATTGTCCCATCCTTGTGATCTTAAAAGCAGTGCGTTTCACCGTGTCGGCCACCTCTGTTAGATCGCTGTCGGGGCTCAGTTTCTGTAAAGCGGCACGCACTACGCCGGGGCCGGATACGCCCACATTGATGACGCAGTCCGGTTCCCCTGCGCCGTGGAAGGCACCCGCCATAAAGGGGTTATCTTCAGGGGCATTGCAAAACACCACCAGTTTTGCGCAACCGATGCAGTCCCGATCGGCGGTAATTTCCGCCGTTTGACGCACAATTTTACCCATCATCGCCACAGCATCCATATTGATACCGGTTTTGGTGGAGCCGATGTTGACCGATGAACAAACATGTTCCGTCACCGAAAGGGCTTCCGGGATGCTTTGGATCAACGCATAGTCGCCTGGGGCAAAACCCTTTTGCACCAAAGCCGAATATCCCCCGATGAAGTTGACGCCCACTGTCTGCGCGGCTTTTTCCAACGTCATGGCAAAACGGACGGTGTTCATAGTCTGGCAGGAGGCGGCGATCATAGCGATAGGGGTGACGGCAATCCTTTTATTGATAATCGGAATACCGTATTCCTTTTCGATATCTTGGCCGACCTTTACCAGATCCTTTGCATAACGGCAAATCTTATCGTAAATTTTTGCGCAGGCGGCCTCCACATCCGGATCGCAACAGTCCAAAAGTGAGATGCCCATGGTAATGGTGCGGACATCCAGATGCTCATTGTTAATCATATTGATGGTTTCTAAAATATCACGAGCGTTTAACATAAAAATCCTCCAATTCAAACAATAGGATATCCAGCCAGTTTAGATACGGTGCATAGAGTTAAAGATATCCTCGTGCATCATCTGAATGGAAAGGCCCATATCTTCCCCAAGCTGCTTCATGCGGTCGGATAGTTCCGTAAAAGGGACGCTGCATTTTTCCATATCCACCATCATGGTCATGGCAAACAGATCTTGCAGCACCGATTGCGTCACCTCGATGACATTCACATTGCTTTCATAACACAAGGTGGTTACCTTGGCCAGAATTCCCATCATGTCTTTTCCGATTACAGTAATGACAGCGCGCATAATAAAAAATCCTCCCTCATTTGCTTGGTCGACAGCATTTTCATGTCTCGTCTGGTCAAAGACGCATCTGCCTTTCATTATGCATTTTTGTCAGAATTTTGTCAAGTTTTTTGCCATGCTGTAAAATCATCAGGGATGTTTTGAATTTTCTTTTGATGGAGTGCATGCATTTGTCGGATTTTTGTGTTATAATGGGGTTAGTATTTAAATAGGTAGGTAAATAAACCCTGGAATAGGGAATGTGTAAGAAAGAGGGCATGATCAAAAATGAATCAACGTCAGATCAGCCGGATCAATGAACTGGCTAAAAAAAGCCGTGAGATCGGCCTCACCCCAGAGGAAAAAGAGGAGCAACACGAATTGCGTAAACAGTACATTTTAGCTTATCGCCGCAGTTTAACAGCAGCTTTGGATAACATTGTCATTGAAAAGGACGGCAAACAAATCCCTCTTTCCAAAAAGGATTCCATAAAAAGCTAAAATTGGGTGGGATTGCGCCTTGACAAATGGGCATATGCACAGTATAATTTCTGCTGTGCATATGCCCATTTGTATGATATGGGAGGTGGAGTATGCCGCGGATTTCCAAATGCAGACGTGTTTGTGCCGAGCCAAAATGCCGGTTGTTCCTTCCGGATACCGGTGGCCAGCGGGAATGCGTCGTCATCAATGTGGAGGAATTGGAAGCACTGCGGTTGTGCGATCTGGAAGGCTTGGATCAGGAGGAAGCGGCGCGGCACATGGACGTATCCCGTGGGACGGTCCAACGTATCTTAACGGCAGCCAGGAGGAAGGCGGCGCTTGCTTTGGTCGATGGAAAGAGCATCTCAATTGAAGGCGGTCATTACACCGTCACTGATATGCGCTTCCAATGCAGCCAGAATTGTATGCAATGCCCCTATCAGTGGGGGGAAGGTCCTTCTGCTCAGAAGGAGTAGGGTAGATCTTCGGACGCTGTCCCTCGCCCGGCGGAGGGGACAGGTGATGTTACGATTGATTTGAAGGCCGCCGGAGATTGGAGAATTACAATGAGCGAATCTTGTTCTCATGACTGCGGATCTTGCAGCAGCAATTGTTCGGAACGTCAGCCCAGTCCGGCTGATTTTTTGGAAAAACCCCATGAAATGAGCAATATCAAAAAAGTGATCGGTGTCGTCAGCGGCAAAGGCGGCGTAGGTAAATCTTTGGTTACCTCCCTGATGTCGGTGCTCATGAACCGTCGCGGCCATCGTACCGCCATTTTGGATGCTGATATCACGGGCCCGTCCATCCCCACCATGTTTGGCCTGCGCGAAAAAGCCACCGGCAGCGATCTGGGGCTTTATCCCGTCCGCTCCCAAATGGGGATCAGCGTCATGTCCCTCAACCTCCTGCTGGAAAACGAAAGCGATCCTGTGGTGTGGAGAGGCCCCATCATCGCCGGTACCGTAAAGCAATTCTGGACCGACGTGATTTGGTCGGATGTGGATTACATGTTTGTGGACATGCCTCCCGGAACCGGCGACGTCCCGCTGACTGTGTTCCAATCCATTCCGCTGGACGGTATCATCGTGGTCACTTCTCCCCAAGAACTGGTGGGCATGATTGTATCCAAGGCCGTCAACATGGCTAGGCTCATGAATGTACCGATTTTGGGCATTGTGGAAAATATGAGCTATGTGGAATGCCCGGACTGCAAAAAGCAGATCAAGGTATTTGGCGAAAGCCACATCGATCAAACGGCCGCTGAATATGGATTGCCGGTTCTCGGCAAGATCCCGATGGATCCCGCTTTGGCAAAAGTATGCGACGCCGGCGCTGTGGAACTATTCGAAGGCGATTGGTTGGATCATGCTGCCGACAAAGTAGAAGAACTTGCATAAAATTTCTTGTAAAGATATTCAGCTTTACAGATAAAAACCTCCCTTATGTGACAAAAGGGAGGTTTTTTCTTTGTTCTGGCTTAAAATGATCTATTATAAGGTTTTTAACATGCGTAAATCCGTCGTTTCTTGGTCTCCTATTTTACTGTAAAGCAATTCACTTGTCAGACAAAAACCCATTTTCTCATAAAAACGACGGGCCCTTTTGTTTTGCTCCAGCACCCAAAGCGACGCAAGGGAACATTTCATCTCTTTCAGCCGATCCAAAACCCACTGCATCAAAGCAGCCGATACCCCTTTGCCCCAAAAGTCAGGCAAAAAATAAAAAGAAACAATCTCGCCGACTTGCCCATCCCCATACGGCTGATCGCTTATTTTATAGGTGACACAACCGGCCGGTTTGCCATCCACTTCTAAAATAGCCCCTTTTAAAATGACGCCAAGGGCCTCTTGAAAGAATCCCGTCCACCGTTGTGAATCCATCGTATCGAGAAAATGGTCGTCAATCATGCCCCGATAACACATGATCCAGCTTTGATAGTGGATGTCATTGAGCATCTGGGCATGCTGGGCGGAGGCTGGATAAATTGTATACTGCATGATTGCATCTCCTTGTCTCGATTAGGGATTCTTAGATTGTACCACAGATCCAAATTATAGGCTAGTATTTGGCTAGGTGGTTCCTTTCTGGGAAAAATTGTGGTATGATAGATACCGCAAAGGAGGGATCGCAACCATGTCCTATCAATTTATGGCTGATACACACACCCATTCCGACAGCTCCCCGGATGGAATTGACCCGCCTACTAGCTTGTGCGAACGAGCGGTAAAACGGGGATTGATTGCCATTGCCATTACAGATCATTGCGAAATGAACAGCTTTTATCAGGATCACTATGACCGTTCTCTCCGTCAAGCCGTGTTTGAAACCGTCAAGGCCAGGGAGGTCTTCCGTGGCCGGGTGAAAGTATTGGTGGGCGTCGAGATGGGGCAGGCCACTCAAAATTATGCGTGTGCCGAACGCGTTTCTCATACCCCGATGTTGGATTTCGTTCTGGCTTCGCTGCACAATGTCCGCGGCAAGCAGGATTTTTATTATTTGGACTATAAAAAGGAAAACATCAAACGGCTTCTGGAAAGTTACTTTTCCGAGATGCTGGAGCTGGTGCAGTGGGGACATTTTGACAGCCTTGCACATCTGACCTATCCTTTGCGGTATATCCAAGGCGTCCATGGCATCCAAGTGGATCTATCTCCCTACAGCGATTTAATCGACGATATCCTTCAAACCCTCGCCTCCCAAGAAAAGGGGTTGGAAATCAACACTTCGACTCTGGATTCCCCGCTAGGCTCCACCATGCCTGATCTCAAGATCATCCGCCGCTTTAAGGAGCTAGGAGGGGAAATCATCACCGTAGGATCGGATTCTCACCAATCGGCCCGGGTGGGCTTTGGCATTGAGAAGGGAATGGACTTAGCAAAACAAGCCGGATTTACCCGAGTGGCCTATTTTGAGCAGCACAAACCTGTGTTTTTATCTCTCAACTGATTGTTGCATCTCAGGATATGTTGCGCTATAATAATGCAAATTCTGTATTTTTGTTTTGTATTCAGGGTCATGGGACCCAATCGGTTCAAACTTAAAAGGAGGGAATAACAGTGGAAAAGCTATTGAAATTATTGGATGAAAACGCCCGTTTGAGCAATGAGCAAATGGCCGTGATGCTGGGTATGACGCCGGAAGAGGTGGCTGCCGAGATCGACCGTTTGGAAAAGCAGGGGGTTATCCGGGGCTATAAAACGGTGATCAATTGGGATAAAACAGAACGTGAATACGTCACAGCCCTCATCGAGCTGAAGGTCACTCCCAAGCGGGACCTGGGCTTTGACGAGATTGCCCATACCATCGCGGCCTTTGAGGAAGTGCAGGACGTTTATTTGATGTCGGGCGGCTTTGATGTAGCAGTCATGCTCAACGGACGCACCTTCCAGGAAATCGCTATGTTTGTGGCAAAACGCCTGTCTCCTTTGGAGTCGGTGTTGTCTACCGCCACCCATTTTGTCCTAAGCCGCTACAAAGAAAAAGGCCTGCTGATGAACACAGTCCCTCCCGACGAGAGGAGGAACATCCTGCTGTGATGGATTATGAAAATCTGATGACCGAACGGTTGCGTCGTGTAAAGCCGTCGGGTATTCGGCGTTTTTTTGACATCGCTGCTGAAATGGATGACGTCATTTCCCTTTCGGTAGGCGAACCGGATTTTATGACTCCATGGCATGTCCGCCAAGCCGGTATCCACTCCCTGGAAAAGGGGAAAACACATTATACTTCCAACAGCGGTTTAATGGAACTGCGGCGGGAAATCAGCAGTTATCTTTCCCGCCGGTTCCACGTTTCCTATCATCCAGAAAACGAAGTTCTGGTAACGGTGGGTGGATCGGAAGCCATTGATTTGTGCATACGCTCTCTGGTGGACTACGGGGATGAGGTCATTATCCCCGAACCATCCTTTGTCTGTTATCGTCCTATCACCGAGATGGCCGGGGGAGTCCCTGTTATCATCGAGACCAAATCGGAGGACCGTTTCCGGTTGACGGCCGAGCAGCTGCGCAACGCCATCACTCCAAGAACCAAACTGCTCATTTTACCTTATCCCAACAATCCCACGGGAGCCGTTATGCGTCGGGAACATCTAGAGGCCATTGCCGAGGTCATCCGAGGCACCAATATTATGGTACTGGCCGATGAGATTTACGGGGAACTAACCTATGGCAAGGCCTGTCATGAATCCATTGCCTCCATTGAGGGAATGTGGGAACACACCATCTTGATCAGCGGGTTCTCCAAGTCCTACGCCATGACCGGTTGGCGATTGGGTTATGCGTGTGGGCCTAAGGAGATCATCGGCGCCATGACAAAATTGCACCAGTTTGCCATTATGAGCGCCCCTACCACCGCCCAGTACGCTGCTGTAGAGGCTATGCGGGCTGGAGATGGGGATATTGAGAGCATGCGGGATGAGTACGATATGCGTCGACGCCTGATTGTGGAAGGCCTTCGTTCCCTGGGGCTCGATTGTTTTGAGCCGGAAGGAGCCTTTTACTGCTTCCCCTGTATTCGATCGACGGGCATGGATTCTGAGACTTTTTGTGAAAAGCTTCTTTACGATCAAAAGGTGGCTTTGGTGCCTGGCAATGCCTTTGGTGAAAGCGGGGAAGGGTTTGTACGCGTTTCATACTGCTATTCGACCAAACATATTATTGAAGCGCTCAAGCGTATTAAGAAGTTTTTGAACGCTACGCCATAAGGAAAAGGAGCAGCCGAATCATGGGTATTTTGGTCAAAGCGCCTGCAAAGATCAATTTGTCTTTGGATATCACCGGCTGCCGGGACGATGGATATCATCTCGTGCGTATGGTGATGCAATCGGTGGACTTATGCGATACGGTAGAGGTTGCGCCGTCAAGCGGCGGAATTTCATTATCCTGTTCCCGCCCTGATCTGCCTATGGATGATACAAATTTAGCATACCGGGCAGCGCGCCTTTATCTGGATCAGGCCGGCATAAAAGGGGAAGGCGTGTCCATCCATCTCCAAAAGAATATCCCCATGGCGGCAGGATTGGCAGGTGGCAGCGCCGATGCCGCTGCTGTACTTTTGGCACTCAACCATTTGTACACTCGGATGTCGTCCGAATCCCTGCTGGATCTAGGGGCTAAACTAGGAGCGGACGTCCCCTTTTGTCTGCAAGGTGGAACCTCTTTGGCCCAGGGTATTGGGACAAGCCTTTCTGCTCTTTTGCCTCTCCCGGATTGTTTCATTCTTCTATGCAAACCGGACGTTGGCGTTTCTACCCAAGAGGCATACCGCCGGTTTGACGGTTTAAAAGAGGTCATCCATCCGGATGTGGATGGAATGATTGGGGCTTTGAAGAAAAGTGATCTTTCTTCGATTGCACCTTTGGTGGGCAATGTGTTTGAGCAGGTAATCTGTCTGCCTGAGCTGGACCACATCCGAGGCGTTATGAAAAATTGTGGCGCTATGGCAAGCTGTATGAGCGGCAGCGGCCCCACTGTATTTGGTTTATTTGCCGAAGAAAAGCAGATGAAAGCATGCCGGGATCGGTTGATGCAAACCTATCGTGAAGTTTTTGATACACGTCCCATTGGTCACGGTTGCAAAATAATTTAATTTCATGGAATAAGTGATAGAAACCCGTCCCATACTGATGGTAACACCATTGGAAAAGGACGGGATTTTTTATGAACTTCAAAAGATTATTAATGGCTTTGTCGATGGGATTTGTCATAGCGGTGCTTTGCAGTATGGCCAGCTTTTCCCAGCAGTGTCAGAACATAAGAGAAAGCGTTTTCCGGCTTCATGTCCTCGCCAATTCCGACAGCCAAGAGGATCAGGCATTGAAGCTCAGGGTGCGCGATCGCATCCTCCTGGAATCGGAACATCTCATGGACGGCGTATCCAGCCGGGAACAAGCTGAACAAATTGTCAAGCAGCATCTTCCCGAATTGGAAGCGGCGGCCAAGGATGAAATCCAACGCCAAGGATACGATTATCCAGTAGAGATCCGCTTGGAGAACACCTATTTTAATACAAGACAATATGATACTGTCACGTTACCTGCCGGTCAGTACGACGCCCTGCGGGTATTGATTGGATCTGGAGAAGGACACAATTGGTGGTGTGTCATGTTTCCTCCCATGTGCCTGCCTGCGGCCGAAGATCCCAAACAAATTGAAGATGTGCTGAGTCCTCAGGAGACCGATATTGTGGAAGGTGGGGAACAGTACGAAGTAAAATTTAAAGTCGTAGAATGGTTTGAGGAGATTCAGAATTACATCCAAAACTGGTTGTGATCTTTTGATTAATCCAATAAAAAAATCCAGGTGAAAATTACAAACCTATCCTGCTGAATGCCGACGGCGGGATGGGTTTGTTTGCGAGTTTTGAGATAAATTGTCTCAGTCTGTTGATTCATCTTTTCAAAAAGGATTTTTTGGTATATAATCAGGAGTAACAAATTGTGTAAAGGGGACGTTGCTCATGATTTCTCAAGAACGGGTTTTAGAAGTATTAAAAGAAGCCGGCGTTTTGATGGAAGGGCATTTTCGCCTGACTTCCGGCCGTCACAGCAATAAGTATTTGCAGTGCGCTAAAATTTTCCGCAATACCAAATATAGCGAAGAACTCTGCGCCGCTTTGGCAGAGCATTTTGCTGAAGATAACATCCAATTGGTCATCGGGCCGGCTTTGGGCGCTGTGCAGATGGCCTATGAAGTCAGCCGCCATTTGAAGGTGGAGAATTTCTTTGCCGAGCGGGATGCCGATGGTAAGATGGCTCTGCGCCGTGGTTTTGCTATCCAGCCTGGCCAGCGCGTCCTGATTGTGGAGGATGTGGTCACCACCGGCGGTTCGGTCCGTGAAGTCATGGAGATCGTAAAGCAGCAAGGCGGTATTGTGGCAGGCATCGGCTCTATTGTGGACCGCACTGGCGGCGCCATTGACTTTGGCGTTCCTTTTAAGGCCGTCATCTCACTGCATGTGGACTCCTGGGAACCCGACGAATGCCCCATTTGCAAAGAAGGGAATATCCCGCTGGTAAAACCCGGAAGTCGGAAGGTGTAACATGGCCCACGCCAGAAAATATAGTTTGAGGTTATATCATGTCGCATAACGGACATAGGGACCGTCTTCGTAACCGCTTTTTAAGAGAAGGTTTGGATCATTTTGAACCCCACAATGTGTTGGAGCTTTTGCTCTTTTACTCCATCCCACGCAAGGATACCAATGACGTTGCTCATAATTTGATCGACCGTTTCGGCAGCTTTTCCGCGACCTTGGATGCACCTTATGACGAGCTTTTAAAAGTGCCCGGCGTAGGAGCCAACACAGCCACTTTAATTAAAATGATCACTTCCATTTGTAGATGGTATATGGTGGATCGCACATCGGATATTCGCAGCATCAACAGTGTAGAGAAAGCAGGGGAATTCCTCAAACCAAAGTTTATCGGACGGACAGAAGAAATCATCTATTTTGTATCACTGGATGCAAAAAGTCGGATTTTAAATTGCAGCATTGTTTCAGAAGGCGCGGTCAATGAAGTCAATCTCAATATACGTAAAGTTGTGGAATTGGTCATGCGGTACAAGGCAAGTGCAGGAATCCTAGCCCATAATCATCCCAACGGTTTGGCCATTCCATCCGAAGACGATGTGGAAACAACTTATCAGCTAATGCGTGCGCTCAAGTATGTCAATGTCCATCTTGTTGACCATATTATTGTAGCGGATGACGATTTTGTTTCTATGAGAGAAAGCCGGCGGTATACAAGCATATTCGATGGTTCACCCATTGTTTCAGAATAAACGGCCGGTTTTTCTGGTACAATTAAAACGCACCCACAGGAAGAGTTTTTACTGTGGGTGTGTTTTTTATTAATCTTTTATTTCCCTTGACTTTTGACGTCAACGGCCATATAATACATACAAATATGAAATACATATTTGTATGTATTATATGGCGAAGGAGAGATCATTATGGAGATCCCAAAAGGGCACTATATTTTTGGAACCGTTAAAGTAGGGGAGAGGGGGCAGATTATCATTCCCAAAGAGGCGAGAGAAACCTTCCAGATCAAAGCAGGAGATATCTTGATTGTCCTAGGCGATGAGAAATGGGGAATCGCCGTTACAAAGGCGGACGTCCTACAAAAGCATGCTCAAAATGTCTTTCAAAAAATAGCGGAGGCGGAAAACGATGACCATTGAACAAACCACCCTTTCCTTTTTAAAAGGGGACTGCGTCAAAGAATTTGGCGAAAAAGAAGGGAAGGAAATCTACGATCAAACCCAAAGTCTTTATGAGCAATTGCTCAGTAGCGCAGACGACCGGGGAAGTGATGTCATCCGGGAACATCTTGAGAAAAAATTATTTTCACCAATGGCCTATTATAAAACGCTGCTTTCTAGGGGGATGAAGGCAACCGAAGCGCTCTTCTATGTAAAAAAGGAGACGCATAAAGCGGCTTCGATCAAAAAACAAGAGATGCAGGGTCTCGCTAAAATGCCGTTTGCCTATATGATTTATCGTTTGGGTGTAAAAAAATTCATGAAAAAGAATTTTCCAGAAGAGGGTTGGCAAACAGAGTGGGTGCGATGCGACAAAAAAGAGATCCATTTTAATTTACATCGATGCATCTACTGGGATTTGACAAATCGATACGGATGCCCCGAACTATGCTGCGTCTACTGTGAAAACGATACCATCTCTTTTTCCGGCCTGCTACCCAAAATCAAATTTGAACGTATGGGCACTCTGGGCGAAGGATCATCTTACTGTGATTTTCATTTTGTAAAAGCATAGCACTCTTACTTATAATGTAAGGGCCCAGGTTATTCGATAACCGGGGCCCTTACACTTAACAATGGATCTTCTTAAATCCCTTATTTCCTGACGAGGCGTTTGATCATCTTGACTATCTCCACCTGTAGGATGGAGCACAAGGAAAGACCTATTACAATCAGCCATTGGGCTGCATTCAACACCGTAAGATGGAACATGCTCTGCAAAGCCGGAATGAATAAAATACAAACCATCAGCAAAAGCGATGCTGCAAAAGAGACCAACAGCCACGGGTTGATACCTTCAGCCCTTACCCAGATTGGTTCCGTATTGGAGCGCTGATTGAAAGCACGCAGCATTTGGGAAAAAGCCAATACGCAGAACGCCATTGTTTGGCCTACTGCATGGCTGCCTATGCTCACGCCGATCCAATAAGCGGCAATGGTCATGGCCGACACAAAGATACCCTGTGTGATAACCCGACGTACCAGATCTTTTTCAAAGAGAGTGCCGGATTTCACCGGTTGGTGTTTCATGATATTTTTACTCGCAGGATCGACGCCTAACGCCAGTGCGGGAAGGGTAGCTGTAGCCAGGTTAACCCACAAAATGTGGACAGCCAACAGCGGAGCATCCCAGTTAAAGACGGTCGCTATAAAAAGCGTCAGGATTTCTGCGATGTTACCCACCAGCAAAAATTGGATTACCTTTTGGATATTACGATAGACGCGCCGTCCTTCTTTGATGGCATAAGCGATGGTGGTAAAACTATCGTCTAATAGGATCATGTCGGAGGCATCTTTGGCCACGTCCGTACCGGTGATCCCCATGGCTACACCGATATCCGCCGCCTTGAGGGCTGGAGAATCGTTGACACCGTCGCCCGTCATAGCGGCAACTTCGCCGGTACGCTTTAAGCTCTGGATAATGCGGAGTTTATCGGCCGGCGAAACACGGGCAAAAACCGTAGTAGTTTTTACCGATTGATCCAATTGGTCATCGGTCATCGTATCCAGCTCATCGCCTGAAATAACGGTATTGCCTTCTTGATAAATCCCCAGTTCTTTTGCAATAGCCAGTGCCGTTACTTTATGGTCGCCGGTAATCATGATGGTACGGATCCCAGCTTCCCGGCAGATTTTTACCGATTGCGCTACCTCTTTCCTGGGCGGATCGATCATCCCTACTGCGCCCACAAAGGTCATGTCGAACTCCACATCCTCATCGTCGTCAATTGGGACAGAAGAAAGTGTCCTCGTAGCAAATCCCAACACTCGTAAGGCGTTTTTAGACATGTCCAGACATAGCTTTGAAATGTTTTCCCGGTCCTCCTTCGTAATGGGGCGGACGCCTTGGGACGTTAAAATCTGGGTACACAACGGGAGCATCTCATCTACGGCACCCTTGGTGTAAGAGATGTATTTATTTTGAATACGGTGTACTGTCGTCATGCGCTTTCGGTCGGAATCAAAGGGCTGTTCAAATAGACGGGGATATTTGTCTTCCAGGCATTCGTGGTCAATGCCAAAAGCCTGCGCCATATGAATCAGCGCCCCTTCAGTGGGATCACCGATGATCTCACCTTCGTGGTCGGGGTCAAGGCTTGCATCGTTACACAGTGCGGCAGCATACACCAGCTCTTGATAGACCTCAGGATGTGTTTTTGCAGCCGATTGAATGGGGGTTGTTTTACCAGCCTCAAAGTCACCGTTGATGGCAATGTGGGTAACGGTCATTTTATTGAGGGTCAATGTTCCTGTTTTATCGCTGCAAATGACCGTTGCACTGCCCAGCGTCTCCACTGCGGGCAACTTGCGGATGAGGGCATTTTTCTTCGCCATCCGCTGGACGCCTAACGCCATCACAATGGTGGCCGTTGCCGGCAATCCCTCCGGTATGATAGAGATGGCCAGAGAGATGGCCACAAGAAATTGGGGGATTAGAGGGCGTTGGTACAATGCGCCAATTACAAAAATGAGCACACAAACAATCAGCCCTACTATTGTCAGCGTTTTGCCCACCGCATTTAGTTTTCGCTTTAAAGGAGTATCCAGTTCATCCTGGTCGTCCAACATGTTGGCGATGTTACCCACTTGTGTATCCATACCAGTGGCTACCACTACGCCAATGGCACGCCCGTACGTCACAATAGAGGATGTATACACCATGTTGCTGCGATCGCCTAACGGGCAATCCTGAGGAAGCTGTTGGTCGGCGTCCTTTTCCGAAGGGACCGATTCCCCTGTGAGGGATGCTTCCTGCACCTTGAGGTTGGCGGAATCGATTAGTCGCATATCGGCGGGAACCATATCACCGTCGCTCAGCAGTACGACGTCGCCCACAACCAGTTCACCGGCGGGAACCACACTTTCTTCCCCCTGACGTAAGACGCGTGCCGTTGGAGCACTCATATTCCGAAGGGCCTCCAGTGAGGATTGCGCCTTTTTCTCCTGCACAATGCCAATGAATGCATTCAGCACTACGATGCTGAAAATCACGATAGCCTCTGTCCATTCCTGGAGAACAGCGGAAAATATCGCCGCGCCTATCAAGATCAGCACCATAGGATCCATGATTTGTGCTTTCAGCATTTGTAGAATGGTCTTAGGCGGTTTGGAACGCAATTCATTGCGTCCATTTTTTTCTAGCCTTTTGGCTGCCTCGGCATCACTCAGCCCTTGTTCTGAGGCATGCAATGTAGCAAAAATCTCTTCAAGTTTCTGTGCGTGCCAAGGCTGCTGTCTGTGATTATCCATAAAGGATAAACCACTCCTTTCAAAAAAATTTATCTCTGATCGCCAACTATCGGCGAATACAGCAAAAACACAAAAAGGCACAGCCTACCACCCATAAAAAGGGTATAGGTTATGCCTTAATTTATCCAAAAATCAAGATAATATAAATAAATTTGGTCAGCGTCGCTACTGTCAGCGTCGTCCATGATAAAAACGTTTCCTTTCTCTTCATAAGTTTTAAGCTATTATATAAGATTCAAAAGCCAATGTCAACAGGGAAATGGCAATGTTTTGTATTTTTATTGGTTCAGCAAACAATGGAAGCCGTGCCGTTTTTGTTGTAAAAACACGTCTTTTTTGGTATACTAAAACATTGACAAACCATACAATACGTAGTAACATAAGCAATGCAAACATTTGTTTATACCCCTTGACAGGCAAATTGATATTGGCCACTAAGCACGCCAACATAACGCTGACAAGGAATGAGGATTTCTATGATGAGTAACCCAAATGAACGTGAAAAATTTGAATTAGTTTCTTCCTATCAGCCGACAGGGGATCAGCCGGAAGCCATTGCCAAATTGGTAGAAGGCCTTCGAAGTGGCGATAAAGAACAGACATTGCTTGGCGTAACCGGTTCCGGTAAGACCTTTACGATGGCCAATGTTATCGCTCAAGTCAATCGTCCAACCTTGGTTTTGGCTCACAACAAGACCTTAGCCGCCCAACTTTGTACGGAATTTAAATCCTTCTTCCCTCACAATGCGGTGGAGTATTTTGTCTCCTAGTGTGCCGGGGCCGGAAAATGAGGTATATCTGGTGTTTTTTCGTGCTGTTCAGTCCATATTTTGTGGACAGAACA
>CAJFOZ010000017.1 GCA_904397895.1 uncultured Clostridia bacterium
CCTGCACTGCACAGACAACAAGCCCTTTCGGTTGCTTGAACAATTTCTACTGCAAAATATTGTCTAACTTTTTGGGGTCACTTCACTCTCGAAGGCAGTGGGGATTTTTTTACGGTAATTTTATCGGATGTGCAGGCTGCCCTGACGTTAGTTGCGACCGGGCAGTAATTTTTGCTTGAGTTCGCCTTCTAACCGGGTCAATTCCGCCTCCGCCTCCTGACGCTTTTGACGTCCTTCGGCTTGGATGCGCATAACTTCGTCCAGGGTGGAAATCAGGCTTTCATTGGTATGGCGAAGGGTTTCCATATCCACAATGCCGCGTTCCGATTCCTTGGCCGTCTCCACTGTGGACATCTTAAGCATCTCTGCGTTTTTGTTGAGCAGCTCATTGGTCATATCGGTGACCTGACGCTGGGCCGTCAGAGCCTGGCGGGAATGTTCTAGCCCCAAAGCCAATACCATCTGGCTCTTCCACAAAGGAATGGTATTGACTAAAATGGATTGTATCTTATCCGAAAGCTGGATGTTGTTGTTTTGCACCATGCGGATCTGAGGCGCCATCTGGATGGAAATCATACGGGTCAATTCCAGATCGTGGACCTTTTTCTCAAACCGGTTGCATAGTGCCGCTAAATCGTTGGCTGCCTGGGCATCCTCCGGCAATCCGGAAAGCTGCGCCTTTTCCGTAAGCTCTGTCAATTCTGTAGCCCTTACCTGCTCCAGCTTCTTCTTTCCGGCAATAATATAAAGGCAAAGCTCCTTGAAATACACTGTATTTAACTCATACATTTTATCCAGAAGCGCAATGTCTTTCATAAGCTGGACTTGGTGCCCTTCCAGCGCTTCACAAATCTTATTGAGATTTGCTTCGGCTTTGTTGTACTTGGTCTTCATGGCATCGATCCTCTTAGATGTCCGACGGAAGAAACCCAAAAAGCCTTTGTCCTCCTCTGCGTCAAAACTCTCCAGGCCAGTGACCACCTGCGAAATCATTTCCCCGATTTCTCCCAAGTCTTTGGTGCGGACGTTATTGAGAATATTTTCTGAAAAATCAGCGATCTTTTTTTGTGCCCCTGAGCCGTATTGAAGCACTAAATTAGAATCCTTCAACTGAATTTTGGGAAGGAATTCTTCCACCATTTTCTGCTCTTGTTCGGTCAGTTGGATCTCTTTTACCGGAGGCTTTTTTTCTTCCGCCGGAGTAGGGACGGCCGGTGCTGCTGGTGGGTTTTCTGGTTCTACTGTAAGGGTAGGCATCTCAAATTCTTGATCCATCGGTTATATCCTCCGTTTTTTAATCATAGGGTGGGACGGAAGTCCTGATCACCGCTTAGCCCTTCTTGGGCGAACATGGCCTCCAACGCCGATATATTGCTGGAGACATCCAACAAATCGTCCTGCACTAAATTGTTAAATAGGTTTTGGAAGGCCTGATTGATGTTGTCCAGAGCCTCCTGAATCTCATTTTTTGTCTCTCGGACCTCCGGAGTATCCAATCCATTTTGTTCCAGATCCCGGTACGCTTCAGTGAGTTTCATAGTAGTGGGCAGATAATAGCACATGAACTTGCGAATTTGCGGCATCTTCTCAGGATGCTGCCCTACATAATCAAAAATTTTCGAGGTGATGTCCTCCAATGTATCCAGCTTTTTAGAGATATCCTCTTCCGGAAGATCCAAATTAATCTGACGGATGACCCCAATATACCGCCGGCCTTCCTGCAAAAGATCTTCCACTGCCGCTTGTTCAGGATTGTGGTAGAGGCGTTCTTTTTTCTTTTGCTCCTCCATCTTCTGCCGGCGGACATTTTCCTCGGTTTTCAGGTATTGTTGATAGGTCTCAAAATCCAGGATAAAACAAGTCTCCTTCTGATCAAAATACCCCTCTTGGAACATTCTAAGACGCACCATTTTTTTCAGGTCTTTCACCACAAACGCCGGAGAGGCATGGACAGCAGCCGCCAAATCGCCAATGGAACAATAGGTTTTCCCATGGATGACCTTTTGATACTGGGCAAATCGGGCAGCACGTCGGCGGCGTGAAAAGCCATAGCCGATCAGGACAGTACAAGATAGGCATAAAGCAAGAAATAACCCTGCTAAGAAAAACATCAGTGAAGTTGGCACTACAAAACAGGCGATTAACAATCCCAAGAAAGTCAGTCCCATAGGAATCGCGCCTAGGAATCCCAAAACCACCCAGACCGTCCCCAAGGCGTCGCCGGATGGCTTGCGGCGTACCGGTGTATAAACCGGGGGCTGTTGTGTCGTGGTCGGATTGGGCGCCTGGTAATATGGACGATTCACCTTACCTCCATAAGCAGCATGAGGCGGCTTCTCCCAAGACGTCCGGTTGGGTCGTCTCCTCTGGGCATTCTCTGTCGAACGTCTGGCAGCATCCGCAGCCGTCTTTGCGGTATTTTGAATGGTAGTATTGATGATCCGGCCCAAATCTGCCATCTGACGGGAGCCCAGCACCTTCTCCACTGTTCTACCAATTTGTCGGCCTAAGTCTTTGCCCATATCGGAAAAAGATTCATTCATAAGGGGATTCCTCCAGATCCATGTAGCACTTATACATACGAGTTCATTATATCTTGTTTTCTAGGGAAGTACAATATCCCCCCTAAATTTCTTATTGTGTGCTTATACTGCCCAGAATTCTAGAGTCCCACAAGCCCAAATGAATCATAAAAAGGCATTTACTTCTTAAAAAGTAAATGCCTTTTTTCTGATACCAATTTATTTTTGCTTTTTCTCTTTGAGTTCCGCCTTTTTTTGCTTCACAACTTCAAGGCCTTTCTGGAGTAAATCCCGGAAAGAGAACAGCGCAATGCCTAAGAAAATAACAAATACCGCGATATTGGCAACCATCCCTTGGGTGAGATATACCACAAATGCCACCACAAACAGCGCCGTCGTCCCCAGAAGCATCTTGTAATTGAGGGTGATTTTAATGCTCTTTCGCAAAAGAACAATCCGGAGGATAATATTGACCAAGAAGCCGCACAGCAAGGAGATATTGGCAGCTTGGATCCCCATAAAGCCCACCAAAATATGGAATAGGCTGACGTTTACCGCTGCCGCTGCTACGGTTGAAGTAAAAATAGATCCCGTCTTTTTCTCTGCGCCAAAAATATCCCCTAGGAACACACTGTAGATGCTGGCCACCGTGGCAAAGAGATACATAGGCACTAAGTTAAACGCATCTTGATATTGGGGATTGATGAGAATCGGAAACGCCACATAGACCACCGGCACCAATAGGACCAGTCCGAACATGAGAAAACGCAAATAATAGTTGGACGCTAAGGAATAAAGTTTATCCTTATCCTCTTTCTCGTTGCCCATGGAGTAAACCATTTCCTGCCACGCCATAGAGAAGCAGTTGGACACCAAACCTAAAACATAGGTAAATTTAGCCGCTATACTGTAAATGCCGTTGGCTTCCAGGCCCAATGTGTTTGAGATGCCAACGCGGTTGTAGCTGGATAAAAACCAGAAGCAAGCGGAATTGAGCGACAATGGCAACGAGAACCGGAGCATACTCTTAACCATAGCCCAATCAAACAGTTTAAACGAGAAATGCTTGATCAGCTTGACCTTAGTTTCCATAATGATAATCTGGACCAGAAGTCCTAAGATAAGGGCAATGTACAAGGATTCTATCCTCATGTTGAGCACTAGAATCATCACGATATTCGATCCGGAGTTTACCAAGCTGCCCACAATACCGGAGGCGGCAAAAATAGCGTTGTAACCCAGCCCTCTCGCTACATAGGTGTATACCGTTTGGATCATGGTAAAGAGGCCGAAAAGGAATATAAGCAATAGATAACGGATGTCAGTTATGATGCCCAATACTCCTGTACCGACGGCATAGAGCAGCACAGAACAACAAAAAATCAAGCATCCGTTAAAGATAGCCTTATATTTATCCTCCTGCTCCTCAAAGTCAAACATATATCGCATGATGCCCGACCAGATATCCATACACACCACGGGAACAATGATGTTGATATAAGATGTGGATAGATCATAATATCCCATATCGGCTTGTGCAATATAGCCGGTATAGAGGGGAAGCAGGAAAAATGAAATGATTTTCGTCAAGACATTGCCCGCAAAATAAATAGCGGACGATTTAATAAATCGAGCAACACGGTTCATAGCAGCTTATTCCTCCGTTGGTCCGTAGCCTTCTACCCACCAGGCTGTGTATCCATGGGCTGAAATGCGCTGCTCTGGGGGAGGTAACGTCATGTAATCGCCGTAAATAGTAGTTAAGTATTGATCGTACTGCTTCGGAGCATTAAACTCATATCCCTCAAAGGGAAGCTTGATGCTTTCCTCAAAGACGCTGTGGTCTACCACCTCATTATATCCACCACAAAATACGGTTACTCCCGCTTGTTTGGAATTTTCAAAGGGATATTTAAGGGCTTCCCGTTCAATTTCAACCGCCATCTTTTTGTATCCAAAATGATGGTATCCCAAATAAATGGCCAGCCTCTTGGCAAAGCGAAGCGGATTCTTACAGAAAATGAGCGGACGGCTGGAATATTCCAACCGGCGGATCTTTTTCTGCATTTGGGCTAAGTACTGGTTTTTTGCCTCTTCCCCATCCGGCACGCCATCCACGGGAAATACGTCAATCCACACCCCGCTCATGATCTCCTTAGCCAAGTGATTTTCATGCCCTTGGGTGCGGTTGTCCACAATCTTAATGAATGTGGCATTGTAGTTTTCATTGGTGCGGTGAGAGCGGGTTTCCAACTCAGGTGACAGAGGCGTCTCACGGGTCATCTTTAAAAATTTCTCGTAGTCAGGGCGAGGCATGATGACGTCAATATCATCGTCCCAAGGAATAAACCCCTTATGCCTTACAGCTCCCAAAAGTGTTCCAGCATAAAGAAAATAGCAAAGATTGTTTTGTTCACAATAGTCTGCAAACCGAATCAATATATCCAACTGCAACTTTTTAATCTCATCTGCTGTTAAAAACTTCATCCAACCATCCTCTTTTTCCTATAGAATGTCCTGGTCTTTTTTGTGCTTAAAAGATCTTTCGCATCAACTGATAGAATTTTAAGCTCTTTGGGCCGCGAATATGGACTTTTAGGAAAGTTGCCAGTTTACGCTTCAATTCACTTTTACCTTCCATCCAGGTGCCAGTGAAAATGTGGATGGTGGAAGACTGGTCAGAGGGATTACACAAAACGCCATCGGGA
>CAJFOZ010000018.1 GCA_904397895.1 uncultured Clostridia bacterium
GAGGTCAATTACCACAACTTCCCCGACTTTGTCCGGGACCAAGACGGCAACATCCTGCTGGAGAAAAGTGTTTTGCTGCGTCAATAATAGGAAGCTCCGAACCGTCGGCACCAATGTTCCAGCCGCCCTCAAGCGCTAATGCCAACGTGCTATCAATTGGAAATTCAAAAAGCATCCCGACTGTATCCAAAAAGGACCTACCCCTGAAGTCTCGATCTTCTTGGGGCAGGCCCTTTTTGTTTGGATCATAGGAACATACCTGTTATACTACCATTTCACAGATACCATTATACGTCGCCGGGACCACGGAAGGCATCCACACCCCGCTCGCCGGTGCGCACACGCAAGGCGTCGCACACCTCTGTGACAAACACCTTGCCATCGCCCACGTCGCCGGTGAACAGTGCTTTGCGCGCCGCCTCCAGCACATCCTCGTAGGGGATCTCGCTGACATAGACGTCCACTTTGATCTTGGGAAGCAACTGAACCTCCCGCTTGACGCCCCGGTAGGTGGTGACATAGCCGCTCTGGGCGCCGCAGCCCTCCACCTTATACACCGTCATTCCCTGTACGCCGACGGCATTGAGAGCGGCTTTTAGATCTTCAAAGCTCTCGCGGCGGGTGATGATCTCGATTTTGTACATTTTATCCGACATATTATCCGCTCCCTTCCGTTAATCGTCGTAGGCCGACATTTTGTATTCGGAGTTATCCAGACCCACCAGCTCGTGATCCGGCTTAATGCGAAGGCCGAAGATCTTGTCGGCCGCCTTAAAGGTGAGGAATGCCAAGACAGCGGCCACGGGCAAGCACACCACAAGGCCCAAAAGTTGCATCAGCAATTGATGGATTCCGCCGCCGTAGAACAGGCCGTTTTGGGTGGAAAAAAGACCAACCATAATGGTGCCTACCGTACCGCCCACACCGTGTACCGCCACAGCGCCGACCGGATCGTCGATTTTGAGTTTGTTGTCCACAAATCCCACCATGAAGGTCATGCACACCGCCGCGATGACGCCTACGGCGATGGCCCCCACCGGGCTTAAAGCATCGGCGCCGGGGGTGACGCCTACCAAGCCGGCCAGGATGCCGTTGAGCACCATACCGGGATCCACCTTTTTATAGAGGATCATGGTCAAGAACATACTGGCCAACGCGCCTGCGGCGCCGCCGAGGAAGGTAGCGACCAGCGCTATGTAGGTGGTCTCCGATGTGATGTCCAAAGCAGAGGCGCCGTTAAATCCAAACCATCCGAAGAACAGGAGCAACACGCCCAAGGTGGCAAAGAGGAAATTGTGGCCGGGGATGGCGGTGGAAGTGCCGTCCTTTTTGTATTTGCCAAGGCGGGGTCCCACCATTTTGGCCCCGACCAAAGCGCAGGTACCGCCGATGGCGTGGACCGCCGTGCCGCCGGCAAAATCGTGGAATCCCAACGCTTTGAGCCAGCCGTTGTCCGACCAAATCCAGTGGCCCAGGATCGGATAAATGAAGGCCGCCGCTATGACGCAGAAAAATAAATAGGCGTTAAAATTGGTCCGTTCGGCCATAGCGCCCGACACAATGGTGGCGCAGGTGGCGCAGAAGATGCCTTGGAAAAAGAAATGGACAAATCCATTGATGCCCGCCATCTGCGCCGCACTGGTAAATCCAATGAGGCAGAAGTTATTGGTTCCAATCAAACCTGCCACATCGGTTCCGAACATGAGTCCATACCCCACCAAGAAGTATGCAATAATACCGACCGCCACCGTCATGACGTTTTTCATGGCGATGTTGGCGGCGTTTTTGGCCCGGTTCATGCCGCACTCCACCAAGGTGAAGCCTGCGTGCATGATAAAGACCAGGATGGCTCCTACGATTACCCACAAGGTGTTGACAAAATACAATGTTTGTTCATTCATCTCTTGGCCCTCCTTTTCTTTTCTGTCACTCCATATTGGTATATCCCATCAGGTATTGGTCCACCTGCTTGGCGCACCGGTTGCCTTCGGCGATGGCCCACACCACCAGCGATTGCCCCCGGCGCATATCGCCTGCGACAAATACCTTATCCACATTGGTTTTGTGATTTCCCTCTTTGCTTGCCACGGTATTTCGAGCCGTCAATTCCACTCCAAAGGCCTCGGGGACGTACTTCTCACATCCCACAAAGCCGGCGGCGATGAGCAGCAGTTCGGCGTCCAGCACCTGCTCGCTGCCCTCCACCTCCTGGAGCTTTCCATCCTGGAAATGGACCTGGACGATCTCCACCCCGGTGAGTTTCCCGTCCTTGGAGAGAAGCTTCTTGACGGTGGTCTCGTACCGCCTGGGATCCTCTCCAAATACGGCGATGGCCTCCTCCTGGCCGTAGTCGGTCTTCAACACCTTGGGCCATTCCGGCCAGGGGTTGGATGCCGTCCTTTGTTCCGGGGGTTTGGGCATCATTTCCAGCTGGATGACCGATTTACAGCCGTGGCGGATGCAGGTTCCCACACAGTCGTTGCCGGTGTCGCCGCCGCCCACCACCACGACGTTTTTGCCCTTGGCCGAGACATAGGTGCCTTCCTGCAACCCGTGCTCCAGCAGGCTTTTGGTGGTGGAGGTTAAGAAGTCCACTGCGTAGTGTACGCCCTCCACCGGGCCGCCCTCCACCTGGAGAGACCGGGGCTGCTTTGCCCCGCAGCACAGTACCACGGCGTCGTATTGATCCAGCAGTTCCTCGGCCGAGACATCGCCGCCTACGTCGGCGCCGGTCACGAAGGTGACGCCCTCCTGCTCCATCAGCTTCACGCGGCGGTCAATGATGTGTTTTTCCAGCTTCATGTTGGGGATGCCGTACATCAGCAGCCCCCCGATGCGGTCGGCCTTTTCCAGCACGGTGACGTTGTGCCCTCGCCGGTTGAGGCGGTCGGCCACCGCCAGTCCCGCCGGACCGCTGCCCACCACCGCCACCTTTTTGTCGGTGCGCATCTGGGGTGGGCGGGGGACCATGGTCCCCTCTTCGAAGCCCTTCTCGATGATGAACAGTTCGTTTTCCCGGATGGTGACCGGATCCCCATTGACCCCGCACAAACAGGATTTCTCACAAAGGGCAGGACAGACGCGTCCGGTAAATTCCGGGAAGGTGCTGGTTTTGAGCAAGCGGGACAAAGCGTGCTGGTAGTTGCCGTTGTAGACCTCGTCATTCCACTCGGGGATGAGGTTGTGAAGCGGGCAGCCGGTGGTCATGCCCCCCAGCCGGATGACCGACTGGCAGAAGGGCACCCCGCAGTTCATGCAGCGGGCTCCTTGACGGCTTCGCTCCTCCTCCGAAAGCGGAGGGTGAAATTCCTTAAAATTTTGGATGCGTTCCAGGGGGGATATGGCGGTGCAATCCTCCCTCTGGTATTCCAAAAAGCCGGTGATTTTTCCCATGTCGATCACCACCTCATCCTTTCTGAATTTCGTAGAATGCCTCTAAAGTGGCTTCCTTGTGAGACAATCCTTTTTCTTCAAACGAGCTGATGGCGCTGAGCATCCGGTAATAATCGTTGGGCACGATCTTCTTAAAGCTGGGAAGGTACTCGGTAAAGTGCTCTAAAATCCGGGCGCCCAAGGCCGACCCCGTGGCGTCCACATGCTTTTGCAGGATGGCCTTCAGCTCGGCGATATCGTATTTCTCCGTCACTTCATCCATGGTGACCAGCTCTTTGTTGAGCCGCAGGTACAAATCGTGTTTTTCATCCAGCACGTAGGCGATGCCGCCGCTCATGCCGGCGGCGAAGTTCTTGCCGGTGGGACCCAGGATAACGGCGCGGCCGCCTGTCATATACTCAAGGCCGTGGTCGCCGCAGCCTTCCGCCACCGCTACCGCTCCGGAATTCCGGACGCAGAACCGCTCCCCGGCGATGCCGCATACGTAAGCCTCGCCGGATGTGGCGCCGTACAGAGCCACGTTGCCGATGACGATGTTTTCCTCCGCCTTAAAGGCGCTGTCCTTGGGGGGATACACCACCAATTTGCCGCCCGAAAGGCCTTTGCCGAAGTAGTCGTTGGCATCGCCCTCCAGCCGGATGGTCAGGCCCTTGGGGATAAAGGCTCCGAAGGACTGCCCCCCTCCCCCTTTGCAATGAAGGACAAAGGTGTCATCGGGAAGGGTATTTTGGAACTTGCGGGTGATCTCGGAGCCGAGGATGGTGCCCAAGGTCCGATTGGTGCTGGAAACTTCAATGTGTTCCTCATGCTTGGCCCCGGTCCGCAAGGCGCTGCGGAATTTTTTCAGCAGAACCGCTTCGTCCACCGTCTTTTCCAGGTGGAAGTCGTAGACGTCGGCCGGATCAAAGTGGATCTTGGGGGAATGGGCATAGGTGGGATCGATGATTTTGGTCATGTCCACCGTCTCGGCCCGTTTGGTGACCTGCTTTTCTTTGACCCGGATGCGGTCGGTCCGTCCCACCATTTCCTCTATGGTGCGGAATCCCAGTTTGGCCATGATCTCCCGCAGTTCCTGGGCGATGAACAGCATGAAGTTCATGACGTATTCCGGTTTGCCTTTGAAGCGTTTGCGCAGTTCCTTATTTTGAGTGGCGATGCCGAAGGGGCAGGTGTCCAAATTGCACACCCGCATCATGCGGCATCCCATGGTGACAAGCGGCGCCGTGGCAAATCCGAATTCCTCGGCTCCCAACAGGACCGCCACTGCAACGTCCCTACCGCTCATCAGCTTGCCGTCGGTCTCCAGCACCACCCGGCTGCGGAGCCCGTTTTGGATGAGGGTCTGATGTGCCTCGGCCAATCCCAGTTCCCAGGGAAGGCCGGCGTGGTGGATGGAGCTTTGGGGAGCGGCGCCGGTGCCGCCGTCGTAGCCCGAGATGAGCACCACCTGGGCCCCGGCCTTGGCAACACCTGCGGCGATGGTGCCGACGCCGGCTTCAGACACAAGCTTTACCGAAATGCGGGCCTGGCGGTTGGCGTTTTTCAAGTCGTAAATCAGCTGGGCCAGGTCCTCGATGGAGTAGATGTCGTGATGAGGCGGCGGCGAAATCAGGGAAACGCCGGGGGTGGAATAACGGGTCTGAGCGATCCAAGGGTAGACCTTGGTGCCGGGAAGATGCCCGCCTTCGCCCGGCTTTGCGCCCTGGGCCATTTTGATCTGGATCTCCTTGGCGCTGACTAGGTACTGGCTGGTGACGCCAAACCGCCCCGATGCCACCTGCTTGATGGCGCTGTTTTTCTCGGTGCCCAGACGCTCCGGCTTTTCCCCACCTTCTCCGGAGTTGGACTTGCCGCCCAACCGGTTCATGGCGATGGCCATGCATTCATGGGCTTCCTCCGAGATGGAGCCATAGGACATGGCCCCCGTCTTAAACCGTTTGACGATTTCGGAGGCCGGTTCCACCTCTTCAATTGGGATGCCGCCGTCTTCGGGATAGACAAATTCCAGCAGCCCCCGCAGGGTATGGGGCTTTTGCTGATTGTCCACCATGGCGGTGTATTCCTTAAACCGGTTGTAATCCCCATTTTGGGTGGCCTGTTGGAGGGCCACAATGGTCTCGGCGTTGTAGAGGTGATCCTCCTTGTCTTCGCCGGCCCGCAGTTTATAGAAACCGATGCTGTCCAGGGAGGTATCCACCCCCAATCCCAGGGGATCAAAGGCGTGGCTGTGCCGGAATTCCACTCCCTCGGCGATTTCCGTAAGGCCGATGCCCCCCACCCGGCTGACGGTGTTGGTAAAGTACTTGTCAATGACGTCTTTGCACAAGCCGATGGCCTCAAAAATCTGAGCCGACTGGTAGGATTGCAGGGTGGAAATGCCCATCTTGGCGGCGATTTTGACGATGCCGTGAAGGATGGCGGCGTTGTAATCGTGGACGGCGGTGTGATAATCCTTATCCAGCATCTTTTTGTCGATGAGCTCGGCGATGCATTCGTGGGCCAGATAGGGATTGATGGCCTGGGCGCCGTATCCCAACAGGGTGGCGAACTGGTGGACGTCCCGGGGCTCAGCGCTCTCCAGGATGATGGAGACCGCCGTCCGCTTCTTGGTGCGCACCAGGTGATGTTCGATGGCCGACACCGCTAGAAGCGACGGGATGGCCACATGGTTTTCGTCGATGCCCCGGTCGGACAGGATGATAATATTGGCCCCCTTGCGGTAGGCCCGGTCGCACTTGACAAAAAGCTGATCCAACGCCCGCTCCAGGGAGGTGTTTTTATAGTAAAGCAGGGAAACCGTCTCGGTGTGGAATCCCGGCTTGTTGAGCGCCTTGATTTTGATGAGGTCCACCCCGGTCAAAATGGGATTTTGCACCTCTAAGACGGTGCAGTTTTCCCCCTTTTCCTCCAAAAGGTTGCCGTCGGAACCGATGTAGACGGTGGTGTCGGTGACGATCTCCTCCCGAAGAGAATCGATAGGCGGATTGGTGACCTGGGCGAAGAGCTGTTTAAAATAGTTGAAAAGAGGCTGGTGCTTTTCCGACAGCACCGCCAGGGGGATGTCGGTTCCCATGGAGGCGGTGGCCTCCACCCCGTTTTTGGCCATGGAGAGGATGCTGCCCCGCACATCCTCATAGGTGTAACCAAATACCTTGTAAAGCTTATCCCGGTATTCCTGGGTGCAGGTCTCCACCTTCTTGTTGGGGATGGGCACGTCGTGAAGCCGTATTAAGTACCGGTCCACCCATTCGCCGTAGGGTTTGCGGGAGGCGTATTCCCGCTTGATCTGGTCATCCAGGATGATGCGGCGCTGCTTTAAGTCCACCAAAAGCATCTTGCCCGGTTCCAGACGGGATTTTTTGACGATGTTCTCCGGCGGGATCTCCAAGACGCCCACCTCTGAGGATAAAATCAGAGTATTGTCTTTGGTGATGTAATACCGGGAAGGACGAAGTCCATTCCGGTCCAGCACCGCCCCCACCAGGTCGCCGTCGGAAAAGAGGATGGCGGCAGGGCCGTCCCACGGCTCCATCATGGTGGAGTAGTAGTGGTAAAAGTCCTTTTTCTCCCGGCTCATGTTGGCGCTGTGACGCCAGGGCTCGGGGATGGTGATCATGACGGCCAAGGGAAGGGGCATGCCGCTCATGGTGAGAAATTCCAGGGTGTTGTCCAAAATGGCCGAGTCGGAGCCCTCTGCGTTGACCACCGGCAACACTTTATCGATGTCCTCGGCCAACAGGTCGGAGTACATGGTCTCCTCTCGGGCCAGCATGCGGTCGGCGTTGCCGCGGATGGTGTTGATCTCGCCGTTGTGAAGAATGAGGCGGTTGGGGTGGGCGCGTTCCCAGCTGGGGTTGGTGTTGGTGGAGAAGCGGGAGTGCACCAAAGCCAGAGCGCTCTGGTAATCGGGATCCTGGAGATCCTGGTAAAAGGCTCTCAGCTGGTTTACTAAAAACATGCCTTTATACACCACCGTCCGGGAGGACAGGCTGACCACGTAGGTGTTGTCGCTGGATTGCTCAAATTCCCGGCGGATAATGTAGAGTTTGCGGTCGAAGTCGATGCCTTTGGCGCATCCCTCCGGCCGGGCCACAAAGGCCTGCAAAATATGGGGCATGCAATCCCTCGCCCGTTTGCCCAGGATGTCCGGCGTCACCGGCACGGGACGCCATCCCAGGAATTTGGCCCCCTCCTTCTGGACGATGATTTCAAACATCTTCTTGGCCTGGTTGCGTTTGAGGGTGTCCTGGGGAAAAAAGAACATGCCCACGCCGTAGTCCCTTTCCTCTCCCAGGGAGATGCCCAAAGGCTTTGCCACTTTGGTGAAAAAACGATGGGAAATTTGCAGCATCACGCCCACGCCGTCTCCCACTTCGCCGGTGGCGTCCTTGCCGGCGCGATGCTCTAATTTTTCTACAATATGAAGGGCATTGTCCACCACCTGGTGGGTCTGCCTGCCGTCGATGTTGACCACGGCGCCGATGCCGCAGGCGTCGTGTTCAAATTGAGGGCTATACAGTGTCTCCTGATGGGTGCTCATAATCCCAATCCTTTCCCTGTTTGATACAATGCGTATCCGGGCGAAAGAGACCTCTCCATCGCCCGGATGCACAACCAAAGGCAGCGCCTTCGGCTTTCTCCCGGTAGAAATGCTACCGTTATTTTCCCTACCCGGTTTTCATCCTATTCGGCCCGGAGAAAAATAAGCGCCGGCCTCAGCACTGCCTTTGGATTTTGATTTTGGGGGTTGTCGCGGCTCCAATAGGGGCATGGGCCGCTTATTATAAGATACCAAACAGCAGCTTGCCGTAGGAAGGATAGGGCCATACGTCGGCGGAGGTGATGCTCTCCAGCTCGTCGGTGACGGCTCGCAAGGCGCTCATGTCGGAGAAAATGACGTCTTTGTAATAAACCGCCGCCTGCTCAAAATTTGTGATATCCTTGGCTTTGACCAAGTCTCTCTCCAAGGTCTCTACATTTTGGAACACCGCCGCCGACAACTGGGAGACCGTCTTGACCGACTGGGTCTCATAGGTGGAATCGATGTCGGGCGACAGGGATTTTTTGGCCAAGGCGGTGTCGGCCAACTGCCTGGCGTATTGGCTGACAGCGGGAAGAATGTCCTTGCGCACCATGTCCACCATGGTCAGCGCCTCAATGTTGAGGGTCTTGGTGTAGTTCTCCATCATGATCTCGTAGCGGGCGTACATCTCATCCTCGCTGAACACCTTGTGGGTGGTAAACAGCTGGATGTTTTTCTTATGCACAAAATAGGGCAAGGCGTCGGGCGTGGTCTTCAGGTTGAGCAGTCCCCGGCGTTCGGCCTCGGCCACCCACGCTTCGTCGTAGCCGTTGTCGTTGAAGATGATGCGTTTGTGCTCCTTGATAACCCGGCGGATGAGCTGATGCAGATCGTTTGCAAAGTCGGTGGATCCCTCCAACTCGTCGGCAAACTGACGGAGTTCCTCGGCCACGGCGGTGTTCAGCACCATATTGGGGCCGGCGATGGAGGCCGACGAACCCAACATTCTAAATTCAAACTTGTTGCCGGTAAAGGCGAAGGGAGAGGTGCGGTTGCGGTCGGTGGTATCCTTGGGGAACTTGGGGAGGACGTGTACGCCTACCCGCATGAGTTCCTTTTCCTTGGCGTCGTAGGAGGCATCCTGTTCAATGGCCTCCAGGATCTCGGTCAATTCGCTGCCCAGGAACATGGACACAATGGCCGGCGGCGCTTCGTTGGCTCCCAAGCGATGGTCGTTGCCGGCCGACGCGGCCGACAGGCGAATCAGGTCCTGGTACTCGTCCACCGCCTTGATGACGGCGCACAAAAAGAGCAAAAATTGGGCGTTTTCAAAGGGGGTTTCCCCCGGTTCCAGAAGGTTTACGCCGGTGTTGGTGGAGATGGACCAGTTGTTGTGTTTGCCGCTGCCGTTGACGCCGGCAAAGGGCTTCTCGTGGAGCAGGCACACCAGATCGTGCTTCTTGGCGATGCGCTGCATCAGTTCCATGGTCAACTGGTTGTGGTCGCTGGCGATGTTGGTGGTGGAGAAAATGGGGGCCAGTTCGTGTTGGGCGGGGGCCACTTCGTTGTGTTCGGTCTTGGCTAGGATGCCCAGTTTCCAAAGTTCTTCGTTTAGTTCCTTCATATAGGCCTGGACGCGGGATTTGATGGTGCCAAAGTAATGGTCCTCCATCTCCTGGCCCTTGGGCGTCTTGGCGCCAAAGAGGGTCCGGCCGGTGTAGATAAGATCCTTGCGCTGCTCGTAATATTTTTTATCCACCAAGAAGTACTCCTGCTCCGGTCCCACGGTGGTTTTGACCGAGGTCACATCCTGGTTGCCAAACAGCCGCAGCACCCGCATGGCCTGCTTGTTGATGGCCTCCATGGACCTGAGCAGGGGGGTTTTCTTATCCAAAGCGTGGCCGCCGTAGGAGCAGAAGGCGGTGGGGATGCACAGGATGCCGTTTTTGATAAAGGCATAAGAGGTGGGATCCCAGGCAGTGTATCCCCTGGCCTCAAAGGTGGCGCGCAATCCGCCCGAGGGGAAGGAGGAGGCGTCGGGCTCGCCTTGTACCAACTCCTTGCCGGAGAATTCCATGATGACCCGTCCGTCGCTGGTGGGGGTGATGAAACTGTCGTGCTTCTCCGCGGTAATCCCGGTCATGGGCTGGAACCAATGGGTATAATGGGTGGCGCCCTTTTCAATGGCCCAATCCTTCATGGCGTTGGCCACCACGGTGGCGATATTGATATCCAAACTTCTCCCGTTTTTCATGGTGCGTTGCAGCTGACGGAAGGTTTCCTTGGGGAGACGTTGTCTCATTGTGTTTTCGTCAAACACCATGGAGCCAAACAGTTCAGTGGTTTTCATGGTTCAAATCTCCTTTTCGTCAAAATGAAAAAACGGCAGGGGCTTCGCAAAGAATGGTTCTTTCCGACGCCCTTGCCGTTTTTGTTGTCCCTATTTGATCCAATACGTTCGCACGAGCCGCCCCCATTGACGGACTCATGCAAAAAAGAAAGGTGCCACAGGTCCTTTGACCTGCGACACCATTGCCGTTTCTAGTGTGTATTATAGACCGGCAAAAATCATTTGTCAAGCCCTTTTTTGCTTTTTTTCGCGCATTTTGCAAAAAAATAACTTGGAATTTTTGTCTCACAAAACCATCCGACCCATGTCTCATAGGCAGAAACGCCACTTTTCTCTGCCAGCGCACATCAAAGCCGGATGGACACAAAGGTCCCGTCGGCCGCCTCCACATGGAGAATCTCCAGGCCTTTGTTTTGCTTCAAAACATCCACCGACGCCTCCAGGATCATGCGGATGTTCTCCTTGGTGATGAGACAATCGTAAGGTTCCGGCGTGCGGTTCCTCATGTCTTCAAACACCTTGTCGGGCACCATCCTTACCACAAACCCAATCATGCCCACCGGCACGGGCATGGAGAAGTGGACCTCCTTGGCCCTGATCGTCACCTTCATCCGCCCGCACCTTACGGATCCACAAAGACCCGGACCGTCGTCCCGTCGGCCGCCTCTACGTTGACAAAGTCCCCCTCCACCTGGGCGTCCAGGCATTCGGAAATGGCCTCCATCATGCTGCTGAGATCCACGCCCTGGAGATCCTTTTCCTGGATGGGGAGTTTGCCGGTGGCCTTGAGGATCTTTTTGATGGCTCCCACGGGGAACTGGACCCGCACTTTGTCTTTGGGGCTGGTCACCACAATGCGGAACATCTTTTTATCGTAACGGTTCTTTTCCAAGATAAGCGGCTGCGCCGCCTTTTCCCCCTCTATGGCCGACAAAAGCTCCATCCCTTGTTCTGCGGTAACGGTCCCTTCCTCCACCATCTTGAGCACTCTCAATGTTTCATCCACGGTATGTCTCCTCCTTTTTGGCCTGCTGCTTTAACTGGGCAATGGCCTGTTCGGCCGTGATTTCGCCCTTTTCCAACGCCTTGAGGACCTCTTCCCGCCGGGCCGGCCGATGGTCCTCTTCCGCTTCATACCCTAACTTTTTGATCACTGCGTCCAATTTAGACCGCACGGTGGGATAGGAAATGCCCAGTTCCTTTTCCACTTCCTTGATGTTCCCCCGGCAGCGAAGAAAGGTCTCGGTAAAATGCCGTTCTTCATCCGACAAATAATCGAATTTGCTGAGCTTAAAACTATTTTCAATGACCGTTTCGCAGCAGTCGCATTTGAGCCGCTCTACCGTCAACTCGTGGCGGCACACCGGACAACGGCTAATGACCTGATTCATATTGCCACTTCCTTTCCGTGTGAATACAGTATAACATATATTTTAAAAATTTCAATATCAAAATCAAATTTATTAATTTATTTTTTAATTTTATTGATTTTTAGTTTTGAATAATTCATAGAACAAAAATCAATTTTATAAGCGCAAAAGGGTATGGCATGTAAAAATGCATGGATCTAGCAGGAGCTTTTCAATCATTTTTTCAATGGAAACCGCCAACAGCTTTGCTTGACAAATCGATCCAATTATTATAGAATAAGAGAAACTATGTATGATTATGATTTGGGTTATGAGCAATGGTGTTCATCAGAAAGGGGGAAGGTGTCCCTTTTTTGTGGATGAACGCCTTTTTTGTTTTTGTGCGTTTCCCCCATGTCAAATTGCAAGGAGGTTTTGTGCCATGTATTCGTACCAAGAGGTGCTGGATTTTGTGGAACAGGAGGATGTTAAATTCATCCGGCTGGCCTTTTTCGACGTCTTTGGAACGCAGAAGAATGTCTCCATCATGCCCCAGGAATTGGAACGGGCCTTCCGGGAGGGCATTTCCTTCGACGCGTCGGCCGTGGCCGGATTTGGCGACGAGGTCCATTCCGACCTGTTTCTTTTTCCCGATCCTTCCACCATCGCGGTGCTGCCGTGGCGCCCCACCAACGGCCGCGTGGTGCGCATGTACTGCGACATCCGCACCCCGGACGGCGCCCTCTTTGAAAAGGATTGCCGCCTTCTTTTGAAAAATGCCGTCCAAGCGGCGGATCAACAGGGCATCCAAGTGGATTTTGGATCGGAAATGGAATTCTACCTGTTTGAAACCGATGAAAACGGCCATCCCACCCGCCGTCCCTTCGACCAAGGGGGATATATGGATGTCTTCCCCAAAGACCGGGGGGAAAACATCCGCCGGGAGATCTGCTTTACCCTGTTGGATATGGACATCCGGCCCGAAGCCTCCCATCACGAAGAGGGGCCGGGACAAAACGAAATTGACTTTCACTACAGCGACGCTTTGACCGCCGCCGACAACACCGCCACCTTTAAATGGGCGGTGGAAACCATCGCCATGCAAAACGGCGTGTGGGCCGACTTTTCCCCCAAGCCCCTCCCCGATCACCCGGGCAACGGCATGCATATCAACCTCTCCCTCAAAAGCCGGGATGGCAAGGATCATTCCAGCGCCTTTTTGGCCGGCATTTTGGATCACATTGAGGAAATGACCTTGTTTCTCAACCCGACCGATTGCTCTTATCAAAGGCTGGGGGAATACAAAGCTCCCAAATACATCGTATGGTCGCCGCAAAACCGTTCCCAGCTCATCCGCATTCCCGCTGTCACTGGACCGCGCAAACGCATTGAACTGCGTTCTCCCGATCCGCAAACCAACCCCTACATCGCCTTTTGCCTCTTGATCCACGCCGGGCTGGACGGCATTCAAAGGGGACTTATCCCCCCTCCCGCCTGCGACGTCAATGTCTATACGGCGCCGGCATCGGTGACGGCGGCGTTGAAATCCCTCCCCATCGGCCGGAAAGAGGCGGCCGAGAAGGCGGGAAAAAGCCGGTTTATCCGGTCCATTTTGCCCGACACCTATCTGGAGGCCTATTCCAGGGGTTAAATTTTGGCTGAAACTGCGGGAAGGAGAGAACATGTGTGCCTGAGCGGAGAGAACCCTATCGCGTGCTGGTTGTTTCCAGTTCCACCAAGTTTGCCAAAATGCTGGGCGAATGTCTGCCAGGGGCGCAGTACCACCCCATCGACTGCATCGCCACGGCGGGAGAAACCAAACGAAGGTTGATCAACACCCACTATTCCATCGTCCTGATCAACGCCCCCCTGGAGGACGACTTTGGCGTCCAACTGGCTTTGGACATTACCGCTCAGTACTCCTGCGGGATCCTTCTGCTGGTCAAGGCGGAGCAGTTTGACCAGACGGCTTACAAGGTGGAGGATTATGGGGTGGTGACCTTGCCCAAACCCACCTCCCGGCAGATGGTGTACAGCGCTGTCAAAATGCTGACCGCCGTCCAGTCCAAGATCCGGGCCATGGAACGGGAGACGGTCAATCTCAAAAGCCGCATGGAGGAGATCCGGCTGGTCAACCGGGCCAAATGGATCCTTATCGACCGGCTGAAGATGACCGAACCGGAGGCCCACCGGTATATTGAAAAACAGGCCATGGACCGCTGCGTCCGAAAGTCCCAGGTGGCGCAGAGCATTTTGCGCACCTATGAATAAAAACCACCTAACTTTTGTGAAACGGGAGGAACCATTCCCATGAAACTTCACTTTACCAAAATGCACGGCTGCGGCAACGACTATATCTACTTCGATTGCTTTGACCAAACGGTGGAGCATCCGGAGGCGTTGGCCGTAACCCTTTCCGACCGGCACTTTGGCATCGGCGGGGACGGCATTGTGCTGATCTGCCCTTCCCAAGTGGCCGACGCCAAAATGCGCATGTTTAACTTGGACGGCAGCGAAGGCAATATGTGCGGCAACGCCATCCGTTGCGTCGGCAAATACCTTTACGACTCCCACAAAGTGGACAAGACCGCCTTGTCCATCGAAACCAAAAGCGGCATCAAACATCTGAACCTGACCGTCAAGGACGGCTTGGTGGATCTGGTGCAGGTGGACATGGGGATCCCTAAGTTATCCCCGGAAGAGATTCCCGTTTTGCTGGAGGGGGATCGGATCGTGGATTATCCCATCGCGGTGGACGATACATCCTACCGCATCACCTGTGTCTCCATGGGGAACCCCCACTGCGTGATATTCTGTGACGATGTGGAGAGACTCCCCCTTTCCTCCATCGGCCCCCGATTGGAACAGCATCCCCTTTTCCCCCAAAGGGTCAACACGGAATTTGTCCGGGTTATAGACGCCCACACCATCCAAATGCGGGTGTGGGAGCGGGGCAGCGGCGAGACCTTTGCCTGCGGTACCGGCGCCTGCGCATCGGTGGTGGCCTGCGTGCTCAACGGCCTGTGCCCCATGGATGAGGACGTCCGGGTCATGCTGCGGGGCGGGGATCTCATCATCCGGTACACCAAAGACGGCGTGTTGATGACCGGCGGCGCCACCAAGGTCTTTGACGGCGTCGTCCAAGTTTAACGAGGAGGTTTTTCCATGGCAACCATCAACCAACATTATTGGAATCTCAAAGAGAGTTATCTTTTTTCCGAAATCGCCCATCGGGTCAACGCCTATCAAGCGGCCCATCCCGATGCCCACATCATCCGCATGGGAATCGGGGACGTCACCCTCCCCCTGCCTCCGGCGGTCATCGAGGCCATGCACAAGGCGGTGGACGAAATGGCCCATGCCGAGACCTTCCGCGGTTACGGCCCCGAACAGGGGTACGATTTTCTCAAAGATGCGGTAAAGGGTTATTATGAGAAAAAGGGCGTCGAATTGCAGCCCGATGAGATCTTCATCTCCGACGGCGCCAAAAGCGATTTGGGCAATATCCTGGATATTTTGGGGCTGGACAACACCGTCCTGGTGACCGATCCGGTCTACCCCGTCTATGTGGATACCAATAAAATGAGCGGCCGCTCCATCTTCTTTGCCCAGGCCACCGAGCAAAACGGTTTTCTCCCCCTGCCCGACCCTCATCTGACGGCCGACATCATCTACCTCTGTTCCCCCAACAATCCCACCGGCGCTGTATACAATCGGGAACAGCTCAAAATGTGGGTGGATTTTGCCAATCAAAATGAATCCATTCTCCTCTTTGACGCCGCCTACGAGGCCTTTGTCTCCGAGGACCTCCCCCGCAGCATTTATGAGATAGAAGGCGCCAAAACATGCGCCATTGAATTTTGCTCCTTTTCCAAAACCGCCGGTTTTACCGGCACACGCTGCGGTTACACAGTGGTCCCTCTGGATTTGATCCGCCAGGAGACCTCCCTCAACAAATTGTGGCTGCGCCGCCAAACCACCAAGTTTAACGGCGTACCCTACATTGTGCAGCGGGGCGCTGCGGCCGTCTTCTCCCCTGAGGGGCAAAAACAGGTGCAAGAAAACATCGATTACTACCGCCGCAACGCCAAGGTGATTACCGACACCTTGGATAAACTGGGCATTTGGTACACCGGCGGCAAAAACTCCCCCTACATCTGGTTAAAGTGCCCCCGTTCCATGGACTCCTGGTCCTTCTTTGACTTCCTTTTGGAAAAGGCCAATGTGGTGGGTACCCCCGGTCAGGGATTTGGCCAGTGCGGGGAAGGTTACTTCCGCCTCACCGCCTTCTCCTCCCATGAACTGACCCAAAAGGCCATGGATCGCCTGTATTCCATCCTGCGCTGACCATTTTGAGATAGTAAGCGGGTAATTTGCCGCTTCTGTATTTTCCTTGATATCATCTTTATCCCTCTCTTCCCCTTGATAAGCGGGTTTCTCGCACGGTCGAGAAACCCGCTTTGTTATGGGCGGTTTTTGCCGATTGCACTTGTATTCAAGGCACAAATAGTCTATAGTTTTAATCATAGTAAACTTTTGGCGGATGAGATGTTTCCCCGGTTTTGCCGGGTACGCAACTCGCATACAGTAAAACAATAGGGAGTGTAATGGTAATGCAGCAAGATATGATTGTGGTCCTAGATCTTGGCAGTGAAGAAAACACCTTAATCGCTCGAGACATCCGTTCCCTCGGGGTTTATACCGAGATCCATCCCCACGATATTACCGCCCAGCAGCTCAAAGCGCTGCCCAACGTCCGCGGTATCATCTTAAACGGCGGTCCCAACCGGGTGGTGGACGGCGTGTCCATCGATGCAAGCGACGCGGTCTACCAAAGCGGCCTGCCCCTTTTTGCCGTGGACCATGCGGGGAAAATCCCTATGTCTTTGGCCAATTGGCCCGAGGAGGAAACGGCTCGCAAGGATATCCTGAAACAATTTGTCTTCGATCGGTGCAACGCTCAGAAAAATTGGAATATGGACAACTTCATCGCCGATCAAATCGATCTCATCCGCCAGCAGGTGGGGGATAAAAAGGTGCTGCTGGCTCTGTCGGGCGGTGTGGATTCATCGGTGGTGGCGGCGCTTTTGATCCGCGCCATCGGCAAACAGCTGACCTGCGTCCACGTCAACCACGGCCTTTTGCGCAAGGGGGAACCGGAACAGGTGGTGGAGGTCTTCCAAAAACAGATGGGCGCCAATTTGGTGTATGTGGATGCCACCGACCGTTTCCTTTCCAAGCTCCAAGGCGTTGCCGATCCGGAGAAAAAGCGCAAAATCATCGGCGCAGAGTTTATCCGCGTATTTGAGGAAGAGGCCCGTAAATTGGACGGTATCCAGTTCTTAGGCCAGGGCACCATCTATCCCGACATTGTGGAAAGCGGCACCAAAACCGCTAAAATGGTCAAGTCCCATCACAATGTGGGCGGTCTGCCGGAGGATATGCAGTTTGAGCTGGTGGAGCCGCTTAAGATGCTGTTTAAGGACGAAGTGCGGGCCTGCGGCAAGGCGTTGGGATTGCCAGACAGCATGGTGTATCGCCAGCCCTTCCCCGGTCCGGGATTGGGCGTGCGTTGTCTGGGCGCCATCACCAGGGACCGTCTCGAGGCTCTGCGGGAATCGGATGCCATTTTGCGGGAGGAATTTGAAAAAGCCGGATTGGCCGGCAAAGTGTGGCAGTACTTTACCATTGTGCCGGACTTTAAATCGGTAGGCGTCCGGGACAACGCCCGTTCCTTTGAATGGCCGGCCATCATCCGCGCCGTCAATACCGTGGACGCCATGACCGCCACCATCGAACCAATCGACTGGGAGGTATTGGCCCGCATCACCCAGCGCGTCACCCATGAAGTGCCGGGCATCAACCGCGTGCTTTACGATCTGACTCCCAAGCCGGTGGGCACCATTGAATGGGAATAAATCAGGTAAGTTCACCCCCCATAAACACGGGGATTCTCGCCTCAAAGCCACGATTTGATAATAGGTTTAAAAAACGCGTTCATTATGCGTTCAAGCGGCCTGCAGGTAAAACATCTTCATAAATTGTAAAAGGCATTGCTGACTTTTTACGGTCGGTAATGCCTTTTTTGTCGCACCTATTTATACAATTGAGCTTTCAGTTCATCTAACAATAATTCTGCTATGGGAGTAAACACCTGGTACTTTTTCCAAATTACAAACATCTTTGTTTCAAGCAATGGCTCTAACGGACGAAAACACAGTTCACTGTCCGCTCCTGTATCTATAAGGTGATCGAATGAGAGCATATAGCCAACCCCTTCTTTTACAAAAACCGAGCCGTTATAAGCAAGATTCACTGTGCCGGAAAGATTCAGCATATCGGTCTTCTCTCCGCACCAACGGGGAATATCTACCTGCATGGACTGTGCAGAACAGATCAGTTCAAGATCCATCAGATCGTCAATGCATATGCTTTCTTTTTTTGCAAGGGCATCATCCCTTCTCATAACGACTCCCCAGGTGTTGGCTTCAGGGATTTCCAGGTAGTTATACTTGGAAATGTTGGGCGGTTCTACAATGACGGCAAAGTCTATCAACCCTCTGTCCAACCTTTCCACCACCTGTTCGGTATTCCCACTGGTGAGATGGTAACGGAACAGTGGATAACTTTCTTTAAATGCTTTTATTGTCCGTGCCAGATATTTAATCTGATGAGATTCTGCACAGCCGATATGTACCTCGCCGCCTGTAATATTGTCCAGCGCCTTAAATTCGTCGGCCGTCTTATCCACCATATCCAGAATATCCTCGGCCCTCTTTCGCAGAAGCATTCCCTCGTCCGTTAAACTCAGGCTGGTACTTCCTCTCCGGAAGAGTTTTTTCCCAAGTTCCTTCTCCAGATCTTTCATCTGTTTTGACAAAGTAGGCTGTGAAACATGAAGCGTTTCAGCCGCTCGTGACATATTCCCAGCCCTCGCAATCTCTAAAAAATAGCGCAAAACGCGGATCTCCATAGGCATTCTCTCCTAAAACATCTGTTGCAATGAGTATAAATAGATATGTTATTCTTGTCAAGAATAACATGATATTAAATATAAGTATTAGACATATCAATTAAGCACAACTATAATAAAAGCATAGGAGGTGCAAAAGAATGGCGGAAGCATCCGATACCCTTGGTATTATCTACCAGAATTTGCAGGACGCAGGCTGTGACGAACGCACCACAGAGAAATGTATGGCCCTCGTAAAGAAGGGGAACTATAGTGGGCTGTTGCCCATTCTTTTCAGACATCGAAAAGGGTTGCTTGGCACAGTGCGCCTAGGGCAGAAACAAATTGACTGCCTTGATTATCTGATCTATAAAATTCAAAAAGAAACAGTTTAGGAGGAATCACAATGACAATGAATTTTGACTTTAACAACCCCACAAGGATTTTATTTGGCAGTGGAAAACTGGGCGAACTGGGCAGCCAGGCTATGCCGGGGAAAAAGGCGCTGCTGTTGATGTCGGGTGGGAAATCCGCAAAGGTAAGCGGCGCGTATAACCGCACCTTGGAGCAGCTTCATAAGGCCGGTGTAGAGGTGGCTGAGTTTGCAAAAGTGATGGAGAATCCTGTAAAGGAAATGGTGATGGAAGGCGCGGCCTTTGCACGGGAAAACGGCTGTGATTTTATCGTAGCCTTAGGCGGGGGCGCGGTGCTGGATTCGGCCGTGGCAATTGCAGCGATGGCCACCAATCCAGGCGACCTGTGGGACTATGTGAACGGTGGTACAGGAAAAGGGAAACCTCTTTCCAATCCCGGCTTGCCCATTGTAACCATCACCCTTACCGCCGGAACAGGTTCTGAGGTCAACTGCTGGGGCGTCATCTCCAATCTGGAAACCAAAGAAAAAATCGGGTTTGGCTACCCGGAGCTGGTTCCGGTACTGGCCATTGTCGATCCGGAACTGATGAAAACCGTTCCTTCAAAATACACCGCTTACCAGGGCTTTGATGCGCTGTTCCATAATACAGAGGTGATGATGTCCAATGGGGTGAATATCCTGAGTGAAGCCATTGCCCTGTCCGCCATCGAGAACATCGCCAAATATCTGCCTCGCGCAGTCAAAGACGGCAACGACTTGGAAGCACGGGAACACGTTGCTTATGGCAGCACGATGGCCGGCATCGCCATGCAACTTACCAGCACGACTGCACAGCATTCTATGGAACACGCCATGAGCGCCTATCATCACAATCTGCCCCATGGTGCAGGGCTTATTATGATCTCCAAAGCCTTTGCGGAATTCTTTATTGAAAAGCACGCCTGCGATGGGCAGTTTATCAAGATGGCGCGGGCTATGGGTATGGAAAATGCCGACAAGCCGGAGGATTTCATCACAGCCCTTGTAAAATTACAGGAAGAATGCGGCGTTGCCGACTTGAAGATGAGCGACTATGGCATTACCAGCGATGAGTTTATGGACCTTGCCGTCAATGCCCGTGAGACGATGGGTGGCTTATTCCTGGCAAACCCCTGCCCCATGTCCGACGAGGAATGCGCCGGCATTTTTGAAAAATCGTATCGGTAAGGAGGAAAATTCTCCCGATGGAATTAAATGATTTTTTAGCCTATATGAAGTCTGGTAAAAAGGTAGTTTCCGGTTCAGAAGTACACCAATATATGACCAAACTAGCCTTTGACGCAATGAAGATTACCTCGGTTCTTAACCAGGGCTATCACGAGCCGGGGGAAATCCGGGAGCTGATGGGACAGCTAACGGGAAAACCTATCGATGAAACCTTTATGATGTTCCCACCTTTCTATACGGACTGCGGCAAAAACATACACATCGGCAAAAACGTCTTTATCAACTGCTGCTGCCACTTTCAGGATCAAGGAGGTATCTATATTGGCGATGGGACCCTAATCGGCTCCCATACAGTGCTTGCCACCATTAACCACAGCCAGGATCCGACAGAACGTGCCGATAACCTCCCCTCCCCGATCCACATTGGAAAAAATGTCTGGATTGGTTCGCAGTCTACCATCCTGCCCGGCGTAACCATTGGAGACGGCGCCATCGTCGCAGCAGGTGCGGTGGTGACAAAGGATGTGCCTCCGAATACGGTTGTGGGCGGCGTACCTGCCAAAGCAATTAAAAAAGTCAATATAGAGAAGAGTACGCAGTGAAAGCATGAAAAAATGATTCTCTCTTATTCTTGCACCGGCAATGGTAGCATCCGTCCGGCCGCCTGTACCTCAATTTCAGACGAGCAACCGGCAAGTTCCAGTACCCCTCTTCGAGAGCCGGACAGGTTTCTGAGGTACCCAATGGAATAGAACAGGACATATTGTTTTCCCAAATAAAAAAACGGTCTTGCTGATTGTTAAAAAGTCGGCAAAACCGTTTTTCTTTTTGCTGTTAAAAATCTCTTATCTGCATGATATAATAGAATTTTAGATGGGACGTGAAGTGATGCAATATATCGATACCTACCGATCTCCGCTTGGTTCTATCACCATGGCAAGCGATGGAACCAGTTTAACAGGCTTGTGGTTCGACGGACAAAAATATTTTGGCAGTACCTTGTCCGCAAATTATGAAGTCAAAAGTCTACCGGTCCTGGATATGACAAAACGTTGGCTGGACTGCTATTTTAACGGCCAAGTTCCTGGTTTTATGCCTCCCCTTTATCTAAATGCCTCCCCCTTCCGCATGGCTGTGTGGGAGATCCTTCAAAACATTCCTTATGGGACGGTGGTCACATATGGAGAAATTGCAGATAGGGTTGCCAAACAACGAGGGTTAAAAACTATGTCTGCACAGGCGGTAGGCGGCGCGGTAGGACACAATCCTATTTCGATCCTGATCCCTTGCCACAGGGTAATTGGAAACAGCGGCAGCCTAACTGGGTATGCGGGAGGAATTGATAAAAAAGTACGGCTACTTAAATTAGAGAAAGTAGATATGAAACACCTGTTCCTCCCGAAAAAAGGAACAGCTCTGTAAATGAAGGCAGGGATTCCTTTCACACAAAGTAATATTGATCCGTTCAAAAAGCCTGCTGCGCAGGCAACTGGTCCCGGAAAACGCTTTTATGTATTTCTCCTTGACAATAATGCCCGACCATAAATAAAATAGAGAGAGACAAGCTTATCCGGGAACGGATAATTTATCGATCTGTAAGGCATGAAACCCGGCAGTTTTCTGGATCCCAAGATGGAAGGAACAGTGATCCTCATGTATAACCCTCAATTAGAAACCTTCCTATGTGTGGCAGAATCAGGAAGTTTCAACAAGGCTGCTGAAAAGCTGTACATCTCCCCTCCGGCCGTCATCAAACAAATCAACCTGCTGGAGGAAAGCCTGGATTTGCAGCTTTTTATCCGTACCCACCGGGGATTGGTTTTAACCAAAGCGGGAAAATCCCTGTATCAAGATGCAAAATATATGATCCAATACTGCAAAGATTCTGTGACGAGGGCAAAAAACGCCATGCAGGAAAACACTCATGTGATCCGCATCGGCACTTCGCCCATGACTCCTGCCCAGGTTCTGGTGGACTTGTGGCCAAAGCTTCAGGAGGACTGTCCCAACATCAAGTTCCAGCTTGTCCCTTTTGACAACACCCCCGAGAACGCCAGGGAAATTTTGGAGAACCTGGGCCAGAACATCGACGTAGTGGCGGGCATCTTCGACGAGACCATGCTGAACCTGCGCAAATGTGCAGGATTAGAGATTTCCCGTGAACCCATCTGCTGCGCTGTGTCCATCCACCATAGGCTGGCCGGGAAAGACAAACTAACGGTACAAGATCTATATGGGGAAAATCTTATGCTGATCCACCGGGATTGGAGCCACTATGTGGATCTGCTGCGGGACGATATTTGGAAAAATCACCCTCCAATCCATATTGTGGATTTTGATTTTTACGATGTGTCCGTATTCAACCAGTGTGAAAATAACAACTATGTTCCGATGTCGGTACGTCCATCCGCTTCTCAAAGTCCTACCGGTGGACTGGGGATACGCCATCCCCTTTGGCTTGCTCCACTCTCCAAATCCATCCCCCCGTGTAGAACGCTTCCTACGAGCGGTGGAAAAGGCAACTAGAAGGTAAGCGTCACACCACTATTAACCTTTAAGTAAATACTGCATAACGAATCGAGACTTCTGCCGAGGTCTCGATTTTTTTTATAATAAAGGCAACAGGAGTAGAAGGGCTGGTGAGAATAAGTGAAGGCGAACGCACTCCTTGCCACTGGATTATGGATCCTGCTTTGCCTGGCCGGATGCAACAGCCGGCCAGCTGAAACCGCCAATGCGCCGCAGGCTGTACAGAACAGACGACAGGAGACAGAGGGGGAGGGTGCTTTCCAGTCAGTGGAGGAAACGAATGGGCCATTTACCATCAATACAAAAATTGACGAGGTCATGAACGCTTCTGTATTTGGAGAATATGGACGGCTGATCTTCCCAGTGGACGACGGATATACCAGCGGTGATACGCTGGGAGGCCTTCGCCTTACCTGGTACAGCCACATCGATCCAAATGAGACAGTGGAAATCGTCAATTATCTCCATGGCCATGCCCAGGCAGGCGACACCATATTTTACGACATCTATACCGAGGCAGAAAAGGCGGCTGACCCAGATAAAGAAAATACCGGCCTATTCTTCTTCCGAGGACGGCCGGGCGCAAAATTTGCTGTATGCAATGCAGGCGGAGGCTTCGCCTATGTGGGAGCCATGCAGGATAGTTTCCCTCATGCGCTGGAACTCTCCAAACGGGGATACAATGCTTTCACCCTGATTTACCGTCCCGGCGCACAGACCGCCTGCGAGGATCTGGCAAGAGCCATCGGCTTCATCTTTGAACACGCCAAAGAACTGGAAGTGGATACACACTGCTACTCCCTCTGGGGCGGTTCCGCAGGGGCCAGGATGGCGGCTTGGCTGGGATCCTACGGTCCAGCATCCTTCGGTGGGGATAACCTCCCCCGGCCCGGGGCGGTCATTATGCAGTACACTGGACATTCCGATTATACGCAAAGCGATCCGCCTACCTTTGCCTGTGTGGGGGAAAACGACGGCATCGCCAACTGGCGCACCATGCAGCGGCGGCTCCAGGCACTGAGTGACTTAGGGATTCCAACCGAATTTCATCACTATCCGGGACTGGGCCACGGCTTCGGTTTGGGGACCGGTACAGTTGCTGAGGGATGGTTGGACCAAGCAGTTGCTTTCTGGGAACATCAAATGTAATAATAAAAAGAGAAAGGGCGTCTTTTCAATGAAAAAAGTATTGCTTTTGACTGGTGCAGGACAAATCGGGATGGCCATTGCCCGCAGGATGGGACATGGCATGAAAATCGTGATTGGAGACAAGCAGCTAAAAAATGCACAGGCCATTTCCAAAATTATGAACGAGGCCGGCTTTGATACCACCGCCCTAGAGATGGACTTGTCCAGCCGGGATTCCATTCGGGATCTGATTGCCCAAGGGCAGAAATACGGCCCCATCACCATGCTGGTAAATGCGGCCGGCGTTTCCCCCAGCCAAGCGCCGGTTGAAGCCATCTTGAAGGTTGATCTGTACGGCACCGCCGTTCTTTTGGAAGAAGTGGGCAAGGTGATTCAGGCCGGGGGTGTGGGCGTAACCATCTCCAGCCAATCCGGACACAGGATGCCGGCCCTTACGCCAGAAATGGATGCTCAATTGGCCCTTACCCCTACGGAAGACCTTCTGGGGCTCACCATCCTACAGCCGGAAAACATCCGGGATACGCTGCACGCCTATCAAATGGCCAAACGCTGCAATGTAAAACGTGTAATGGCCGAGGCTGTAAAGTGGGGAGAGCGTGGCGCCCGTATCAACTCCATCTCCCCGGGGATCATAGTCACACCGCTGGCTATGGATGAATTCAATGGCCCCAGAGGGAATTTTTACAAAAATATGTTTGCAAAATGCCCCGCCGGACGTCCAGGAACAGCAGATGAAATCGCCAATGTGGCACAACTGCTTATGAGCGACGCAGGCGCATTTATTACAGGCGCTGACTTCTTGATCGACGGTGGCGCTACCGCCTCCTATTTCTATGGTCCTCTGAAGCCCGAAGGTTAATGATTCTAATATTCTTATTCAGAAAGGTAAGATGGTCATGAACAACTTTATTTTTCAAAATGCAACCAAAGTCTATTTTGGACAAGGCTGCGTAAAGGAATATCTGGCCTGTCTGACCAAGAGCGCCGGTACGGTACTGCTGGCCTATGGCGGCGGCTCCATCAAACGCAATGGCGTCTACGATGAAGTGATTAAGATCCTGAAGGAATCGAAAAAAAACATTGTAGAGTTTCCGGGTATCATGTCCAATCCCACCTACAAAAAGGTACAGGAAGGCGCAAAGCTGGCCCTGGAAAATAAGGTGGACATGATCCTCGCTATCGGCGGCGGCAGTGTGATGGACTGCTGCAAAGCGGTATCTCTGGCCGCACGGTATCAAGGAAACATCTGGGACGATTTCTGGGCGCGCCCCGGCGTAATTGAAGTAGAGCCTTTGCCTCTGGGGGTCATCGTCACTGTGGCGGGTACCGGCAGCGAATGCAACGGCGGCGCTGTGATTACCAACGAGCAAAAGAAAATCAAAACCGGGCGGGATTACCCAAAGCTAAACCCGAAATTTGCCCTGATGGATCCCTCCTATACCTACAGTGTGCCCAAGATTCAAATGGTTTCTGGTGGATTTGATATTTTAAGTCATATTATGGAAACCTATTTCAGCGAGCCCGACGAGGACAACGTCTCGGACGACATCATGGAGGCATTGATGAAGAGCGTCATCCGCAACTTGCGCTCTGCTATCCGGAATCCAACGGACTATACCGCCCGCTCCAACCTGATGTGGGACGCCACCATGGCGGAAAACCGGGTCATCAAGATGGGCAAAAAATGCGACTTTGAGTGCCACAACATGGAACACCAGCTGGGGGCTTACACCAACTGCAACCACGGCTGCGGCCTTGCGGTTCTGCATCCCGTGTACTACCGACACATCTTCAACAAGGGATTGCCTAAGTTCGTCCGGTTTGCAGAAAATATCTGGGGCATCACCCGAGACGGCAAAACCGATGGACAACTCGCCTTGGCCGGTATCGACGCCCTGGCGGACTTCATTCAGGAGATCGGCCTGCCCACAACCTTAAAGGAACTAGGCCTTACCGATAAAAAGCAGCTGAAGGAGATCGCCGATTCTTGCAGCATCTCCGGGGGCAGCTATAAAAAAATGACCCATGAAGAAATCCTGAAGATTTTCCAGCAATGCTACGAATGAAAGGAGCAGTCAGCATGAAAAAGTTTGTCACATTATTCCTGGGGCTTGTAATGGTACTTAGCCTCTCCGCTTGCAGCAGCCAAAGCCCTTCTACCTCTGCCATGCCGGAATCTTCTGTGCCGGAGTCAAGTGAAGCACAATCCTCCCGGCCGGAAAGCACGGCCAAAACAACGGAAACTGAAACCGGAAATACCCTGGTGGCGTTTTTCTCCGCTACTGGAAACACCGAAGAAGCAGCCAACTATATTGCCGAAATTACCGGTGGGGATTTGTTTGAGCTGGAACCTTCCGAGCCCTATACCAGCGAAGATTTAGACTGGACAAACGATAACAGCCGTGTCTCCCAGGAGTATTCCAACGAAGAATTGCGGGATGTGGAACTGGTCGCAGATACGGTAGAGAACTGGGATGAGTACGAAACCGTGTTTATCGGCTATCCCATCTGGTGGGGCGTCGCCGCATGGCCTGTAAATACCTTTGTGGACGCCAATGATTTCTCAGGGAAAACGGTAATCCCCTTCTGTACCTCTTCCAGTTCCGGTTTAGGTGAGAGCGGCCAGCTTTTAGCAAATTTGGCCGGTACCGGCGATTGGCAAGAAGGCCAACGGTTCTCTTCCAGCGTCAGCGAGGAAGAGGTACAGGAATGGTTGAGCGGACTGAACCAGTAAGGCAGGTGCAAAAACTGTAAACCTTTGGGTTTTCCTACCTAACAAACTGGGCTATCTCTCGGCTATTCGCCCGGGTTACAATAAAGGTATAAGGAGATGAGTAAAGTGCAGATGAGAAGATTGGGAAAGGATTTGCTCGTTTCCGCTACTGGACTGGGATGTATGGGATTTTCCCATGCCTACGGTACACCTACTGAAGAAAAAGAAACCGTACGCCTGCTACGCCGGGCTGTGGAAATAGGCTATACTTTTTTTGACACTGCCGAGGTCTACGGAACGTCGGACGATCCTCATGTCAATGAGCGATTGGTAGGAATTGCTTTGGCTCCCTATCGGGATCAAGTAGTTATAGCTACCAAATTTGGCCTGCGGTTTGATTTTGAAACCGGCAAAGTTCTGTTGCCATTGATTCCCGATTCCCGGCCGAAAACCATTGCTTCCGCCCCATCGGCTTTGCTATTTGATCCTAATGCATTTACGATAGACGATAAATGCGATGACTGCTGTAATTGCTTCTGCCACCCAAAAGGCATTCCAGACGCCAACAGGGCCGAAAAGCCAGCTCAGCAAATAGGCGGCCGGAATGATAATAACGATGTACCGGCACAACGAAATGATCAGCGAGGGGACTCCTTTCCCCAGTCCTTCCAATGCCCCTGACGAGGTTACAGAAACAGCCGAAACAAGAAATCCCGCACCAATAATGCGAAGTGCGGTTTCCCCGGCATGAATGGTTTCTGGTGTATGGGTAAATAGGCCCATGAGCTGGCTGGGGATGACCAGACAGATTATTGTCCCCAAAATCATTATAATGCCGCTCATGCAAAGGACAATATTATAAATCTGGTTGACCCGTTTATGCTCTTTGGCTCCGTAATTGTAACCGATCAGAGGGCGCATCCCCTGAACAATACCGTTGGCCGGCAGATAAATAAAGGTCTGTAATTTGTAATAAATCCCCAGAACCAAAATATAAACCTCGGAGTATGCCGCCAAAATGGCATTCAGCGAAGAAATCAAAAAAGATGGCAGGGCAAGATTTAAGGTCGCCGGTATTCCGACGGAATATAGCTTGAGCACCATCTTCCTATTGGGGGTCAGATACTTCTTGCTGATACGAACACCAATGGGGCGTACAAAATAGATCACCAGATAGATTGCCAAGGTAAGCGTCTGGCCAATCCCTGTAGCCAGCGCCGCGCCTTCTATTCCCATTTCAGGAAATGGGCCGAGCCCAAAAATAAGTACAGGGTCTAAAATGATATTTGCCACACATCCGCACATCAGGCTTACCATTGTAACTTTCATCTTGCCTACAGCCTGAAAGATCTTCTCAAAAGTCACCCCTAAAACGATACTCAACGTAAATGAAAATGCAATGACAGAGTACCGTATCCCCAGGTCGACAACCGTTTCCGACGACGTAAACATTCTCAAAAATGCCGGCATAACAGCAATGCATCCAATGGTCATGATCACACTATGGATGACGGAAAGCAACAGGCCTTGTGTAGCCGCCGTATCTGCTTTTGGACGGTCTTCCGCACCTAAATAAAAGGCAATAACCGCATTGATCCCTACGCCAAAACCAATGCCTACCGCATTGATAAAATTCTGAATCGGATAGACCAGTGATAATGCCGTCATAGCGTCCTCACTGATTTGTGCCACAAAAAAACTATCCACAATGTTATAGAGAGAATTCACCAGCATGGATAGTACCATAGGAAGCGACATTGATAAAATCAGCGGCAATACTGGCTTCTCTTTCATAAAATTCTGGTTCATGTTTACTCCTATCAAAAATTATTTAAAAGCTGTGCTTTATGTACAGCGGCGCTTTTCATTTATACCATATTACCATAAAAAGCGATACCATAAAAGCGGCTGTCTTTGCGGCGGGGGCGGGTTTTCATGCGTGATAAAACGTTTGGTTTCATAATACATTCCTCCATTTTGCAGATTGTTCCCAGCATTGTGCCAACAAAAAAGCCACACAGTTATCATAAGATAACTGTGTGGCGAAAAGATGACATCGTCCAGAAAAATCCACCCATAATTTTACATATACTATTATAGAACAATTCCTTCCCCATGTCAAGTGTCATACTGCAAATAGGGGTTACGGAATCGGTGGCTGTATATGGCCCGGCCTATCATGCGGGAAGGGGAACCTTATTCCCTTTTTGCATCCACAGCACGGTATCCCGAATGGTCTGGAACAAATCCCGAGGCCGGTATCCCAATTCACTTGTGGCCTTATCGTGAGAAAATTTATCGTTGCTTTTAAGGGTATAAAGGGAATATCTCGTATACAAGGGACGTTCCTTTTTGCGCCTGGCATACCACTGCATTGCAGGCACTGCCGCCTTGGCCATCCACATGGGGAGCACCGGCAGACGTCTTCCCCCGGCTACCAGACGCACCATCTGAAGGACATCCTTGATCTCATAATGCCGGTTGGACAAGATATAACACTGTCCACTTTTCCCCTTTTCTGCCGCCAGTAAGCATCCTTTTGCCACATCCCGCACGTCTACAAAATCATATCCACCGTGGACACAGGCCGGCAACAGGCCCCGGATATAATCGCTTACCATCTGTACCAGATGATTTCCCGAGTTATCGTAAGGGCCTAAAATACCTGAAGGATGCACTACCACAGCATCAAGGCCTCGAGCAGCCGCATCCAATACCGCTTGGGTGGCCTCGGCCTTGGTTTTTGCATACCCTCCCACTACGTCTTTGGCGGAAAAATGGCTGACCTCCTGTAAGACACAAGTTTTATTCTTTTCCGGGATGGCATGTACGGAACTAACGTACACCAACCTTTTTATCTGGTACTCTCGGCACAATTTAATGATCTGTTTTGTCCCCACCACATTGACATCGTAGAGCATAGGCGATACCTTTTCCCCAATGTCTACAATGCCGGCCGTATGAATGACAATGATTTCAGATCCTCTAATGCCTTCAAACAGTGGACGCATGGTGTCAATATAACGCACATCCCCCTTGACGTAGTGTACGTTATCACAGTCTTCGGCCTGCTGGCTTGGAAGAATAAGGCCCCGTACCTCTTCCCCTTTCCGCTGGAGCATCCGGACAATGGTACTGCCCAAATGTCCCGTAGCGCCGGTGACAACAAACACTTTTTTCATATAATACAGAACACCTCTTTTTAATAATACACACAGTGTTGAATTTCATCCCTAGTTGTATTATAATTTTTTTAATGTCAGTCTTCAATGGGCACTTGCTCAGCATTTAAGACGATATCCAACACTTTCAACAAACTATGTTGATTACTAAGCACCGTTCATAAATTGTTGCCATTTAGGAGGGCTGCCTATGAGGCAGGGAGACCATCGCACCCGCGTCACTAAGATGCTGATCCGCAAAGCTTTTACCGATTTGCTCCGGCAAAAACCCATCCAAAGCATTTCCATCAAGGAACTTTGTACCCACGCCGGCATCAATCGGGGCACTTTTTACGCCCATTATACTGATATCTACGATTTGCTGGACAAGATGGAATCGGATATGATGAAGGATTTCTTGGAGGCCTTAAAGCCCCTTCTGGACCTGGATGAGAAGGACCTGACACCTCTCAAAATTACCACCAGCATCTTTCAGTGTCTCAAAGACAATGCCGATTTATGCACTGTCACGCTAGGCCCTTTTGGCGATAAGGAATTTGCCGCCCGGCTCATCAACATCGGTCGGGAAAAGTGTGTGGAAACCTATATGCGTTTTTTCGCCGGCGCCACGCCCAAGCAGATCGAATACTACTATGCTTTTGTCAGTTCGGGATGCATTGGGCTGCTGGAGAAATGGCTTAGCGAAGGGATGGCCGCCAGTGCTGAAGAGATGGCCTCTATGGCCGAATCCATTATGATGTTTGGCATCGGCTTTCTCCAACAAAAAGGGTAGTTCTTTTTAGAAATCCTTTTTAGGTGGGCCTTATTCACCGTTTGGCAATGGACTTTTTCCAAAAAATCTTGTATAATGGTTTTTATTTCTGGTAACTGCCATTGGCTATTTTTTTGAAAAAAGGGGACTTCAAGATGGCCTGGATTTTATTGGTTGTTTTTCTTTTATTAACGTTGCTTTTTCTCACTGGAAGAGGGACTTCTCTTTTGATCGGTTTTAATAACCTCCCCAAAGAGGAGCAGGCTCAATATCGCGCCAAATCCATGTGCCGTGATTTCGGCGCCTACATCCTCTTCCCTCTAGATATTATCTGGCTTTTGTGCTACTTTTTGCTCAAACAAGATACCTGGATCGCCCTGCTGGTGCTTGCCTATATCATCTATCTTTTGGTGTGTGCCGTTGTTTTTGAAAGACGAGGCGGTTTAAAGTACTACCGCAGGGATGCCGCCCGGAGAACCCGTCCTAGGCCCTTGGATCAACAATAACGCTTTTTGTCTCGTTTTCTAAAATGCCGCTGAAAAGAGAGTGAATTTATGCCCAATCAATATCTTGAGAGCCTTAGCAAGGAGCAGTTGATCGAGCTTATTGAGATATATTCTAAAAATTGGCTTGCTATGGACGGCGTGTGGTTCCAGTCGGTGGAGCAGAAATTCGGGATGGACGAGGCCATGGAACACGACGCCAATGCTTGGGAACGTTTTACCGTTATTGAGGCCCGGAAAATCAAGGCCTTTCTACATCTGCCGGAGCAAAGCGGATTAGAGGGATTGGCCAAAGCCCTCCGGCTGCGATTTTACGCCAATATCAATCGGGACGAAATCCTTATTGAAGGCAATACCTTACTATACCGCACCTTGGACTGCCGCGTACAGAACGCTCGAAAACGCAAGGGGATGCCTTTCCATCCCTGCAAATCGGTGGGGATTATTGAATACAGCGGCTTTGCCAAAGAGATTGATTCCCGGATCCAATGTGAAGTTTTAAGCTGTTATCCCGATGTCACCGACCAAAGCTGTTGCTGTGGTTGGAAATTCACTTTGAATGAGTCCCTATAAAAACTGCAGAAAGCAGGCTTGACAGAATCAGTCAAGCCTGCTTTTCTATTTCATCAAATGATTTACTTTCCTGGTAATCAAGGTTTGCTGATCTCACAGATGGCCTGGGCCACTTCGGTGTGATCCCTCATACGGGCCAGGTCGGCTAAACTGATGATGCCCGCCAATTTGCCGTCCTCTACCACAGGGAGACGCCGGATTTGTTCATAGGACATCATGCGCACTGCATCGTCCACCGACTGATGCGGGGTAATATAAACCGTGCCCGTGGTCATGATATCCCCTGCCTTGATGCGGGTTGGATCTTTGCCTTCGGCCACGCATCGCAACACAATGTCCCGATCGGTGAGCATTCCCTTGATCTGGCCGTTATCCACCACCGGGATGGAACCGATGTTGTGTTGGCTCATAAGCTGGGCGGCTTTTGTAACCTGTTCATGAGACGGGATGGATACCACCCTGGTGTTCATAACCTCACTAACGTAAGCCATTCTTTACCCTCCTGCACAAAGTCTATTTTGCAGGTTTAGTATGATCTTTTCCCCCTTGGATTATACCAAGATTCCGTTGTATTACCGCTTGTCCCCTCCATTCCCAAGCCCGTGGAACATCGTCTTTACCCTCTAAGGGATAGGACGAAACATAATGTCTGGCAAAATCGGGGATGGGACATACCTCTACTTCCCGATTATATGGGCATACCATCTGGCAGGTATCGCATCCCCAGCACAGGCCGTTTTGGGCAATTTTTTGCTCTTCTTCTGGCGTAAGTTCCTTTTTCTTCTGGGTGATGTCGGACAGGCACTTGGTCCGTACAAACGGGCCCTCCCCCAGCGCCCCACCCGGGCACGCTCTCTTGCAGGCTCCACAGTGGATGCAGTGAACGGGTTCCCGTCCGGCTGGAACTACCGGCAGGTCGGTAACGATCTCCCCAATGACGCACCAGGAACCGTACTTGGGATGGATGAGCAAACCGTTGTCCCCTATCACTCCTAGCCCTGCCAAAGCGGCCGCCCGCACCTCTGGGATTGGGGAATTGTCTACAAAGGGTTCAAATGTAAAAGAAGGATATTGTTCTTTTAAACCATTCACGGTGTTCTTAAGCAGGATACCCACTACATGGTGATAATCGGGTACTCTGGCATATTGACAGAGGTTCCCCTCTCCCCCATTTACCAAATAGGGAAACATCCCCACTAATATGGATTGCGCCCCCTCCATGATCCTCTTCTGGGCCCGGCAGGGTATGAGATGCCCGGCTATTTCATCAAAGGCACAGCAGCCCCAGGCGTCTGTCCCCGTCTTTTGAAGTAAAGCCATAACCTCGTCCAGCTGGATCATAAGATGTTCCCTTCTTTCATCAACGTCATACATAAAAGCCCGCCGGGCCCCCAACATCCGGGCCGGCGGGCTTTTTTCATTTTTCTCTTCCGGATGTTTTCCGGGAAATATGGTCTATTCTCCTTCCGCCAAAATTTTCA
>CAJFOZ010000019.1 GCA_904397895.1 uncultured Clostridia bacterium
AAAATCACCGCGCCGGAAGACGGTTCTCTCCACCCCAAAACGATTGGGGAAAAACAAATTATCGTCCGACGCCTGCTGCCAAGAATTCTTCTTGATTCGTTTATGCAGCATCTGTCTTCTATTATACGCTTTTCCGCTTATTTTTGCAATTTTTCCGTTTGTTCTCATTCATTTTCTGGCCTATTTTGTCACAAAGCTCCAAAAAACAAAAAAGCCGCCGGTTTTTACCAGCGACTTCCTTTATCGCGCCCATTTCATGGGAAAACGACCGTTCAGCCCGTCGATGAGGGCTTTGGGGGTACACTCCGGCAGATCCAGCCACGGTCCGGCGTCGCGGAGCTGATCCAGCATGTGGGCGTCGGAATTGAGCAGCAGGGGCATGGACTGCAAAATGGGATGCTTTTGCTCCAAAGCCTCCACATCCCCCTTTGCGGAGATTTCCGCCGCCGTGAACCCGGCCTCCGGGGGGATGGCGCCTAAGGAGGATAGGATGCTGTAGGCGCTTTTGTCGATGTGGGCGGGGAAGCAGGCCCCGCCAAAGGAGGATACTGCATCATGGACCTGGTCCACGCTTATGTCGGCCGCCGTCACCAGAAGCAGCGGTTCTGTGCCGATGACATTGTCCTCCTCATCCATGATAAGCTGACGGCCAAACACGTCGTCGTCAGCCGGCAAAGGCGGGATCTTTTGATGCACATAGTCGGAGAAAGCGGCCGCCGCCTCCAGATCGGGCAGCAGGCACACCACATGGATGTCCTCCGCCGTGCACAATTCCATACCCGGCACCACCGTCACCCCCATCTGCTGCCCCACCTTGACCACCGCCGGACAGTTGAGGCAGGAATTGTGGTCGGTGACGGCGATCATGGAAAGGCCGCATAACTTTGCCATATTGACGATGTTGTTGGGGGTCATATCGTCGTCGCCGCAGGGGGACAGGGCCGAGTGGATGTGCAAATCATAGGTCACTTTCATTCCAGACACCGGGATAGTTCCACCGCCAGCGCATAGGTCGGCTTTTCGCTGCCTAGGACGGGGATGCCCTCTTCGTCGGCGCGAGCCTTTGCATCCTCGTCGAATTCCGCCCGTTCGGCCAGGATGATGCAGGCGGTGTCGGCCAGAGATGCCACGGCGATGGAATTGAGATTGCCCATCACGGTGATCCATGCGTCGCCTTCTTGGGCGCGGCCCATCACCCAGCTGAGAAGATCGCCGCAGTATCCGCCGGTGACGGGACGGTCCAGCCCTTCTTTGCCGGCCAGCACCTTTAAATCAAGGGCCTCTGCCAGTTGGGACACGGTCATTGGGAATCACCCTCCTTCGATGATATGGATGGATGAGGGACATACCCCTCGATTTCGGTCAATTGGTTGGCGATGGATTGGATGCGCTCCCGCATCTTAAAGATGCAGTCGCTTTCCTTGGCCTGCCCTAACACAATGTCCTCCGCCAAGGCGCGGCAGGAGGGCGCGCCGCAGGAACCGCAGTCCAACCCCGGCAGGGATTCCGCGATGGTCTGGGCCTTGGTCATGCGTTCCATGGCCTCCACCACATTGTCGGCCAGGTTGAGCACCGGGGCGAACTCCAGTTCCGACGTCCACTTGAGCTGGGAGGGAACCTCTTCCTCCGACAGATGATTGCAGGAGACCGGCAGGTATTTGCGCAATTTTTGGATGCGGGCCCGGGCCACATAAGGATTTTCCACCGTAAACACCCCGCCGACGCATCCGCCGGGACAGGCGTTTAACTCGATGAAATCCAATTCGCTAAAGCGCTCGTCCTCCAGTTCCTCCAGCACCTTGATGACGTTTTCAATGCCGTCGGCCGCCAGATACTGTTCGTTGAGCAGCGCCGCCGATTCCCCGCCGATGCCGGCCCATCCTACCCCGATGATGCCGGAGTGGGACAATGGTTCCACCTGGCCGTCCAGCTTATTCATGGCTCCCACCAGGGCAGGATAGATGTCGCTGATGGCGATGGCGCCGTCCACAGCCGAACGGTCGATGCCGATGGGCATTTTGATGTCGGTCACCTTGGCGGCGCAGGGGGTGATAAAAAAGACGCCGATGTCGCTCATGGGGAGCCCGGTCTTTTCGGCCGCCTCCCGCTTGGCCATGATGGCGGCCGCCTCCATGGGAGCTTTGAGGGGCAGGACGTTTTCACACAGGTCGGGAAACCGCACCCGGATGAGCCGCACCACCGCCGGACAGGCCGAACTGATCACCGGCTTGCGGATTTTGCCCTCGCTCATGACGCGGCGGGTGGCTTCGCTGATGATCTCCGCCCCGCGGGATACCTCAAATACATGGTCAAACCCGATCTTTTTCAGGCCGGTGAGCACCGTGTCGATATCGTCCAGATTGTTAAACTGGCCGTAGAGGGTGGGGGCGGGCAGGGCGATTTTATATTTGAAATTTTGGATGGACTCGATGGGATCAGGACGCGCCTTTTTGGCGTGGTAAGGGCACACACGGATGCACACCGAGCAGTCGATACACCGCTCGCTCATGATGACCGCCTTTCCGTCCCGGACGCGGATGGCCTCGGTGGGGCAGCGTTTGATGCAGTTGGTGCACCCTTTGCATTTATCCTTATCGAGGGTAACCGAATGGAAAAAACGATCCAAAGCGGGTCACTCCTTTGCAGGGTCAAACGAAATCATGTTTCCCTCAGAGAGATTATGAGGATTTGCCGGGGACAAACACCGTCATAAACACCGTGGTGCCTTTGCCGATTTCGGTGTCGATCCTCATTTCGTCGGTGTATTTTTTGATGTTGGGAAGCCCCATTCCAGCGCCAAATCCCAGGGAACGGACGTTGTCCGGCGCAGTGGACCAGCCTTCCTGCATGGCCTTCTCCACATCCGGAATGCCCGGGCCGTGGTCGATGAGCTGGATGTCGATGCGGTCGGGAGCGATGTCGATCTCGGCCACGCCGCCGTTTGCATGGATGACCATATTGATCTCGCCCTCGTACATGGCGATGGCCACACGGCGCACAGCGTCGGAGGGGAAGCCCAATTTTTTCAGCCGGTTTTTGACCATGCCCGAGGCTTCGCCGGCGCGGGTGAAGTCGTCGCCCGGGACGTCGTAGTGCAAATGAATGGTCTGACTCATTCCAACTCACATCCCCCTCGCAGGCCGTTGGTATACAAAAGGCCGCAGGCTGTAAACAGCCGGTAGGGTGTGGCAAGCAGGGCGATTTCCCGCTGTTTTGCCAGCTGGACGATGGAATCGTCCGGGGTTTTGCCCCGCACAAAGACGATGCACTTCATCTCCATCATCTCAGCGGTGCGGACCACTTGGGGATTGACCAAGCCGGTCAGCAGCACCGATTGATCCTTGACAAAGGCCAGGACATCGCTCATCATATCGCTGCCGCAGGCGGTGTGCACCTCGGCGTTGAGGGCTTCCTCGTCGCCCCAAATAATGGTGGCTTTGAGGATGTCTGCGATTTCACGTACCAACATGGTGTGATTCCTCCCATCACAAATCAGATACCGGAATGCTTCCAGCAATTATACCATATTTTTCGATATTTTAAAAGGTTTTTTGCCTGGTTTTTTCTACATATCTGTGGAACTGTGGGCTTTTATCCAAAGTCGTGCCGGGCATCTATTTGAACTCCCATGCGTTCAAAGATGCACACGAACTCTTCTATTTGAGAGAAACATTCATCGTCATCAAGCGTATCATCTTCCAATACTGCTTTAATCAATTTTAAAGCCTGATAACACTGACTTTCCACTAACTCTTTTGGATCAATTGAAAGGTTTGGAAAGGTTATTTGTATTTCTTCTTCCAAAAGAATTGCTTTCAAAATTTCTTGATAAAGTTCCATGAATATACCTCCTATGCAACAGTATTGTAGCATAAAGCCAATGCTTGTGCAACAAAATAGTAGCATCAAATCAGAGGTGGTGCTGCTATGATGTTTCAGAGGCTAGAGGACTTGAGAGTGGATGCCGATAAAACCCAGGAGGAAATTGCCGGAGTACTTCACTGTAAAAGAGAGGTCTACCGACGATATGAAAAGGGAATCTATGAGATTCCGGTATGGGCTTTGATTGCGTTGGCCGATTATTATAACACCAGCACCGATTATATCCTAGGCCGTACAGACCGGCGGGAACCCTATGAAAAGCAAACGTCCAATGGGTAAAAATCCATCGTCAAAAACCCCAAGAGGTTTGATAGCGCTACTATTTTATATACAAAAATGCCGGCTGAATGGATACAGATTCAGCCGGCATTTTTTGTTATTGGAAAGGAGGATGGATTATGCTTGGATCCATGGAGTGAGAGGGGAGAGATCCAGGCCGTCGTATTGACGCAGGAAAGAGTAAATGTGCTGGGCGATGATCTTGACGCCGCCGGGTTGGTCGGACTCGATGTTGAGGGGCAGAATGGGGTCGTGGAGGGAGAGGCGCAGCAAGAACCAGCCGTCGCCGTCCTCCTTGCCAAAGGAGACCCGCACCCCTTCCCGATTGTCGGGAGCCAATGTCCAATTGGGACATTTTTGCACCTGCTCAAGAAGATCGTCCAGCACCTTTTGACCGTAGGACTTAAAATCCTCCGGCAGGATTTTGAATCGGATCTCAGCCGCTTCGGCCGGTTCGGCCAAGGTTTCAATAAGCTGGCCGATGGTGCGGCCCTCCCGGCGGAGTTTGGCCATCTGTACCAGGATTTTGGACACCAGATAAGCGCCGTCGTCCAGGAAATAGTTTTCTTTTAAGGCACCGTGACCGGAGGTTTCAATGGCGGCCTGGCAGTCGATGCCCTGCTCATTGAGGCGGATGGCCTCGTTGATGACGTTTTTGTATCCCCGCTTAAACCGGTGATGCACCCCGCCCAGGGAGGCGATGAAATCGGCCAAACCGCTGGAGGTCACAGAGTCGGTGACAATGGTGGTGCCGGGATGTTCTTCCAAAAGAATGGCGGCCAACAGGGCGATGATGCGGTTGCGGTTGATCTCCTGACCAGAGCTATCCACCACGGCGGCCCGGTCCACGTCGGTGTCGAAGATGATGCCAAGGTCGGCGTGATTTTCTAGCACCGCCTCCCGGATGGCGGCCATGGCGGTGGGATCCTCCGGGTTGGGGATGTGGTTGGGAAAGTTGCCGTCGGGATCCAGGTAATTGCTGCCGCCGGTATCGGCGCCCAGGGGCTTTAGGACCTTCTCAGCGAAAAAACCGCCGGCGCCGTTGCCGGCGTCCACCACAATGCGCAGTCCCTCCAAGGGGAGCTGGCCGCCGGTGGCGTGGCGGATGTTATCCACCAACCCTTGTGCGTACACCGAGAGAAAATCCAAAGTTTCCCGTTTGCCGCTGTGGACGGCGATGGAAAACTCCCCCTTCTCGCAGATGTCCAATAAGGCGGTGATGTCGTCGTGATCCAGTCCCCCCTCCGGGACAAAGAACTTGAGGCCGTTGCGGTTGAAGGGCAGATGGCTGGCCGTCACCATAATGGAGCCGTCGAAGGAAAATCCGTCGGTCACCAAGGTCATAAACATGGCGGGGGTGGAACAAAGCCCACAGTCGGTGACGGTGACGCCCATGTGCTGGAGCCCTTGGGCGGCGGCGTCCAGAAGGTCGGGGCCGGATAGACGGGAGTCCCTCCCGATGGCCACCCGGAGATCCTCCAACGATCTTCCTGTGCGGCGGGAAAGCCATACCCCAAAGGCGGCGCCGATGACGCTGGCCGCCTCCGGGGTCAGATTGACCGGTTGCCCCTCCACGCCGTGCAAGGCCACGCCTCGGATATCGCTGCCGTTTTGCAACTTTTTCCATTGAATTTTCTGCATCAAGTGAAGTTCCTCCCCATCTCAAAATTTACCTCTTTTTGATTTGATCGGATCAGAAAAGCGGCGCGAAGGCAAGAAAACAGAAGATTGCCTTTGCCGCTTTTTCGACAAACTTGTTGTGATTATTATACCAGACCGTCCAGTTTGATTCAATCGTAGGAAAGCGAGAAAAACCAAAGAGTCCGCCCTTGACTTTGGGGAGGGAGGGTGCTATCATGAAACAAAATAAAACGTCGAAGGGGAAGGCTTTGTCCCGGTTGTTTTGTCAAAAGAGAGGTGCGCCGTCGGCTGGGAGCGCATCGGCAAAGGGGATATGGCTACCGCCCCCGAGTGCGCATCGAAGGCGGATGCATAAGGTGCGCCGGTTTTCCCGCCGTTATCGGGGCAATGAGAGCGCAGGCTTGTCAAAAGCCGGCGCTGAAATTGGGTGGAACCGCGTGGCTGTCGCCTCGCCCCAGTGTTTGGGGGCGGGGCGTTTTTGTTTGCAAAAAAGCTTGTCCCCCACCAGAAAATGCCGTAAGGAGCTGAAGAAAATGATCAACATCACCCTGAAGGGCGGCGACGTCCGCCAGGTGGAAGCCGGCACTACGGTGGCCGAGCTGGCCAAATCCATCGGCATGGGCCTTTACAAATCGGCTTGTGTCGCCCACATCGACGGCCAAATGGCCGACCTGCGCACTCCGTTGACCAAGGATTGCCAGGTGGATATCCTCACCTTTGACCATCCGGATGGCCGTTGGGCTTTCCGCCACACCGCTTCCCACGTCTTGGCCCAGGCCATCAAGCGCCTGTACCCCAAGGCCAAACTGGCCATCGGCCCGGCCATTGAGAACGGTTTCTACTACGACTTTGACGTGGAGACCCCCTTCACCACCGACGATCTGGAGAAGATAGAGGCCGAGATGAAAAAGATCGTCAAGGAAAATATCCCGCTGGAGCGGTTTGAACTTTCTCCCGAAGAGGCCACCAAAACCATGGAGGAGGCCGGGGAACCCTATAAGGTGGAGCTTATCGCCGAGCACGCCGGCAAGGGGGAGAACATCAGCTTTTACCGCCAGGCGGAGTTTATGGATCTGTGCGCCGGCCCCCATCTGATGACCACCGGTCCCATCAAGGCCATCAAGTTGACCAGCGCCACCGGCGCCTATTGGCGGGGAGATTCGGAGAAACCCATGCTGTGCCGCATTTACGGCACCGCCTTCCCCAAGGCCAGCCAGTTGGAGGCCTACCTCACCATGTTGGAGGAGGCCAAAAAGCGGGACCACCGCAAGCTGGGCAAGGAGTTGGAGCTTTTTACCATCATGGAGGAGGGCCCTGGCTTCCCCTTCTTCCTGCCCAAAGGCATGATCCTGAAAAACACCCTCATCGACTATTGGAGGGAAGTGCACACTAAGGCCGGCTACCAGGAGATCAGCACCCCCATCATGCTCAACCGGACCTTGTGGGAGCGCAGCGGCCACTGGGATCACTATAAGGAAAATATGTACACCACCGTCATCGACGACACCGACTTCGCCATCAAACCCATGAATTGCCCCGGCGGCATTTTGGTGTATAAGACCAAGATGCACAGTTACCGGGATCTTCCCCTGCGCCTGGGCGAGATCGGCTTGGTGCACCGCCACGAACTGTCGGGAGCGCTCCACGGCCTGATGCGGGTGCGGTGCTTTAACCAGGACGACGCCCATATCTTCATGACGCCCGAGCAAATCAAGGACGAGATCAAGGGCGTTGTGCAGCTTATCGACCAGGTGTACAGCCTCTTTGGATTTGAGTATCACATTGAGCTTTCCACCATGCCGGAGGACCACATGGGTAGCTTGGAGGATTGGGAGCGCGCCACCGACGGCCTCCGCAGCGCCATCGAGGAATTGGGCCGGGACTACACCGTCAACGAAGGCGACGGCGCCTTCTACGGTCCCAAACTGGACTTCCATCTGGTGGACGCCATCGGCCGGACCTGGCAGTGCGGCACCATCCAGCTGGATATGCAGCTGCCCGAACGCTTTGAACTGGAGTACACCGGCGAGGACGGTCAAAAGCACCGCCCCATCATGATTCACCGGGTGGTATTTGGCAGCATTGAGCGCTTCATCGGCATCCTCATCGAGCACTTTGCCGGCGCCTTCCCCACCTGGCTGGCTCCCACCCAGGTTAAGATCATCCCCATCAGCGAGCGGCATCACGACTATGCCAAACAGTTGGAGCAGTCCATGGCCGACGCTGGATTGCGGGTGGAGGCCGACTACCGCGCCGAGAAAATGGGCTATAAGATCCGTGAGGCCCAGCTGCAAAAGATCCCCTACATGGTGATCGTAGGCGACAAGGAGGCCGAAAGCGGCCAAGTGTCGGTTCGTTCCCACAAGGACGGCGACAAAGGCAGCATGGCTGTGGAACAGTTTGTAAACGAAGTGCTGGAAGAAATCCGCACCCGTGCCTAATTTCTGGAATAAAAACTGATATAACAGAAGTGGGCGCCTTATGTAGTAATTACATAGGGCGCCCGCTTCTGTTATTGGGAGTTTGTAGTATCATACAATTAAGAAAGTCTGCGCTTTTTCTGACGGACTAGGGCCACGATGGTTGCGATCAGATCCACTAAAAAATAGCCCAAGGCTGCCAGCAGGAAAAAGAAGGCATAATTAGAGACGGCGGACGTAGCAGGAGTTAAGGATACCAATCCAAAGAACAAGGGAATCGGGGACATGAGGAAAAATGCTACAACACAAACAATGTCACACACTAATGTTTCAATCAGGGAGAGCTGCACAAATCGTTTGAGCCACACAAATGCCCCGAAGGCAATAAGTAAGCAGATAGAAATCACGGCGCTGGAAAGAGAATTAAAAGTATGCTTTACCATATCCTGCATAGATTCATTCAGCAAGGATAAACTCGGGGGGAATATAAGGAGAATTACATAGTAAAGATAGCCCAAAAAGCGTTTCATAGCACATCTCTCCTTCTATAGTTACAGTAAATTTTCAAGTTCACAACTCCATGTAGATGAACCATACTTGATTTTTTGAAGCAGTAGAGGGAACCGGTTTTGCTTTGAAAGAACATTGGAATCACCTTTGCTCAATTTTACAAGTGAAATTATACTATATAAAACGTAAAATGTAAATACAATTATAATACAAAAAACAACGTATTTATATGTATATAACAAATAAAAGTATTACAAATAGCATTCGGTTTTAAAATACAAGTTCCCCGTCGTCATAAAATTGACGGCGGGGAACTTGATAAAATTAATCGACATGATATTTTTTGTCTTTTATGATTTTGACAATGTCAAAGATCATAGAGGGCAGTAGGTATCCTACTATCAAAAAGGGCAGAATGTAAAGTTTACTTGTTGCCACAATGTTTGTAATGGTAAAGGGGAGCAGCAGGGATGGCATCGCAAATAGGAACATCACGACAATGGTTACCGCTTTGCATAAAACCCATTCCTTTTCGGATAACCCTAAAAACCTGCCTAAAAAAAGATAAACGCCAAAGGCAAATACGACCAAGTAAAATAGGTAAGCAAAAGGGAAAGGCTGGAACGTACGGTTAACCATAGCCTCTAGATAGTTAGAAAACATACAGGCCAAAGGCACCCCAGCAATCGAAATGACATAATAGAGATAACCAACTACCCGCTTCATAGAAAAAACCTCCTCTATTACTCAGTAATACATTGTAAGTGCATGTAAAAGAGATCTGTTATTAAGGGTGTCAGTATAGGTTTCATGGTAATTAGAATATGACCATTAAAAACATTGGAATCGCTTCCTATTTCCTTATTAAAAGAGATTATGTCACATAAAACGTAAAATGTAAATACAATTATAATACAAAAAACAACATATTTATATGTATATAACAAATAAATGCATTGCAAATAGCATTCGGTTTTAGAGTACAAAATCCCCGCCATCCAAATTACGACGGCGGGGATACCGTTTCGATTTATAAAAGCTGTTCGCTTAAAGCAGCCAATTGATCCAAGGTAAGCTGTTCGGCCCGGGAGGTAGGAGGGAGTCCCGCCGCCTCCAAAGCCGATACCACCGCCGGCTTGGGGATGCCCAATCCGGCGCTGATGGAGTTGGAAACCGTCTTGCGCCGCTGCCCAAAGGCCGCTTTAATGAGGGCGAAAAAGCGGCGTTCATCGGTGACCGACACCGGCGGGACAGCGTGCAAATCCAAGCGGATGACGCAGGAATCCACCTTGGGGGCCGGCAAAAAAGACCCGCGACTCACCTGAAACAACATTTGTGGTGCGGCATAATAGTGTACGGCAGCGCTGATGGCGCCGGACGCACGGGTACCTGGTGCGGCACAGATTCGATCGGCCGCCTCCTTTTGCACCATCACCGTAATGGAGCGGAAGGGGAGGCGGCTTTCCAGCAGCGCCATTAGGATAGGGGAGGTGATATAATAGGGAAGATTAGCACACACTACCACATCCATACCAGAAAAATGCTGTGTTAAGAGCTCGGCAAGATCCAGCTTAAGGATGTCCCCGTGTATGACGCTGACATTGGGAAGATCCCCAACCGTTTCCTCCAATACGGGGAGGAGACGGGAATCCACCTCAACGGATACGACTTTTCCTGCAATTTTGGCAAGTTCAGTGGTCAGTACGCCGATACCAGGTCCGATTTCAAGAACACCAGTGGTTTGATCCGCCCCGGATTGCTGGGCCATACGGGGACAAACCGAGGGATTGATCAAAAAATTTTGCCCCAACGCTTTGGAGAATTGAAACCCGTGGCGGTCTAAGAGATGACGGATGGTAGAAATGTTGGAGAGATTCATATCCATAGTTGGATCTCGTACCCCTTTTTGATAAAATTGGAATAGGACAACAGCCTATAAAGCATCGGATTTGAATGGTTCAAACTGCTTTTATTATATCATACTAGCGTTTTTTCGCAAAATACAATTGTCAGGGGGACGGAAATCGAGTATCATGGAAAAAACAGTTTGTGTACAAATGGGAGGAAACAGGGATGAAACGACGGGACAAAGAAAATTATTACTTGGATATTGCTGAAACAGTGGCCGAACGCAGTACTTGTCTGCGTCGTGGATTTGGCGCCATCATTGTGAAAAACGACCAGATCATCGCCACCGGATACAACGGCGCACCGCGGGGTTCTAAAAACTGTTCCGACCTAGGGACCTGCCTGCGGGAAGAGATGGGCATCCCAAGGGGAGAGCGCTACGAGCTTTGCCGATCGGTCCATGCGGAGGCAAACGCCATTATTTCAGCCGCCCGGAACGATATGATTGACGCTACCTTGTATTTGGCCTGTAAGGATATGAAAACCGGCGAACTTGTGGCAGGGACCAATTCCTGCTCCATGTGCAAACGCCTTATCATCAACGCCGGCATTAAACGGGTGGTCATCCGCAACACCAGGGATGAATTCACCGCCATCTACGTCCAGGATTGGGTGGACGACGACAACGCCATTAACGGCGTCGGCGGATATTGAGTTTAACTTTTTTGGGAGAAAGTCATAAAAGAAAAGCTGAGGGTATCGTGTATATCCTCAGCTTTTTATTGCATATATGAATCAGAATAAAAGTCCCACTTGATAGATCACAAAAGTAACCGACCAGGCTACAGCCAGTTGGAAGAGGGCCGAACAGAGCATCCACTTGGTACTTCTGGATTCCCGACGGATGGTAGCCAAAGTGGCCACACACGGGATGTAGAGCAGGCAAAATACCATCAAACAGAAGGCGTTGAGCTGGCCAAAACCAACCGATCCTAAAATGCCTACCAGTGTATTCATACCGTCGCCGGAGTTGATGTTGGGGATGTTAAACAGCACCGCACAGCTGGATACCACCACCTCTTTGGCCGAGATACCAGCGATCAATGCCACTGCAATCTGCCAGAATCCCAAACCGATGGGGGCAAAGAAGGGGACTAAGCCGTGGCCCAATAGGGCGCCAAAACTGCTGGCCATGTCGGTGGTGTATCCTTGCGGGCCAAAGTTGAGGATCATCCACATGATGATGGAAGCGATAAAAATAGTGGTCCCCGCTTTGGTGAGGTAATCCTTGATTTTTTCCCAGACATAGATGGCAACCGTCCTGGCGCTGGGGGCCTTATATTCCGGCAATTCGATAAGAAGATAATTTTCCGCCTTTTTCTTGTCCACCAGATGGATGACGGCTGCAACCAGGATGGCCACCGCCAAACCGATGACATACATGGAGTAAGCTACCAGCATGGCATTATCGGCAAAGAACATCTCGGAAAATAAAATGTAAATGGGAAGCCTGGCGCTACAGCTCATAAAGGGGGTGATGAGCATCACTTTAAAGCGGTCCCGTTTATCCTCCAACGCCCGGGAGGCCATGATGGCGGGAACGGTACAGCCAAATCCCAGGATCATAGGGATAAAAGCCCGTCCGGAAAGCCCCAATTTACTCATAATGCCTTCCATGACATAGGCCACGCGGGACATATATCCGCTGTCCTCCAGAAAGGCCAAGGCTAAAAAAAGAATAAAGATATTGGGGAGAAAGGTAAGGATACCGCCCACCCCCGCGATGATCCCATCCACCAGCAGGGAGCGGAGCATATCGTTTACCCCTATGGCAACCAGTGCGTCACTGGACAAGGCGGATAGGCTTTCGATGCCCATTTCAAAGTAGCCCTTGAGCCAGTCCCCGATGGTAAAAGTGAGGATGAATACCACCGCCATAATGCCTAGGAAAATGGGGATCCCCCAAATGCGATGGGTCAGTATCCGGTCTACCTTTTCAGTCAGGGCCTCTTGTCGATCCTTGTTGACCAGCACCTCGTCGATGATCTCTTGGATGAAATCATACTTCTGGTTAATGATATCCGACTCATAATTGCGATCCAATACTTCCGGAAGATCCACAGGATAATGCTCTGTAATCTCTTTATCCTGTTCCAGCAATTTGATGGCGTACCAACGGGGATTTACGAGGGACGGATATCTTTTTTGCAGCTCAGCCATAATCAGATCAATTTTGTCCTCAATGTCGTCGCTGTACACCATGGCATATTCCGAATGGTGGTCGTGAGGATGATGAGAGGTGTAAGGATGCTGGTGGATGAGGCGGTCCGATTGATTGCACTGTTTGTGATGGGCGGCTGCATGGAGAAGGACATCCAGTCCGGTCCGTTTCCGGGCCGAAACGGGGATCACAGGGATCCCCAACATTTCAGGCAGGCGATGGATATCGATTTCCATTCCTCGTTTTTCCACAATATCCATCATATTGAGAGCCAACACCACCGGTTTGCCAAGCTCCAAAAGCTGTAGGGTCAGATATAAATTACGCTCCAACGCCGACGCATCGGCTACGTCGATGATAACGTCCACTTCGTCGCTTAAAATAAATCGACGGGATACCTGTTCCTCCATGGTGTAGGAAGTAAGGCTGTAGGTCCCGGGAAGGTCCACCAGCCGGATATTGAGATCGTGGTGCCGGATGGCGCCCTCCACCTTCTCCACTGTGACACCCGGCCAATTGGCTACCTTGAGATTGGCGCCTGTGTAGGCGTTAAACAGGGTGGTTTTGCCGCAGTTTGGATTGCCAATAAATCCAATGGTTAGGTTTTCGCTCATCCTCTTCACTCCACAAAAATGTTTTTAGTGATATTACGCCCTAAGGCAAACCGAGTCCCCCTGACCTTGACGATCAAGACGCCGTGGCTCTTACTATTTAAAACAGTGACCGGCGTCCCTCTCGTCATGCCGAGAGCTTCCAGACGCTTTTCCATATTAAGAGGGAGACGGATGTCCTCCACTTGATAGCTGCTGCCGATTTTTCCATCGCTCAGAACCATACTGGCACCTCCTTTTCATGAATTGCCAGATAACTCACAGATAGGCAAGCGCTGGATGGGCTGTTTTATCCCATCCTCCTTTACATAGGGAGATGCCACCACTGCCTACGCACTATTTCAAAAGTTTTTCTGCATCCCTTTGAAACCAATATGCCTATTTTCGGCCTTATTTGACAGACGCTATTAAATTTATTGTAATTCACTTTGTTGGACAATACAAGGTGTTTTCCACCCATCAAAGCACAAATTTTGCAATGATGCAACAAACTTCCCACAAATCCACATAAAAAGGGAACCGGTTGTAATCTACAACCGGTTCCCTGGCAATGCAAAGCATCAAGTCATATTGGCAAAGCGCTCTACAGCTTTGGTAAAATTAGCGATGGTTTGATCAGCATCTCCGTGTTCGATGCCGTCCCGCACACAATGTTTAATATGCCCTTCCAACACCACTTGCCCCACCTTGTGCAAGGCTGACTTTGCGGCGTTGATTTGTGATAAAATGTCCTCACAGGGGACGTCTTCATCCACCATCCGGTCGATGGCCTGGACTTGACCGATGATTTTTTTCAAACGCCGGTGCAAATTGTCGGCATCCATACATTGTCTCATTTTTTGTACCTCCCATACCACTGAGGGTATGGGTACCATTATAACGGGATCTTTTTTCCTTGTCAACGCAAGAAGCCTTTTTGGACATTGTGCACCTATAGGCTATATGTCCCTAACCATCCTTCTGTTCTACAGATATCACGGCATAACCCGCGTCCCGGACGGCCTGACGCAATACAGCCTCTCCGGGGAGGCGTTTCAGACGCAGTTTCGCCTGGCCGGAACCAAAGTCTACAGTGGCCCAAACACCATCCAGACCATTCAGAGCATTTTCCACCCGCCGGGCACAATTGCCGCAGGTCATACCGTCGATGGTCAAAGTAAGCCTATAAGGATAATGGCTTTTATCACGATCCGCTACCTTGACCCTTTTTTCCGCCGGCTCATGTTCTCCACAGCAGCCCCCGCCATATCGGAGTTTTTTCACATACTTATAAACGGCATAAATACACAACACAGCTAAAACAACAGCGATAATGATGGTACCCATAACGTCATTCTCCTCTTATTTGTCGTTCATCTGTAAGTTTTGGGCTTTGCGAAGGATGCTTTAATAGGCTGGTCATACTTCGCAGGCTTACGCCCAAAGTGGAAAGGTTGTGCAGCATGGCGGAGGTGGCTGGTGGAAGAATGCCTGCCGCTCCTAGGCCGATCAATCCGCCGTTGAAACCGATGACAAATCGATAGTTTGACCGGATACGGCCTTCCAGCCCCATGGCGATTTTCCGTAGACTGACCAGTTCAAAAAGATTGTCCGCCGAGATGGTGATATCGGCAATCTCTCGGGCGATGGCGGCGCCGTCGCTGATGGCGATCCCAACGTCGGCAGCAGACAAAGCGGGGGAATCGTTAATGCCATCGCCCAACATGATCACTTTATGCCCCTTGGCCCGTTCTTCCTCTACAAATCGGGCTTTATCCTCCGGCAGTACCTCTGAGTGGCATTCATCCACTCCCACTTGAGCGGCGATGGCTGACGCAGTGCGATGGCTGTCCCCGGTAAGCATAACTGTCTTTTGAATGCCCAATTGCTGGAGGGCTTGGATGACCGCCGCCGCCTCTGGACGAAGAGGATCTGAGATACAGATCACCGCCGCTAAAACCCCGCCGATGGCCAGATACAGATGGGAATACTCCTCAGGCAGGCGGTCAAAACGCTCCTGTTCGCCGTGAGGGATGGAGCAATTTTCATCCTCAAACACAAAGTGGGCGCTGCCCACAACAACCCGTTCCTCCCCGACTGTGCTGGCAATGCCGTGGGCCACTAGATATTCCACTTTGGAATGCATTTCCTCATGGGATAATCCACGTTCCCGAGCGGCTTGTATCACCGCATTGGCCATGGAATGGGGAAAATGCTCTTCCAGACAGGCGGCCAAACGCAGCATCTCCTCTTTACTATATCCGCCAAAGGGGATAACTTTTGCCACCACCGGACAAGCATGGGTCAATGTGCCGGTTTTGTCAAACACAATGGTATCGGCTTGCGCCATGGCCTCCAGATATTTGCCCCCTTTTACGGTAGCGTGATAGGTGCTGGCTTCCCGCATGGCCGAGAGCACCGCCAAAGGCATGGCGAGCTTAAGGGCGCAGGAGAAGTCGACCATTAGGACCGACAAGGCACGGGTGATGTTTCGAGTAAGCAGCCCGGTTAAAAGGCTGCCAGCCAAGGTATAGGGGACCAATCGGTCAGCCAGGTTGGATGCCTTATTTTCGGCCGTCGACTTTAACTTTTCGGATTGTTCAATCATAGAGACAATTTTGTCGTAGCGGCTGTCGCCGGATTCCTGTTTTACCAGGAGGATGCATTGGCCTTCCTCCACCACCGTGCCTGCATATACCGTCATGCCCGGACGTTTCGGGACGGGTATGGATTCACCGGTGAGAGAGGCCTGATTGACCATAACTTCCCCCTCCTCGATGATGCCGTCTAAGGGGATCAATCCCCCCATGCGAACAGCGATGCGGTCGCCTGTTTGTATCTGGTTAAGGGGAGTGAGGACTTCGCCAGTGGATGTTTTCAACCACACCCGATCAATGTTGAGAGACATGCACCGGGCCAGATCGTCCACCGATTTTTTGTGAGTCCATTCCTCCAATAATTCCCCCAGTTTCAGAAGGAACATGACTGAAGAGGCAGTGCCGAAGTCCCGGCGGGCCATGGAGATGCCGATGGACAAGCCGTCCAACAATTCCACACGGAGTTTACCGCGGAACAGGCACCGAAGACCTCGGAAAAGATAGGGGATGGCCTTGCACACAGCAAAGGCGATACGCAATGGGGCAGGGAAGAAAAGCGAGCGGATGGCCTTAAAAGCCACTAGGCCCACTAATTTTTCTTCGTATGATCGGTTGAGTGCACGACTGCTGTGAAGCGGCGCCAATTCCTTGTGCTTCTCATAGGAGAAACAGCTGATGCCTTTGATCAATTCAGCCCTGGATGACCGATACCAAATCACGGCACAGCAGGTCCGTTCATGAACTGTGGCCCGATATACGCCATCCAAGGTCTGCAAGTAGGCTTCCAATAGATCGGCTTGGTCTATAGTCATCTGGCTTTGGAACGTTTTGATCCGCATTCGTCCATTGCTCTCGTGCATAATTTGAAATTTCATTGAAGCAAAACCTCCGCAAAGAAAGAGAGGACCGCACAAGCGGCCCTCCCGATGGTTTTTGTTACGCCTGGGCAGTCTCCTCGGACGCATCCTCCACCACAGTCTCCTGTGCAGCGCGCTTCTCGTTGATATCTTTTGCCGAGGCCAAGATGTCGGCTGCATTTTCCTGCACGCTTGTTACGGTTTGCATTACGGAGTCTTTCATTCGGAGGGCGGCGGCAGTGGCGTGGGTATATGCTTTCTTGGCATCTTTGCTGGAGAGCAGTTTGATCCCGGCCGAACCAAACAGGACGCCACCCAAAAACAGCGCCAGATTTTTATACAAACTCATAATTTGTTCCTCCTTTGTGTCATCTGTGTTTGTACCCAGTAACGATGGCCAAAACCATACAAATCACGGCACCCCAGGCCCAGAAACGATGATGTTTCAAGGAAACACCTCCTTACAGGGAACTTCTTACCTTTTAAATCTGATTGATTATACGATATCTTCCTCTGGATTTGCACCCTATTTCGGGCAAAAATTGACGGGTTCAGACATTTTTTTGCGATACTGGGAAGGAGTCATCCGGTAATAACGCTTGAATAAGGCGCCAAATTGACTTGTGCTCTCATATCCCACCGAGATGGCAATCTGCAAAATTGGCTGATTGGTTGAGGTTAAAAGGTTTGCCGCCTGTCGCATACGGCATTCCTGAATGTATTTGTGAATCGGTTGCCCATAAAGCTGGCGAAAGCATGACTTGAGCAAAGTGGACGAAATATGGGACATCTGTGCCAGACGGCCAATGGTCATAGATTCATCCAGGTGGGATAAAATGTAGGCATGCACCTGGCGAGCGGCGTTGATCTGGTGGTTGTCAAAATAAGTGGAAGGTGATTTCCATGGTAAAATATGATTGCCGCAGCAGAGTAAATACAAAAGCTCCACCGCTAGAAAAGTACAATATTGACCTCTCTGCTTTATTGTAAGATCATTTATAGTGTGAAAAATCGCATCGTTCCAAGCATTTTGCGAAATGATGGCGCAGCCGTTTTGACGTCGCATGATTTCTTTTACCTGGGATATATTTAGCGGAGAACCGCCCATCAAAGTACACAGCTGATGGAGGCTCTCGTGAGCCTTGGCAGCGTCCACCGCTACAAGAACTCCTTGTGCAAAATTTTTGGTCCAACGGATCTCCTGAATTTGGGATAAATCTGAAATCAGTAGGATTTCACGTTCTTGAAGGTTGATGTTGTGGCCGTCTTTCCAACGAATATGGATACTGCCTTGCAGGCAAAACAGCGTCTCAAAATGCCCGGGAGATAAAGTAAGCGGGATAGCTCCCAGAGGAGGACGGTAGATAAAATCGCAAACGCGTACTCCTGTCATGGAACCGATCCAATGAACATCGCCCGGGGCAGTAGTCTGGCCGGCGACCTGCTCCAACATGCTTTCAAACACAGAATAATTTCTCCCTTTTACCCTTTAGTTAGTAACAACTAACTAAAGAAGATTATAAAACATAAAACGATAGTTTGTCAACAAGGGAGGAACATTCTTTTATAGGCAATCGATACAAAAAATTGTGAAAAGATCACCGCGCAGACACAACAAAAAATCCCTAAAACAAAAACTGTTTTAGGAATTTTTGGAGCTGGAGATCGGACTTGAACCGACGACCTGCTGATTACGAATCAGCTGCTCTACCGACTGAGCCACTCCAGCAGATGAAAAAACCTTGCACCTTTATTTCTCTATTAATTAAATAGCCTTATTAGAATACCTTATTTTAACTAAAAATGCAAGTGTTTTTTCAAACTCTTCTTTTTATTTCAAAAATCAATAAACTAAAATATATCCGCTCTTACAGACAGATGAAAAAAGATCCTTTTTCTCTAAGTATTGCTTTTAGTTTTCTGAGAAGATTGATAGCGATCTTTTATCAAACGCCACAGATGAGCTATACACTGGAATCCACCGGCAGCTAGAATAAACAAAGCAATCTGAGTCGTATACGCATATCGAGGTTGAACTTCCACAATCAGATATACACAAAAGGTTGCAAAAATAAGAAATGGCAACAAATATGCTTTCAAATTATTTCGATGCCGCCTATACAATACGATACATCCTAAAAAGGCTAACACAGTGCATACTAAAATAGTGGCTGAATTAAAATCTAAAACTAGGCTATAAGTATTTGGATAAACCTGAGATAGGTGCCCAATGGACCAATAGAGAGGATTCTCCCACCAGAAAATATGGACTTTTTTAGAAGCTAACTCTATAAGCTCACTAACTGGTACAGATAGACGGCTTTTGATAATAGAAAGTTCAGCTTCATCACGAGAAATTCCTTGTTCGTCCATGATCTGTTCAATAAGCAAAGGATCTTCATAACTATAACAGCCACTAGTTTCAGAATTTGTCCCTAATACAAACTTCCATAGAGGATCGTTATTTGCCATTCCAGCCGGGTTGACGCCGGATAAAGAGACTGCTTGGGAGAACACTGTGGTAACGACAAAATAACAAACGAAGAACAACAAGAAGCGTTTTCCATAATGGATAAAGTTCTGCTTTGAAAATTTTTTAAAAAACGCAAATAAAAAGTAAGCAAACACAGCGACAAGTACCAATACAGCATCTGGACGGAAAAAATTAGAGATAGCAAGACACAAAGCAGATAGTACATAACGCCAAACAAATCTAAGCTTTTGCATCCGCTTAGAGATAAAAAGATAGAGGCTGAGGTAAAGAAAAAATGCAGAAGGAATGCTATTGTTCAATACGGTGACAAATGTAGCATGAAAAACAAAGATTGTATAAAGAAGAGAAGTGCATTGTGCGGCTTTAACATCAAAAAATTCTTTTGCCATAAAGTAGACAAGGACTACAGTCCCAGCAGACCATAAGCAGTTCATGATCTTTAAAAAATAGATGCTGTTCCAAATTTTTAAAAGAATTCCCTGATAAATTACCATACCGGTTTGATAACCCCAAGTTTGAAAATAAGAACTGCTATTAAAACTCATATCTCCAGAAGCAAATTGTTGAGACGCATTATATTGTAGCAAAAAATCGGATTCAATAGGAGTATCGATGGTTAGAGTAATACTGAGACGAATGATAAAAGCTATCAAAAAAAGGGCAACCGGAAAGTACGGAATGTTAAACTTATAACAACCATAAATAAATAGACCACTGACCAATACAGTGCCTAACAACATAACGTCATAAGAACCAAATAACCAAATGAACATGGCTAAAAAGAATACGATAAAAATCGCCTTAATAACAAAACTAGTTACAGATTCGTTTGCAACTTTCATATTACTTAGCTCCTTTATTCTATCAGAATTCTGCAATAACATATATTTATCCTAACTCATTTAAATAAAAAATCAATTGAAAAATAGTCCTATTTCGAATCTAAACCGTGAATTGTCTTCACAAATTATGACAAACTATTTTAGAGATATTATACTTTAATTGAACGAAATAGGATGTGATCCCATGCTTTCTGAAAGATTACGTTACTTACGGGAAAAAAACGGATATACCCAACGTCAAGTAGCAGATTATTTAAATATAGAACGTTCCACCTATACCTATTACGAAATTGGAAAAACCAAACCGGATTTGGAAGCGTTGAAGAAATTATCGGCTTTTTTTCATGTTTCCATTGACTACTTGTTAGACAATAAAACTGTTTTACACAGCGATTATACCTCATACGATTTAAATCGCAGCCGGGAAGATAAAACTGCGGCTTTATCTGATGAGGAAAAACTTTTATTGAGGCTTTATCGAAAATTAAACACGGAATCAAAAAAATCCCTATTAGAGTATATGGCGCGTACTATCCGAAACCAATCTACCTAAATACTATTTTTAGTCACAAAGCTTGGGCATAGAATGCCTATTTTTTTGGGTTCTGTAAAAGAGGATGTAATTTATCGCTATAGTATAAAAAGAAGATTATCTATAAAACCCCTTCCTCAAAAGGAAGGGGTTTTTAATTGGTTTTTCCCTATACCTTGCCGCATGAAACACAAATATCCGCCAATGTACATTGGTCGCACTTAGGGGAACGCGCGGTACATACCGCACGGCCGTGGTACACCAAACGATGGCAGAAGTCGTTGGACTCTTCCGGGGGCAATATAGCACGCAATTCTTTTTCGACTTTATAAGCATCCTTGGTAACGCTGGTCAAACCAATGCGGCCGGAAAGACGGATGCAGTGAGTATCGGCCACCACAGCCGGTTTGCCAAATACTTCTCCCAAAACCAAATTGGCGGTTTTGCGTCCTACGCCGGGGAGAGAGGTGAGGTCCTCCATGGTATCCGGTACTTGCCCGCCATATTGATTGGCAATGGCTACGCACATGCCCTTGATATCCTTTGCTTTGGTTTTATAAAGCCCGCAGGAACGGATAATATCCTCAATGTCTTTGATATCGGCTTCGACGAAGGATTGCAGGGTAGGGAATCTTTGAAACAAAATAGGAGTAACTTGATTGACCCTAGCATCGGTACATTGGGCCGATAACCGAGTGGCAATCAGCAGCTGTAAAGCCCCTGTGGTATCCAAAGAACAATGGGCGACTGGATAAAGTTCTTTTAATGCATCAATGGCCCTTAAGGCGCGTTGTTTTTTTGTCATAGAATCCTCCTTAAGAGACATTCGTCTCTTTCCTGCATTTTACCACACAATTCCCCCTCAGTACAAGAGCTTCTCCCTTTTAATCGCAGGACAAAAAGATCCGCCCCAGCCCGAAAGAGACTGGAGCGGGAATTTAGGAGGGGCAATGGGTTAAGCGGAAGGGGAGGAGGGGGGATCGTCTGAAGATGGAGGCATAGGACTAATAACGGACTGCTTCAATCCAAAAGATCCATAATCAATTTGGCAGCGGATCACATGTTCCCCTTGGCCGACAATGCCATAGAGCACTTGGCTATCCTCGTCCATGGTGGGATTGAGATGGAAATCGCTGGAGAGATGGCCGTATTCGCAGCGTAAATCCACTTGAGCACTGGTATCCTGAGGGATGGTCAATGTCGTATCGCAGGAATCCCCTTGCAAGAGGATATCCCCATTGACTTGGGCCATGGCCAGGTTCAGTTCACCGCTGTCCAAATCCGCCTTTACGTTGCCAGATACATCGGTGAGATTGGCGGATAGGGAATCAAGATCCATCTCGATGTTTTGGGCTGACAATTCACCACGATTTTCCAGTACACAAGAATCCAAGTCTAACTTCATATTCCCAATTCCCGATAAGGAATCCAATAGGACCGATCCAGAATCGGCATCCAAATTCAAATCCCCAGCATAAGATTGGGGCAAGTAAATTTTCATTGTGCTTTGGGTACCGCCATACAAAATTAATTTCCCGCCTTGGTGTTCCACATAAATCCTCAGGGTGGAATTGTGAGATTCCATGCGCAATTGATAGCGAGGGACAGGAAAGTGCAATCCATAGGTCTCGATGCTGACATCTGCTTGGATTTGATCCACGTTTGGGGTTTGGATGATGGTAAGCTGATCGGAGGAAGAGTCAATTTCAATGGCGTTGATGCCGTCCAAGGACGCTGTTTTGCTATCCTCATAACTTGTCTGGGACTGTTCAATATAATCGCGTATCTCCTGGCGGGACATAGTGGCACAGATGGTAGCGCCGCCCAGAGCTACGGCAAATACACACACCAGAGAAATGACGAGTACCTTTAATTTCATAATTTCCCCTCCTTACAGAGTTTCCCACAGGCATTAAAATAAAGCCGGATGCCTTTAAAGAAATATTTCGTCACATACACCATGCCGATGACAGCGAGGATTCCCAATGCAATCAGGGCGATTCCCGCCAGAATCAATGCCCATTTGGGCATTATAACGGGGATGCATATGCCGGCTACGATAGAGACAATGCCTGCCAAGGCGATGGCGATTGGAACCATCCAAAGGCCGATCCACGCGGAGATGAGGCTCACAAGCAGCCAAGCTCCAATAAAGACATTAAACAGCACAACGCCTGTTATGATGCCAGGATGGCTGTTGGATGGACGAGGACGTTTAGCATAAGGATAGGCCGCCTTGCCGCCTAGAGTTGGATCGGTAGGATCAAACGGAGGGGGATCCATCCCTTCGATATAGCTTCTGGCAAGCTCCCTTGGATCACCCAAAGCGGCGGCCACGGTCTCCTCGGAATGGCCGGTCTCAGCGGCGATGCGGAAATGTTCTTCGTAATCGGCTAAAATATCCTCCCGTTCCACCGCCGGAAGAGGAGCCAAAGCAGCGCGTAATTCATTGAGAAATTGTTGCTTATTCAATCTCTTCACCTCCATCAATGATCTGGTCTACCTGAAAAACAAAATGTTTCCATTCCGCCTTGAGCAATTCGAGGAATTCCCGTCCGGAAGGGGAAAGCGCATAATATTTCCGCGGCGCCCCTCCGCTGGACTCCTCCAAATAGGAGGTCACGTAATTCTCCTGCTTGAGCCGGCGAAGAATAGGGTAAACCGTTCCATCCGAAATATCCACTGCCTGGGAGAGATTGGAGGCAATCTCATAGCCGTACCGGTCTCCCTTTTCCAGCATGGCCAGAACACACAATTCCAACACGCCTTTTTTAAATTGAATATTCATCGCTTCACCTCTCAATACTAGCTTAAATCGAGTATTATATATTGAACAATACTAAATATAAATCGTTATTGCGCCATTGTCAATAGGGTTCTATTCTTTTTTCCCTTCCTACAAAAGAAAAATTTTTAAGAGGCCTTATCCCGATTGCAAAGAGAGGATAGGGCAATGAAAAAACAGCCGATCCAATAAATCGGCTGCTTTTTTTCGGTCCAAATGATTTTTAAATATTGAGGATATGAGCAGGGGAGGTAAAGACAAAATCAGCACAGCTGTTTTTCATATCCTCCCTATGCCACGCGGCTAATCCAGAGGAGATGCCGGCGTTTTTGGCGCATTCCACATCGGTGGGCATGTCTCCGATGTAAATGCATTGGGCTGGATCGGCTTGCGTTAATTCCAGATATTTGGCGATGGGTTGGGGATCGGGTTTGTGTTTTTGGGTATCCTCTTTTAACACCAAAGCTGAACACAGATTGTCCAAACCAAAGCGTTTAAAATAGTCCTGGTATTCCTGGCGGCTCCGGGAGGATACGATGCCGATAGTACGATTCCTTTCTTTCAATCCCTTTAACATATCCTGTACACCGTCAAAGAATGAGATGGAATGTGCGGCTTGTTGATAACGTACCGCCCACTGTTTCTCAAAATCGTCGGGCACGTTGACTTTTAATTTTTCCAATGCCTTTTGGGTGGTGATGCCTAGGACCACTCGGAGTTCTTCCTTAGAAAAGTCCCTGCCCGGGACAAACTGTTTGAGTGTAGTCTGCCAAGTCTTTAAAACGGATTGTTCTGTGTCGATCAATGTGCCGTCCAAATCAAAAATGAAGTGGGTAAACTTTTTGGGGTGCGCTGTCATAAACAAAACCTCCCAGTAGTAGTTTTGCGAATCTATGATCTAAAAAATAGTTTACCACAGATTCTCTCAAAAGTTATAATGCGATGCAACTCGTTTTTCCAAAAAACTCGATCGTCATTCACAAAGATTTATTTTAAAAGATAAGGTCCCACCCTTTTACAGCCAATAGGAATGAGAAGGAGTTTTTTTGGCAACAATACCCTGTGAATATCTGCGCGGGGTGAGAATATGAGCCGAATCAAACAAGTGCGGGGATTTTTTTACGATGCGTCCGAGGCAATAGGACGTCCGGGAACCATGACGAGAGTTTCCATGTATGCCTTGCGCCGTCAGCTGATCCGGGAGTTGTCCCGAATGCGGGAACAGTATCAAATCGCCTTAGGACGTGAGAAAAAAGGCGCTGTGGAGCAGTGGTTGTGCGATAATTTTTATCTCATCGAGAGAAATGGCCGGGCGCTGTTGCACGAATTAAAATACCAAAAGAATCTGCCGGCCCAAAAGGGGCAAGCCTTCCCAGCCCTCTACCATGTGTGCGAAGCCATCTGCGCCCCTACCGGCGGTATGCCCGATCCAGAGACACTGGAACATGTGCTTCAAAAGATACAGCATTATCGCCTTTTTCAGGGATGCGAACTGGAAAATTTAGACCCCATGCTTCGCGCTGCATTGATCCATTGGGCGGCAAGGGCTGCACTACAATGGGGCGGCGAGGACAACGCCGCCCGCTTGGGCAATGCCATTGAGTCCTTGAGGGCCTTCCAGGATATGGACTTCATCGGCATTGTAGAGCGGCTCAGCGGGGTAGAATCCATCCTCCGCGGGGATCCGGCCAGGATATACGTGGGCATGAGCGAGGACACACGGGCATATTATCGCCATTGCGTCACCCGCATCGCACAGCGGACGGGGCGGGACGAAATGGAGGTCTCCCAGGATATTTTACACAAGGCTCAGGAGGCCAAGGACGCCTCACAAAAACATGTGGGGTATTGGATCCAGGAGATGACGGGGGATGCCTTAAAACGAAGGCGACGGGGAAGGATTTCCTTGGCGGCACAGATCACCGTTCCCATCCTATTGTCCATTTTGGCGGGGACGCTGTGGGGATGGTGGCTTATCCCGCTTTTGATTTTCCCTTTGTGGGAGGCCATCCGTCCACTGGTGGATTTTTTGGCGCTCAAGGGGGTGCCACCCACCTTTTTACCCCGCATGGAGTTAAATGGTGAGGTCCCAAAAGAGGCGCCCACTTTAGTGACGGTGTCTACCTTGCTGTCTACGGCGCAAAAGACGTCCGGCCTCCGTCAAAGGCTGGAACATCTCTACCAGTCCAACGGCAGAGGCGAGACCTATTTCTGTCTGCTTGCCGATCTCAAGGAGGCAAAAAAACCGCAGCGCCCTGAGGATGCGCCGGCTATTGCAGCGGTGTCCCGCATCGTCCAGGATCTAAACCGGCAGTATGGGAATCGATTTTTTCTACTGGTGCGGCCCCGTGTGTATTCCAAAACCCAGCGAGCCTATGCGGGATGGGAGAGAAAACGCGGAGCTTTGTTGGAATTGTGCCGCCTGATCAAAGGGGAAAATCCTACTTTTTTGACAGTGGTAGGATCCCGTGAAATCTTATCCACCATTCGATACATCATCGCCCTAGACGGCGATACCGAATTGCTTATGGACACTGCCGCCGATCTAGTGGCCAGAGCCATGCATCCGCTCAATCGTCCCCAAGTGGATCCGTCCTTGGGAAGGGTAGTCCGGGGGTACGGCATTTTAGCCCCTCGGGTGGATGTGGATCTAAAATCAGCTGGAAAAACCGATTTTTCCCGTATTATGGCCGGCCTAGGAGGGATCACTGCCTACGATACCCTGGTGGGCGACTTCTACCAAGACCTTTTTGGAGAGGGGATTTTCGCCGGTAAAGGGCTTTTGGATGTGGATGCCTTTTATGGAGTGCTCAACCATGCCCTGCCGGAAAATGAGGTGCTCAGCCACGACATCCTGGAAGGAGGGTTCCTGCGGACGGCCTTTGTATCCGACGTGGAGATGAGCGACGGATTCCCCACCGGGATGGGACCTTGGATGGCCCGCCTTCACCGATGGATTCGGGGGGATTGGCAAAACATCATTTGGATTTCCTCCGCCGCCAAGACCCAGGAGGGAAAACCAAATCCTTTAAACGCATTATCCCGCTATAAGCTATTTGATAATCTGCGCCGCTCTTTTACGCCGGTGATATCCATGGCGTGTATTTTACTGTCCGCTTTGGTGGGGGGAGGGGCCGGTTGGATCCTCACTATAGCAGGCGTGTTGTCCTGCGCAGGAGGGGGGCTCTTCTCGGCTATCTATGGCCTGATCAGCGGGGGGATGTTTGTATTTTCCCGGCGGTACTATTCCAAAGCCATCCCTCAGGCGTCCCAGGCATTGCTCCAGGCCGGCATGCAGATCGTCATGCTGCCCCGTACCGCCATGGTATCCCTGGACGCTATTGTCCGGGCGCTGTGGCGGCGGTTCTATTCAAAGCGCGGCATGCTGGACTGGGTGACGGCGGCCGATGCGGAACAACACAAGCACAGTATGGCCGGGATACTCCGCGCCTATGGCGTTGGCGTGATTCTGGGGGCAGTGTTGCTCCTCTGGGGCAAGGTTGTGCTTGCGTGGATCTTGGGGCTTACCTTCTTGGCTTTACCCATAGCGGCCTGGGCCACCGCCCGTCCGGACGGACACGAAAAACACCATCTTTCGCCCGATCAACGGGATCTGCTCCAATCCCATGCCGCCGCTATGTGGAGGTACTATGAAGACCTGTGTACGCCGGAAGACCATTGGCTCCCGCCCGACAACATGCAGGAAGCGCCCGTCACCGTCATCGCCCATCGGACTTCGCCTACCAACATCGGCCTTGCCATGCTGTCCACCATGGCGGCTTACGATTTTGGCATCATCGACCAGGACGCCATGATCACCCGCCTAAATCATATGGTGGATACCATCCAGCGCTTAGAACGGTGGAACGGCAACCTTCTCAATTGGTACGATACCCTTACCCTCCGCCCTTTATCACCTCGGTATGTGTCCTGTGTGGACAGCGGTAATTTTGTATGCTGTTTGGTCTCCCTCAAGGAGGGGCTCAAAGAGATAACGGGAGACGGACGGATCATCAATCTCGTCCAAAGATTGGAAGATATCATTGGGGAGACCGACCTTAGCGTCTTTTACAATGCCCGCCGCAAGCTGCTGCACATCGGCTACGATTTGGAAAGCGATAGGCTCAGCGGGTCCTACTACGACCTTCTCATGAGCGAAGCCCGTATGACCAGCTATTTTGCCGTGGCGTCCCGTCAGGTGCCCAAGAAGCATTGGGGGGCGTTGGGGCGGACATTGGCCCGCCAAGGGAGATACACCGGCCCCGTCAGCTGGACGGGCACCATGTTTGAATACTTTATGCCCTATCTGGTACTGCCATCCTATGAGGGATCCCTTGGATATGAGGCGCTACGCTTTTGCACCTACTGCCAGCGCCGCCGCACCAAGGGCGTCGCCCCTTGGGGCATCTCGGAGAGCGGGTTTTACGCCTTCGACCCGCAGCTCAACTACCAATACAAAGCCCACGGCGTGCAGAAGCTGGGGCTTAAAAGGGGCATGGACAGTGAACTGGTGGTATCGCCATACTCCACCTATCTCACATTGCCTTTTGAACCCCAAAAGGCGCTGCGCAATTTGCAGCGTCTGGGGGAGATGGACATCACCGGCCGCTACGGCATGTATGAAGCGGCCGACTTCACGGTCAAACGCCGTCTCAGCGGATCCGATTACGCTGTGGTGCGCAGCTATATGGCCCATCATGTAGGCATGAGTCTAGTGGCCATTGCAAACCTTCTGTACGACGGCGTTTTCCAGCGCAGGTTTTTGCGGGATGGGAAAATGTCTTCGGCAGTGGAACTGCTTCAGGAAAAAGCGCCGGCTGGTACCGTGGTGTTCGACGATGTGGAGTACCGTCCTATCCCACAAAAGCCGGGCCGCACCATGGATAAAAAGGAGGAATATCAGGTGATGAATCCTGTGAATCCCCGCATGCATCTTCTTCAAAACGATCAGTGGACCTTGGTCATCACCGACGGCGGCGCGGGAGCGACCACCTTCCGAGGCATGGATGTAATACGTCGTTCCGACGACCTTCTGCGCCGTCCCCAGGGAATTTTTGTGGTGGTCAAGGGGGAGGGGGATCCCTTTGGCATCACGCCGCTTCCCCTGGAAAAAGGACAAGTGGAACGCCGGGTGGAATTTGCCTCCTCTTATGCCGCCTTTTATGCCAAGAAGGACAAATTGGAGGCCGGTATGATGGCCAGCCTCCATCAGATGCTGGCTTGTGAACAGCGGAAAATCCTTTTGCAAAACCATTCGTCCAAACCCATGGATGCCCAAGTGCTGTTTTTCTTTGAACCGGCGCTCATTCCTGCAAAGGACGATGCGGCCCATCCGGCATTTTCCCGCCTCTTTTTGCGCTCCGACTACGATGCGTCCACCCAAAGCCTCCTCTTTTCCCGTCGGAAACGGGGGAGCGGCAACGAGATGCATCTGGCGGTTGGATTTTTGGAGCAGGTGCCTTACGAATACGACCTAAGGCGGGAACACATCCTGGTGAGGCCCTATGGAGTCTCCTCCCTGCTTCGGAAGGATCTGTTCGCCCAACCGTTTGTTTCGGGGGAAGGTGTGCCGGACACCGCTTGCTGCATCCGGGTCTCGGTCAATCTGCCGCCCAAAGGGAAAAAGGCCCTGACCCTATTGCTCAGCGCCGCCGGGACAAAAGAGGACGCCCTAGGGAATCTAGCGGCCGTCCGGGAGGAGGGGGAGATCCCTCCGGAAAAAGCGGCGGTTTCGCCTCTAGCCGGAGGAGGCATCGAGCAACGCATCGGTTCCACGCTGCTGCCGCGATTGTTTTATCCCATGCAGCAATCATCGGCCATCCGGGAGGCGGCCCGGGACAATCGTCTAGGAGCGTCGGCCCTCTGGAGCATGGGCATTTCAGGGGATGTCCCCATTGTGCTGGTCATTCTGAAAGATGCGGGGAAGGTTCAGACCATCCAGCCTTTTGTGAAGCTTCATAAGATTCTACGACGGGCCGGCATCCCGCTTGATTTATGTATCCTCTATCGGGAGGGAGGACAGTACGACCGCCCGGCAGTGGACGCCATCCGTTGGGTGCTCAAAGCAGAAGATAGCGATTCCCTTTTAGGCAGGCAGGGGGGCATCCATTTGGTGGATGAACTGCGCCATGAGGAGCAAAATATCCGGGCGCTGAAGGCCTCGGCCTGCCACATTGCATCGGAAAACCTGCTGCCTGAAGCGCCCATTTCCACAGAATACCGCCCCATGCCGGTGGAACCTGTCAAAGCAGTGGAGGAAAGCCCGGAAGGCCTAGCCGTGGAGGGCGGTGCCTTTCACGGGGATGCTTTTACCGTTGCCAAAACACCTCCTATGCCGTGGGGACATGTGTTGGCAAACCCAACCTTTGGCACCATGGTGAGCGATCAGGCTTTGGGATACACTTGGGCGATCAACGCCCGTGAAAACAAGCTGACGCCGTGGTACAACGATTCCCGTACCGACAATCGGGGCGAGCAGCTGTTCTTGCGCCTGGACGGCCACATTTATGACTGCACTTTGGGTGCTGCCGCCACCTTTACGCCGGGGAATGCCAGATGGGAAGGGATGGCCGGGGATGTACACATCGCAGTGACGGTATCGGTCCCACGAAAAGGAACATGGAAGGAGGTCCTTTTGGAAATGGAAAGCCCAGATCGTCCGGTGGATATCCAAGCCGCTTATTATACGGAACCGGTGCTGGGGGTCAACCGCAGCACGGCCAGATATCAGGTATCCCGCTGGGAAAATGGTGCATTGACCCTTCAAAACCCGTGGAATACCGCCGTCCCGGGAACCATGATCCTGACGGCCGACGGCGGGGCCGACGCCTATACCTGTAGCCGTCCGGCCTTTTTGTCCGGCCTATGGGACGGATGCGTCCCAGCCCCAACCCATGATCCCTGTGGGGCGGTTATTGTAGAGCGGCGGCTCCCGCCCAAACGCCGTGAGAAAATTAAGTTTATCTTAGGATGGGCGGCGTCGGAAGAGGCAGTGCGAAAAATCCCCGGCATTCATCCTGAACCGGGGGAACCGATGGATTCTATCCGCATCCACACTCCGGATAAGGCCTTGGACGCCCTTATCAACACCTGGCTTCCCCATCAGGTAGCGGCCTCCCGCTTCATGGGCAAGACGGGATTTTACCAGTGCGGAGGCGCATGGGGATTCCGGGATCAGCTACAGGACTGCCTGGCGCTGATGCTGACACGGCCAAAACAGGCCAGACGGCACATCATCCGGGCTGCCGCCCATCAGTTTGAGGAGGGGGACGTCATGCACTGGTGGCATGCCCTACCCCGTTCGGGAGGGGGAGAACGGGGCGTGCGCACCCGGTATTCCGACGACCTGCTGTGGCTCCCCTACGTCTTGTGCGAGTACCTGAAAACCACCGGCGACCAGAGCGTTTTGGAGGTGCCGGTTTCCTATCTGAAGGCCGAAGAGCTCCGGGAGGAGGAACACGACCGCTATTTTGAACCGGTCAAATCGCCTATCCGAGAGGACATTTATCATCACGCCGTCCGGGCGGTAGAACGGTCCATGAAGTGGGGACGACACGGACTCCCGCTCATGGGCGGAGGCGACTGGAACGACGGATACAATCTGGTAGGAGCCGGCGGACAAGGGGAAAGCGTATGGCTCGGAATGTTCCTCACCATGGTGCTGGAAAGTATGGCGCCCCTTTGCCGCCAGAGGGGGGAGGACGACCGCGCCCATCGATACGAAGAGGAGGCGGGACGTCTCCGCTCGGCCATCGACCAATGGGCCTGGGACGGGGACTGGTACCTGAGGGCCTTTTACGACGACGGATCCCCCATGGGCAGCCATCAAAACGACGAATGCCGCATCGACAGCCTCCCTCAGAGCTTCTCAGTGCTGTGCAATATGCCAGACAAGGAGAGGCGATCCCGGGCATTGGACTGGTGCATGAGAATGCTGGTGGACGACCGTCATCAGTTTGTCCGCCTGTTTTATCCGCCATTTGACCATTCCAAGCAGCAGCCTGGATACGTCAAAGCCTATCCCACCGGACTGAGGGAAAATGGGGGGCAATACACCCATGCCGCCTGTTGGCTGGCCATGGCCCTCCTGCGGGAGGGACGGGCCGATGACGGCCTGAAGGTGCTTCGCTTTATCAGCCCGGCGGAGAAGTACCGGGATCCCGATCGGGCGGCGGCCTATAAGACCGAGCCCTATGCCATCGCCGCCGACATCTACGCCCATCCCGACGCCGCCGGACGGGGTGGATGGAGCCAATATACCGGCGCGGCCGGATGGTATTACCGCATCGTGATGGAAGAGCTGTTGGGCATTCGCATCCGCGGGGACAAAATAGAGGTGCATCCCCATCTTCCCACCGGATGGGACGGCTTTACCGCTGAGATTATCCGAAACGGAACGGTCACCAAGGTCAACCAGGACGGCGTCCTAGACGTCCAAAATCATGACCATTCTGTTAAATCGAAACAGGGGCGGCCAATGGCGTTGCAACACTAAGGAATGTTATGCTATAATGATGCACAAAAGGGAATGGCAAGCGCAATCTTTTGTCTTTTGCGCCCAAACAAATTGAATGATCCCGTTTGGAGAGAATGCCCTTTGCCATGCTTGTTTTGTTAGAATTTTGAGAGATGAGGAGATGACATTATGCCTCAGCTTGCCCGCCAATCCATTGGAGAGGGTATTGACTTTTTGAGCATTCCAAATCATCAGTTTAAAACCGGCCTGCTGACCATCAGTCTGCACGTGCCGCTTCAAAAGGAGACCGCGGCGCAAAACGCCATTCTGCCGCAGCTTTTAACCCGCACCTGCCGGGCGTATCCCGATATGACGGCCCTCAACGAGAGATTGGCCCAACTGTACGGCGCAAGGCTGTTTGACAACGTCAGCCGCCTGGGCGAAAACCAGGTGCTCAGTATCGGCATCCTGTTCCTGGACGACCGCTACGCCTTGGACGATACGTCGGTATCCGATCAATGCGCGAAACTTTTGTGCGACCTGCTGTTTGATCCCGCTTTGGAGGACGGCAAATTCCGTGCTGCCGATGTGGAACGGGAAAAACGGGTGCTGACCGAAGTCATCCAGTCGGAGCTTGTGGACAAACGGACCTATTCCAAAAACCGCTGTGAACAAATCATGTGCGAAGGGGAGGCCTACGGCGTCAGCCGGTACGGTACGGTGGAACAGGTGGCGTCCTTAACAGCCGATGAGATTACCGAGGCGTGGAAGGATGCCTTGGAAAACGCCTATGTGTCGGTATCCGCCTTGGGGGACAGCCAAACAGATTCTTTGGTCCAGCAGATGAAGGAGGCGTTCTCCAAGTGGAACCGGAAAAAGCCTCAACATCGGATGCCTCAGGTTGTGCCGGCTCCATCCGAGCCCAAGGAGGTGGCCGAGCGGCTGCCGGTTCAGCAGGCCAAATTGGTGCTGGGATTCCGCATTGGCATCGCGGAACCGGACGATCAAGTCATGGCCGCCCGGGTGATGACCGCCCTCTTTGGCGGAACGCCTACTTCCAAGCTTTTCTTAAACGTGCGGGAAAAATTGAGCCTTTGCTATTATTGCTCCTCCCGGTATGACCGGCATAAGGGAGTACTCCTGGTGGAAAGCGGCATTGAACGTCCCAACAAGGAGAAGGCCCAGTCTGAGATCCTCCGTCAGCTTGAGGATCTCAAACAGGGCAAGTTCACCGATGAGGAACTGGAATCCACCATTTTAAGCGTCCAGAATTCCTTCCGTACCGTCAGCGATTCCCAATTTGGCCTGGGCAATTGGTACGAAAGCCAGCTGTTTGACCGGATGTTCCAGTCCCCGGAGGAGGCCGCCGAGGCCGCCGGCCGCGTCGCACGGGATCAGGTCATCGCCGCCGCCAAGGCCGTGACGCTGGATACGGTCTATCTGCTGGAGGGAGAGGAGGCAAAGGCATGAAAATCCAAGAGATCCAAAATGAGCGGTTAGGAGAAAAAATCTACCGCATCGACCATAAGTCGGGACTGACCATCTACGTCTGCCCCAAGGAGGGGTATCAGTCCACCTATGCCATCTTTGGCACCCGGTACGGCTCCATCGATACCAAATTCCGCCGCAAAGGGGAGCGGGAATGGACCACCGTCCCCGAGGGCATCGCCCACTACCTGGAGCACAAGCTGTTTGAAAGCGAGGACGGCGACGCCTTTTCCCGTTACGCCAAAACCGGCGCTTCGGCCAACGCCTATACCTCCTTTGACCAGACCTGTTACCTCTTTTCCTGTACGGAAAACTTCGACCAATCGTTAGAGATTTTGCTGGACTTTGTCCAGTCCCCCTACTTCACCGAGGAGACGGTGCGCAAAGAGCAGGGCATCATCGGCCAGGAGATCCGTATGTACGACGACGCTCCCGATTGGAGGGTCCAGTTTAATTTGTTGGCCGCCCTATACCAGAACCATCCGGTTCGCATCGATATTGCCGGGACGGTGGAATCCATCGCCCAGATCGACGCCGATCTCCTTTACCGCTGCTACCGCACCTTCTATAATCTGAAGAATATGGTGCTGACGGTGGCGGGCAAGGTGACGGTGGAACAGGTGCTGGCCGTAGCCGACCGGATGCTGAAGCCCAATACCCCCATCGAAATCGAACGGGGATTTGTGGAGGAGCCGGACAGTGTGCTGCAATCCAGGGTGGAACAGAAGCTGGCGGTCACTACTCCGCTTTTTACCATTGGATTTAAGGAGCATTCCAACGGCGGGCTGGTGCCGTCCTCCCAAGTGGCCTACACCAATATTTTACTGGAGATGCTCACCGGTAAAGCGTCTCCCCTTTACCGCCGTCTGGTAGACGAGGGCCTTATTAACGATAACTTTGGCGCCGAGTATTTTGAGGGACGAGGTTATTCGGCTCCCCTCATCGCAGGCGAATCCAAGGATCCCGATGCTGTGGACGCCGCCATCAAACAGGAGCTTGCCCGCATGCGCAAGAATGGCGTGGATCCGGACGCCTTTGAGACGGCCCGTCGAACCTTGTATGGCCAGGCGGTCATGGGCTTTAACAGTGTGGATCATCTTGCCAATCGCTTGGCTTCCTGCCACTTTACCGGACGCGGATTGTACGACATGGTGGAATGCATTGCAAGCGCCACAAAAGAGGATATTGAGAAACGGCTCAGCGAGTCCTTTGACGAGCAAAAGAGCGCCTTGTCGATTATCCTGCCGGCGTAAAGCAAACAGAAACAATGTCCCAGGCGATGGATGGGGCTGCCGATCCGTCGCCTGTGGCTTTGCATATGAGAAAACCTGAGGAGGTACATAAACGTGGAATCGACCATATCCTTTCCAAACCTAGGGGACGGCTTAACCTTTACCATCGACCGGGTGGCGTTTTCCTTTAACCTGTTCGGCCATCAGGTCGACATCTATTGGTACGGCATCCTGATCGCCATAGGCATGTTGCTGGCGGTATTATATGCCATGCGCAATGCCAAACGTCTGGACGTCAACTCCGACCGTCTGTTGGACGTCATTTTGGGCGGCATCATCGGCGGCATCATCGGCGCCAGGCTTTATTACGTCCTATTTAACCTTTCGGACTTCACCAGTTTTGCCTCTATTTTTGATATCAAGGAAGGCGGCCTGGGCATCTACGGCGGGCTGATAGGCGGCTTGCTGGTGGGTGGACTTATCTGCAAATGGCGTAAGGTGTCCTTTTTCAGTGTTTGCGACTTGGCGGCTGTGGGTTTCCTCATCGGCCAGGGCATTGGACGATGGGGAAACTTCATCAATCAGGAGGCCTTCGGCACCAATACCAATCTTCCTTGGGGCATGACGGGAGACCATATTTCCAGCTATCTTTACACCAACACCCAATGGCTCAGCGACCACGGCGTGGAGGTGGACTTCACCCAACCGGTGCATCCGTGTTTTCTTTATGAATCCATCTGGTGCCTCATCGGCGCGGTGCTGCTGCATCTGCTGAGCAAACATCGCCGGTACAAAGGTCAGGTCTTTGTGGGATATATTGTGTGGTACGGCATCGGCCGTTTCTTTATCGAAGGGTTGCGCACCGACAGCCTCTATATCGGCAGCTCCAACATCCGGATTTCACAGCTGTTGTCCGGCCTGATTGTCATCGCCGCCGTGATCGCTCATTTTATCATTATGAGCAAGGTCAAGGAAAAGGAAAGCGAAGATCCCAACTATGTGCCGGTATTTGGTACAGTGGAACAGGGCAACTCCTTGGAGGACTTACGTCTGGCGGCTGCAAAACAGCGGGCCCTTGCTTCTAGTCTGGCAGAGCAAGCCCAGTCCCTGCGGGAACAGGCGGCACAGCTGGAGAAGCAGAAGATGGAAGAGGCGCAGAAGATTGCCTCCCAGGAAGAAATAGAGTCTCAAGAGGGGGATCCTACAAAAGAGCGACAAGACTCACAGCCTGAGGAGGAACAACAAGTTGAGACGCCGGAGCAACTGATTCAAAGGGCACAGGATGCGGAGGCAAAGGCAAAGGACGCCAGTGCAGAGGCGGCCCGTCTTGAAAAAGAAGCGGACAACATGCAGCGGCAAAGGGAGGCATCCTCTCTGATCGCCAAGGCGTCTGATCTGGAAAAGGAAGCCGAAGAGTTAAAGAAAACGGCTGAGGCCCTGCGGAAAGACGGCGGGGAAGGGGCCGAGGAGAAGGCTCAGGAGGCCGAAGCGAAGGCAGTCCAGCTGGAAAAAGAGGCAAAGGATTACCGCCGCGTGGCCCAGGAACAAAAGGGTACAGCGCAAGAAACAGCCTTAGATCATCAGGACAACGAGGAAGGAGAAGAGACAAATGGCTCAATTAATTAACGGCAAAGAGGTTTCAGCCCAAGTGAAGGCCCGGGTGGCGGCTGAAACGGCAGAACTGAAGAAAAAGGGGATTGTCCCGGGACTGGCGGTTATCTTGGTAGGGGATGACCCAGCTTCTCAGGTGTATGTGCGCAATAAAAAGCGCGCTTGTGAGGAGGTGGGCTTTTTGTCGGAAGAATACCGCTTGGCCGCCGACGTGACCCAGGATGAGCTTCTTTCCCTCATCGAAAGCCTCAACGCCCGCAGCGACATCAGCGGTATCCTGGTGCAGTTGCCTCTTCCCAAGCATTTGGACGAAAAGGCTGTACTCAATGTCATCTCTCCTCTTAAGGATGTGGATGCCTTCCAGCCGGTCAATGTGGGCCGCATCATGATCGGGGATTATCACTTTCTACCCTGTACCCCTGCGGGAGTGATGGAGCTTTTAAAGTCGGCTGGTGTGGACCTGTGCGGCAAACGGGCGGTGGTCATCGGCCGCAGCAACATTGTAGGAAAGCCTATGGCTATGCTGCTGATGCATGAGAATGCCACGGTCACCATCTGCCACTCTAGGACAAAGGATCTTCCGTCCGTGTGCCGGGAGGCCGATGTACTTGTGGCGGCCATCGGCAAAGCCAAATTTGTGACGGCCGACTTTGTAAAACCGGGGGCGGCTGTCATCGACGTGGGCATGAACCGGGATGAAAATGGAAAGCTGTGCGGCGATGTGGATTTCGATTCGGTAGAGCCTGTGGCCGGGTGTATTACCCCTGTTCCGGGAGGCGTAGGCCCCATGACAATCGCCATGTTAATGCAAAATACTCTCATGGCTGCCAAAATTCAAAATGGCATGATAAAATAACAGAAGCCTCGACAGTTCAAAAATTTTTTTGAAATTGCACAAATTATTACTTGACTTTCCTGCGTGAATCGGCTATGATAATAGAAAGCAAAAGATAACATGACCCTATTCTTTTGGTTTTTACTGAAAAGAATTCACGCAGGAGAAGTCAGGATTGTTTGATTCCGTTTCAGATGAGCAGTTGGTTCAAAAGGCCCGTCAGGGGGAGCAGGAAGCTTTTACAGAACTGTTTGCCCGTTATTCTCCCTTGGTGGAAAGTAAGGCGGCCGGTTCGATGCCGGGGCTTGAACCAGATGATCTGAAGCAGGAGTGCCGGATGGGCCTTTTATCTGCAGTGTTGACGTTTGACCCTAGTCGTGGCGTGCCATTTCGTGCGTATGCATCGGTGTGTGTCAATCATCGAGTATCTAGTGCGCGGCGCGTAGCTTTGAAGCACTCTATGCTTCACTCTTCCCTTTCTCTCAGCAGTGACCAATTGTCGATGTTGGAGGAGGTGCCTGATGCAGGAGCTGATCCAGAGCAGCAGGTCATCCAGGGAGAAGAAGCAGGCCGGATTTACGCGGCCTTGACCAAAAGGTTATCTCCTTTGGAGAAAAAATCGCTTTTGCTTTATCTTAGCGGCTCGACTTACGAGGAAATTGCAGAACAATTAGGTTGCAATTTGAAGGCGATAGACAACGCCCTACAACGCGTCAGACGAAAGCTGCGAAACGTCCACGCATAAAACTTGCCAAAGGGCAGTTTTATTATAATGTGCCCGAGTAGCTTAAGTCAGAGCGTTGGTATCAAAGGTGTCGGTTTGAATCCGTCCTGGGGCAAAATCATTCTCAAAGCGAGGTAACGAAACATGTACGAGGATAAGACACTTGTCTGCAAAGACTGCGGCGCTGAATTTGTTTTCACTGCTGGCGAACAGGAATTCTATGCTTCCAAGGGCTTCGTGAATGAGCCCCAGCGTTGCAAGGCTTGCCGTGATGCCCGCAAGAATGCATCCAAAGCTGATCGCGAAATGCATACCGCTATCTGTGCAAACTGCGGCAAAGAAGCCAGAGTTCCCTTTAAGCCCCGCGAGGACCGTCCGGTCTATTGCAGCGAGTGCTTTGCCCAGATGCGTGGCGAATAATTCACCGACGCTCTTTGGCTCCAAACAGACGAAAAACACCTGCGTTTTTACGCAGGTGTTTTTTTGTATCCGATATGCTCTGGGAATAGAAGGTGCCGCTGTTTTAAAAAATCCAGCGGCACCTTTGGCATTATAAAACAGTATGCCCTATTGAAAAGATTTTATTGGATCGTGCCACGAAAGGCCTGGGCGAGAGGAGCGCCATTGTCACCCAAAACCATTACTTGATAGGATCCGACGCCTTGGGGCAAATCGGCCAGGGAACTAGACACCGTAGCCGTACCGTTTGCAGACACCGATGCCGATTGGATGGTGGTGCCCATAAACCGTCCCTCTGTATTATACAGGGCCAACGCTACATGACAGGACTGTTCCTCAGCTTGGAGATTGTCGATCTTGGTCACGATAGTGTCGTCCTGTTGGGTTTGGGAGATGTAAAGGTCATCCTTCAGAGAGGAATAAGGCTCATATACATCCACCATCAGCTTATCCAGGAAGAACCAAGGATCAACATCGGCGTCATTGGGATGGTTGGCAGGATTATAGTAGGTCAGGCGTATGGAGTTTTCTCCCTCATGGAGATAGACATATTCAGTGGATATCAGCCATTGGTTGGCCGGCTGACCGGGGAAGGTCAGTTTCACAGGATCACTGCCGTTGACGCTCATGCGACGGGTGTTTTCCTGACGGGAATAATACCGGAATTGCAGCTTATAAATGCCGTCCTCCGGGACCTTGACCGGGAAATTGACCCAACCATCCTTTACATGGGGGGCATCATCATTCCACCATACGATATGGCCGCCGCCGGTATAGCCGGATTGATTGGTACCGGTGGCAACGTCGGCCCGTTCAGCGCCTTCGGCCTGCCAGAAGGTGGCGTAGAAGGGATAGGTTTCCTGATCGTCAAATCCGGAGAGGAACAGCAGACAAGGCGCAGCCACAGAGGAGATGCTGTAGATGCTGTCGTCTTCTCCGGGGGTGACGGCTAAATTGGAACCGCACAGGTTATCCGAAGCGCGGCGATGGGTATAAGCCTGGGAGGCATTGGACTTCAGGAAGGGGAGATAGCGCTGGGCATCGGCTTCACTTGACTTAGCGATGAAGGACATCTGGCGCAGGAAGACAATTTTAAATGCCGCTGCATCGCCGTTCCCTTCGTCGTTCATGGTAGTGCCGTCAAAGGTCAGGTTTTCAATGACCCAATCGAGGCACAGGCGAGCGGTATCCATGTAGGATTCGTCGCCGGTGATGGTATAAAGCTCATAGCTGGCGCCGGCAAAGAGGCCGTTGTTGTAGGAGAATTTCCAATTGTTTTTCGTTCCATTATACTGGATGTTGTCCAGCATTTCGCCGTTGCCAAGATAGAGATTTTCCTTGGTCCAGTTGTAAATACGCAGGGCCTGCTGCTCATAAGCAGCGCTTTTCTCGGCGTCAATATCGGCATATGCTTTGGAAAGGCGCGCTGCTACGATGGCTGCATTGGCATTGGTCGCCACGTTTTTCTGGTTGCTTTCCGGAGGGACCATCTGCCATAAAATGCCGCCGTCCAGGAAGGTCTCATCCCAATGGCTGTACACCTTGTCGTACATAGCGGTCGACAGATCCAAGTAATCCTTTTCGCCGGTCAGGTTGTAGGCCCGCACAGCCGCCTGGGCCCACCAGCATAGGTCGTCATTGTAGATATTGTCTGTCCAATGATCCACATCCCAGCCCCAGCTGACGTGCTCATTGTTGAGGAATCCCTCATATACGTCCCGGATCATGGTGGCGTATTTTTCATCGCCTGTGGCCTCGTAAGCATCGTTTAGAGTATCCCATAGAACGCCGGATACCCAAAAATCGGTTTCCTTTGTCTGTTCCCCACCGTTTTGGGGATTGTCGCTGAACTTGTAGAACCGATGTTCATCCGCTTTGTAGTAGACTTTCAGAAAAGCGTCCATAGCCTCCTGAGCCTGATCGGCCGTCATGGCGCCGACTGTCAGCGCACCGCCTGAGGTTAGCACCGACAATGCTACCGCCAGCGCCATGGTGAGGGAGAGTATTCTCCCCAGAACTTTTTTACGCATAGGTACAACTCCTTTTTCGTTTTTGTCCGAATAATTTTGCTTTTAAAGGATAGTGATACCGTAAATTCACCTGCATTTGGGCGATGCAAGCGGATGCTACGGCGGATAAACACCTCCTTTTTTACCCGATTTTAACATTTTGTAAGAGTTGAGTTCCTAAAAAATAACGGACCAACAGAAAAAAGGTAAGATACCTTTCATGGTAATTATTTAATATTTTAATAAATTTGTCAATCATAATTGCTGATTTTTTGTCATCTAGTGAAATGGGAATTTCATTTTTCAGTAAAAACAAAAGGCATAGACGGATTTATAACCGCCTATGCCTTTTGACCGAATTCCATCTTATTGGTCATAGCCCTTGGGATTTTGAGATTGCCAGCGCCAAGTATCCACACACATGGCTTTTAGATCCCGCTGGGCTTTCCAACCCAATACCTGGGCAGCCTTGGCGGGATCGGCGTAATAGATCGCCAGATCACCGGCCCGCCGGGGGGCGATTTTGTAAGGGACAGAGACCCCTGTGGCCTCCTCAAAGGTATGGACAATGTCCAGCACGCTGTAACCAATACCGGTTCCCAGATTGATGGCGTCTACCCCTGGATTCGTTTCAAGCCAACGCAAAGCCTTGACATGGCCGACGGCCAGATCCACCACATGGATGTAATCCCGTACGCCGGTGCCGTCGGGAGTAGGATAGTCGTTTCCAAACACCGATAAGACAGGCAGTTTGCCGATGGCCACTTGAGACACATAAGGCATCAGATTGTTGGGGATGCCGTTGGGATCTTCGCCGATGCGACCGCTTTCGTGGGCGCCGATGGGATTAAAGTACCGCAGCAGGGCGATGTTCCAACTGTTGTCGCTGCGCCACAAATCCCGCAGCATCTCTTCGATCACCAGTTTGGTACGGCCGTAAGGATTGGTGATGGAAGCGATATCCACAGGGTCGCTTTCACTAAAACAGATCTTCTTAGGAAAGCCATAGACTGTGGCCGAAGAGCTAAACACAATGTTTTTCACACCGTGCTTGGCCATGACGTCGCACAATACTACCGTGCCGGTGACGTTGTTGTAATAGTACTTTAGGGGGACTTTTACCGATTCCCCTACTGCTTTGAGACCGGCAAAGTGGATAACCGATTGGATCTCATTTTCCGAGAACACCTGATCCAAGGCTTTTTCATCTAAAATATCCACTTCATAAAAGCGGAAATCCCGGCCGCTTAGTTCCCGGATACGGTTTAATACTTCAGGCTTACTGTTGTAGAAATTATCCACCACCACAATATCAAACCCCTCTTTAAGGAGTTCTACACAGGTGTGGCTGCCGATATACCCGGCGCCGCCGGTGACCAAAATGGACATGATAAAATCCTCCTTTTTGCGCCCAAACACATGGTGGGCAATTCTAAAAAACACATCGGATGCTTTTTGGCAAAATGCTTTGAAACAACCATCAGTTGTAGTATACTATTTTCTAGGGATATCATAACAGCGTTTGATAGCTTTGTCAAACGACTGTCCCTTAATGAAGAATAAATATAAAAAGGAAGGTGTTTTCCATGGAATTCAATCAATCCATCCAACTGTTAAACGGCGTAGAAATTCCAGTATTGGGCTTTGGCACCTATAAAATGGACGACGATGGAGCAGCTCAGGCGGTCCGGGAAGCCATCCGCCTGGGCTATCGGCATATTGACACGGCCTCCTACTATAAAAATGAAAAGGGCGTGGGGCAGGGTATTGCCCAATGCGGCCTGCCGCGGGATCAAATTTTTCTCACCAGCAAGATGTGGAACGATGAACAGGGGTATGAACAGACATTGGAAGCCTTTGAGCGTTCCATCCAAAAGCTGGGCGTGGACTATCTTGACCTCTACCTGATCCACTGGCCACAGCCCCAAAGCAACGACACTTGGCGGGCTATGGAGAAGCTCTATCGGGAGGGTAAGATCCGTGCCATCGGCGTCTCAAATTTCAGTGTGGAACAGGTAGAAGACTTGATGAAAAATAGTACGATAGCCCCTATGGTCAATCAGGTGGAATTGCATCCTTGTTTATCCCAGCCGGAGATGCGGGCCTTTTGCCGGGATAAGGGTATCGCCTTGACGGCTTGGAGCCCCTTGGACCGGGGCAAGGTGTTTGATCTTCCTATTATCCAGAGCCTTTGCCAGAAATACGGCAAAACGCCGGCGCAGATTGTGCTGCGGTGGGAGATCCAGATGGGACTTGTCACCATTCCAAAGACGGCTAATCCTGTACGCATGCAGGAAAATGCTGCTGTCTTCGATTTTGTTTTGACCGGGCAAGAGATGAGGTCCATCCAGGCTCTGGACGAAGAATAGGAAGAAAAAACCATCCTCATAAAACGAAAAAATTTGACGCACCCACTTGACAAAGTGGATTTGGTGTATTATCCTTGTTAGCAATAAAGTGAAATACGTTGAAGAGGAAGAGTAGCCTTCCCAAAGCATATAGAGAGCTGCTGGTTGGTGCAAAGCAGTTGCGGACGGAATGTGAACTGGCCTTGAAGTAGCTCGCTGAAATGTGGGATGTTCCCGCAAAAGTAGGTGGAGACGGAGCCTGACCGTTACAGCAGGAGGATATAAGGTCGATGCAGAGAAATGCAAGATAGATCCGTATCCGTTGAGTGCATGCCCTTTTGGGCGTGAATGTAGAGTGGTACCGCGTAAGATTGTAAGAGTCTTTCGTCTCTAGAAATAGAGGCGAAAGACTCTTTTGATTGTTGCGGGAAAATAAGTGGTCCAATCCAGTAGAGGAAAGGTGAGGTTTGCGATGAAAAATGTAGAAAAGTACACGAGAGGGTATTTTATGCCCCCGGTCAACGAGATGAAATGGGCGAAAAAAGATTACATTGACCATGCGCCGGTGTGGTGCAGCGTGGACCTGCGGGATGGAAATCAGTCGCTAATCGTGCCCATGAGCTTAGAGGAAAAGTTGGAGTTCTTCCAGTACCTGGTGAAGATCGGGTTCAAGGAAATCGAGGTGGGGTTCCCGGCCGCATCCGAAACCGAGTACGCCTTTACCCGTACCCTCATTGAACAGGACCTCATTCCGGACGACGTCACCATTCAGGTGTTGACCCAGTCTAGGGAACACATTATCAAAAAGACTTTTGAAGCCTTGAAGGGCGTTAAAAACGCGGTAGTGCATCTGTACAATTCCACATCGGTGGCCCAGCGGGAACAGGTCTTTAAACGTTCCAAAGAGGAGATCATCGATATCGCCGTCCAGGGGGCAAAACTGCTCAAGCAGTACGCCGCCGAGGCCGACGGCAACCTCCGTTTTGAATATTCCCCCGAGAGCTTTACCGGTACAGAGATGGAGTTTGCGTTGGATATCTGCAACCAGGTGCTGGATGTATGGCAGCCCACCGCCGATAAGCCTGTGATTATCAATCTGCCGGCCACCGTTTCCATGTCCATGCCCCACGTGTATGCAAGCCAGGTGGAGTATATGAGCGACAACTTGAAATACCGTGAGAACGTGGTGCTGTCCCTGCATCCCCACAACGACCGCGGATGCGCCATTGCCGATTCGGAGATGGGCTTGCTGGCCGGCGCCGACCGCATTGAGGGCACCCTCTTTGGCAATGGCGAACGCACCGGTAATGTGGACATTGTCACACTGGCCCTCAATATGTATTCCCAAGGCGTGGATCCTAAACTGGACTTCAGCAATATCCCGGAAGTGGTGGAGGTCTATGAGCGGGTTACCAACCGCAAGGTCTATGACCGCCAGCCATACGGCGGACAACTGGTATTTGCCGCCTTCTCAGGCTCCCATCAGGACGCTATCGCCAAGGGGATGAAATGGCGGGAAGAACACGATTGCAAGTACTGGACCGTCCCATATCTGCCCATCGATCCCAAGGACATCGGCCGCCAGTACGACGGCGACGTCATCCGTATCAACTCCCAGTCGGGCAAGGGCGGCATCGGCTATTTGCTGGAGCAGAAGTTTGGTTTGGATCTTCCCCCAAAGATGCGGGAGAACGTGGGATACTGCGTCAAGAGCGTATCGGACCATCAGCATAAGGAGCTCAGTCCTGACGAAGTGTACAACATCTTCCGCCAGAACTATGTCAATGTGGATGCCCCTGTTCATTTCAAGGCCAGCCATTTTCTCCCCGGCGACCAGTTCCATGCCCAAGTGGAAGTGGTTATGGATGGCAAGACCTACGATGTTAAGGGCGAGGGCAACGGCCGGTTGGACGCCGTCAGCAGTGCCTTACAGGCCGGCCTCCATTTGGATTTTACCATTCTGACCTACAAAGAGCATGCTCTGGAAATCGGTTCCAAATCCCAGGCGGTAGCCTATGTGGGAGTGCAGTCGCCGGACGGCACCGCTTATTGGGGCGCCGGTATCCACACCGATATTATGACGGCGTCGGTGAAGGCATTGATCAGCGCCGTCAACCAGATGATCGGGGCTGGAAAAGCACAGTAATTTGTTTGATCTATGCCAGTGAAATAGCTTATATGGTTTTCCGCTCCATGTGATTCAGGCGGCCGTTTTGACGCTGAAAGGAGGATCCCTATGCATTGGAACACGACGTTATACAAGGAAAAACACAGCTTTGTGCCGGAGTATGGCAAGGAACTTTTACAGTATGTCAACCTCGACCCCGATCAAAGCATTCTGGATGTGGGATGTGGCACAGGGATGCTGGCCCATCTAATGGCGGCCCATGGAGCCAAAGTAGTGGGCTTGGATGCGTCGGAGGATATGATTGCTTTGGCCAAGGAATCCTATCCGGATGTCACCTTTGTGGCGGGGGATGCCACACGCCTCACCTTCCGGGAGGAGTTTGACACCGTATTTTCCAATGCGGTCTTCCATTGGATCCAGCATCAAGGGGATCTGCTGGACGGTATCTGCCGTGCCCTTAAACCGGGTGGACGCCTTGTGTGCGAGCTGGGGGCCAAGGGCAATACCCAGAACATTCGGGATGCCTTTTCCCAAGCCGCCTCCCATGTAGGGGTGGAAATCCAAAGCCATTTCTTTTTCCCAACGGTCGATCAGTACGAAGATCTGTTGATGGAAAATGGCTTTGTACCGGAACGGGTAGTGGCCTTTGACCGTCCCACACCCTTGGCCGAACGGGAGATGGGGCTGCGTAATTGGATGATCCAATTCTTACCGGTTTCCGATATTCCAGAGCATCAACGGGAGCGGGTCTTTCAAGAGGTGGAAAATCAGTTGAGGCCCCGTCTCTGGAAAGAGGGGCGCTGGATGGCCGATTACCGTCGCCTTCGTGTCGTGGCGCGCAAGGCATAATTCAAAGTGTCACCACTTAACGACGTGGGATTGGCGCCCCGTCGGATGGGAACTTGTAATGCAAAGTGATCGCAAAAGAGTAGAAGGATATCAAAAAAGGACGTGTATGGGGTGAACCCATACACGTCCTTTTGGTTTAAAACCATTAGATTTCCTTTGCCAGCCAGCGGACGATGTTTCCAAACAAAGTGGGATAATGTTCCCACTCGCTAAAGGCTTTGGGACCCCAATGGGCTACACAGTCGCTGGAGAACACAACCGAACGGCCTTTCTTATACTCCATAGAAGCCAGGAAAACATCCTCGTTGTCATCCCCAATGGTAGCGATCAAATGGGCTTCCGGTTTGAGGAGTACCTTATTGTATCCCATAAAATAAGGCCAGGGGCTGTCAATGCCACGCAGAATGGGATGATCGGCATCAACAATGTGGGGATAGATGCCGTCCGGATGTTCCATACGGTCGTCGTAGTGCAGACACTCCACCGGCAGGATATCGGCAATGGGGGTCATGCCGTAACGTGCCTTGGCTTCGTAGCCGGAGAAGCTCATATAACCGCCGCACATGAGGAATCCGCCGCCTTCTGCAACGTACTCCCGCACCAGCTTGAGACGGTTGGGCATGCGTTCGCCCCCAAAGTGCATCTTAGGATGGAGAAGGAAGGTATTGCTTCCCACGTCGCTGAAGATGATGGCGTCGTATTGTTTCAGCTCTTCCAAAGTCTCAGGAAAATGCATCAAGGCATCGTCGCTTTTCATATAGTCCACATCGAACCCGTTGGCCTGAAGGGCTTCCAGACAGGGATCACCGTTTTCTTGGCACCGTCCCAAAAACATATGATCAAAACCTTTAATGTGAACGGCCAAAAGGGCGCAAGACTCACCTACAAATAAAACTTTCATGGTATTGCCTCCAATTCTTATGAAAGAGATAGGTTATCGAACTGCCCTTATCATATCATAGGAAGGATCAAAAGACAAGTTGGAAAAATAGAAAACACATAAAATCAATATTAAAAAATAACAATAAAAACTGTTGGATAGATCCTGTTTTTAAAAGCTGATAAGCCGATTGTGCTGTATATTAATGTCGGTTTTACAATTGGTATGCAACATTAAGTACCATTTAGTTGTAAATTCATTGATCCTTTCTAACTTAATAAAAAAGAAAAAAGAGCAGTAGCTTTCACTGTTTATTCCCAAATAAACAGTGAAAAAAGCAATAAAATGTAAAGTTAAAATATTATTATACTAATTGTAAAACAAATACATCAAAAAGAGGGCCAAGGTGTTTTTTGCCTTGGCCCTCTTTTATGGTGTTTTAACATAATGATAGGAGAGAAAAATACATATAAAAGCAATCGATGCCATCAGAGGGGGAGGCCGAAAGAAACAAAGATCTCTTTGGCTTCCGCGACCTGATCGGCCGTTGGGACAGGGGTATCGGTCAAACGATAGGGAATCCTCATTTGTTCCCACTTATATTCCCCCATCTTGTGGAAAGGGAGAAGTTCTACCTTTTGGATACAGGTGTAGTGGGAAAGAAATCGGGCCAAAGACTTGAGCTTTCCAGAATCCAAAGTGTAGCCCGGCACCAGGACATGGCGGATCCAAACCGGTCTACGGTTTGCCTCCCGATGGTCTAAAAGCTCCAATGTACTGGCGTTGCCCCGTCCGGTGAGCTGCTTGTGATCATCGGGATCCAGGGCCTTGATATCCAGCAACAGGAGGTCGCCTTCATCCACCGCTTCCTGGCAGCAGGATAAAGGGATGGAACCGGCGGTATCGATGGCGGTGTGGATGCCATGGCGATGGCACTGCCTTAGAAGGGCGGCTGTAAAAAGGGGCTGGGCCAACGGCTCGCCTCCCGATAAGGTAATACCGCCGGTCATAAAATTCCGGTACCGCAGCACGTCCTCCACTATTTGCCCTACCGTCACTTCCTGCCCCTCCAGAGGGCGCCAGGAATCGGGATTGTGACAGTAAAGGCACCGCATAGGACATCCCTGCAAAAACAATACATACCGGATTCCTGGTCCGTCCAAGGCCCCAAAGGTCTCTTTGGAATGGATTCTACCGGTAATGTCCAGATCGGTCATGCCAATTCTCCTTCACGCGTCAATGGTTCCTTTAAAAACGGGTGTGGAAGGTACGGTTGATGACGTCCAACTGCTGCTCCCGGGTCAGGCGGATGAAGTTGACGGCATAACCCGACACACGGATGGTCAGCTGTGGATATTTTTCCGGATGATCCATGGCGTCCAGCAGGACGTCCCGGTTGAGGACGTTGACGTTGATGTGATGCCCGCCCTCTTTGAAATAGCCGTCCAGCAGGCCTGTGAGATTGGCGACTTTGTCCTCCTCGTCCCGACCCAGAGCGCCGGGCACGATGGAGAAGGTGTAAGAGATGCCGTCCTCGCTGTAGTCATAGGGAAGCTTAGCCACCGACATCATAGAGGCCACACAGCCGTTTTGATCCCGGCCGTGCATCGGGTTGGCGCCGGGAGCAAAGGGTTCGCCGTGTTTGCGCCCGTCGGGGGTAGAACCGGTCTTTTTACCGTACACCACGTTGGAGGTGATGGTCAGGATGGACATGGTGGGGATGGAACCGCGGTAGGTGGTCTGGCGGCGCAGCTTTTTCATGAACATCTTGACCACGTCCACAGCAATCTGGTCGGCGCGGGGATCGTTGTTGCCAAATTTGGGGTAATCGCCTTCGATTTCAAAGTCCACCACTAGATCGCGGTCGTCCCGGATGGGCTTCACCTTGGCGTACCGGATGGCAGACAGGGAATCCACCACCACCGATAACCCGGCGATACCACAGGCCTCGGTGCGGATAATCTCGTCGTCGTGGAGGGCCATCTGAAGGCTTTCGTAGCAGTATTTGTCGTGCATGTAGTGGATGACGTTGAGGGTGTTGACATACAGCTTGGAGAGCCAGTCGCAAATGTGGTCAAACTTTTTCATAACATCGTCGTAATTCAATTCCTTGCCGCGCACGGCCAGCAGTTCAGGGGCTACTTGGTCGCCGGAAATCTCATCCCGGCCGCCGTTGATGGCGTACAGCAATGCCTTGGCTAGGTTGGCCCTGGCGCCAAAGAACTGCATCTGCTTGCCCACCCGCATGGCCGATACACAGCAGGCGATGGCGTAGTCATCCCCAAACTTGCGGCGCATCAAAACGTCGCTTTCGTATTGGATGGAAGACGTTTCAATGGATAATTTGGAACAAAACCGCTTAAAGTTCTCCGGGAGATTGGGGTCCCAAAGGATGGTCATGTTGGGTTCCGGGGCAGGGCCAAGATTGACCAAGGTATGCAGGAAGCGGTAGGACATTTTGGTGACCCGGTGGCGGCCATCGGTGCCCATGCCGCCGATGGATTCGGTAACCCAAGTGGGATCGCCGGAGAACAGTTCGTCGTAAGAGGGGGTGCGCAGGAAGCGGACCATGCGCAGCTTCATGATAAAGTGATCCACGAATTCCTGGATTTGCTCCTCGGTGTACCGTCCTTCCTCCAGGTCGCGCTGGGCGTAGATGTCCAGGAATGTGGAGGTACGGCCTAAGGACATGGCAGCGCCGTTCTGCTCCTTGACGGCGGCTAGGTAGGCAAAGTACAGCCACTGGATGGCCTCCTTGGTATCCTCAGCCGGGCGGGAGATGTCAAATCCATAGGACTGGGCCATGCGTTTGAGGGCCTCCAAAGCGCGGATCTGTTCGGAAATCTCCTCCCGGTGCTGGATGGAACGGTCGTCCATGACCTCGTAGGCGTATTCGTTCAGGGCATTTTTCTTCTGCTGGATGAGAAAATCCACGCCGTACAAAGCCACACGCCGGTAGTCTCCGATGATGCGTCCGCGGCCATAGGCGTCGGGCAGGCCGGTGATGACTCCGGAATGACGGGCACGGCGCATTTCCTCGGTGTAAGCGTCGAATACACCGTCGTTGTGGGTCTTGCGATAGCGGAAGACCTCCTCTACCTCCGGAGGCAGGGTGCGGCCGTAGTGCTTGAGGGAGTTACGCACCATGCGGATGCCGCCAAAGGGCATAATGGCCCGCTTTAAAGGGGCGTCGGTTTGGAGGCCTACGATGGTCTCTTTTTCTTTATCGATGTAACCGGGCTGATAGGCGTCGATGCCGGAGATGGTGTGGGTATCGATATCCAACACGCCGCCCGCTTCCCGCTCCTGCTTCATGAGAGAGGACACTTCGTCCCACAGCTGTCGGGTGCGCTGAGTGGGAGGAGCGAGAAAACTTTCGTCGCCGTCGTAGGGGGTGTAGTTCTTGGCGATAAAATTGCGGACGTCCACGGTCTGGTTCCAGATTCCGGGCTTAAAATCCATACAAAAACCTCCTTTTACTTGGGGATAACCTTTCCAATGTCTTTAATTATACTAAAATACTAGGAATTTGTCCAGGAGGAGAACTGTAGAATATGGCGAGCATTTTGCTTTGTTTTTTAGAGAAAGGCGCAGATTGTCAGAAAAGGTTGCGATGGTTGGAACAAGCGTTGTATAATAGTATAATTGATGAAATAAAAAGGTTATGTAACGGGAACACCAAGGACAAAAGGAGGATGCCCATGTTTGCGAGATTGCCCAGCGTCGGGTTGTTTGGGATGCAGGCCTATATTGTGGAGGTGGAAGCCGATATTTCCAGCGGCTTGCCGGGGTTTGATGTGGTAGGGTTGCCGGATGCAGCGGTGAGGGAATCCAGGGAACGGGTGCGTTCGGCCCTGAAAAACTGTGGATTTGAGTTCCCAGTCAGCCGCATTACCGCCAATCTGGCCCCTGCCGATATCCGCAAGGAAGGCCCACTTTATGACCTTCCCCTGCTGCTGGCCATTTTGAAGGCCACCAAACAGCTTCAATTTGACGAGGCCGATTCTGTCTTTCTGGGTGAACTTTCGCTTACAGGGGAGGTCCGTCCCATCAACGGCGTCTTGCCCATGGTCATCGAGGCTCAAAAGGAAGGTTTTTCCTATGCCTTCGTCCCTGCCGATAATGCCGCCGAAGGTGCGGTGGTGGAAGGCATTCAGGTCTATCCAGTGGAACATATCAAGCAATTGATCGCCCATCTCTCCGGGGAGAAGCTCATCCCGGCAGCGTCCCAGAAAGATGCGTCTCAAGAGGATGAATCCCCGCTTTTGGACTTTGCCGATGTCCGGGGACAGGAAGAGGCTAAAAGAGCCTTGGAGGTGGCCGCTGCCGGAGGGCACAATGTGCTGCTCATCGGGTCGCCGGGATCGGGTAAAAGCATGCTTGCCAAACGTCTACCCTCCATCCTGCCCGACATGACCTTTGAAGAAAAATTGGAAACCACCATGCTCCATTCCATCTCCGGCAACCTTCGCCCGGGATCTTCCCTTATTCAGACAAGGCCCTTCCGATCCCCGCACCATACCGTGTCGCCTGCCGCGTTGGCCGGAGGCGGGTCGGTGCCGCGGCCGGGGGAATTGTCCCTTTCCCACAACGGGGTCCTATTCCTGGATGAACTGCCGGAATTCAGCCGTCCCTCCCTGGAGGTCCTCCGCCAGCCCCTGGAGGACGGCAAGGTCACCATCTCCCGGGTAGGGGGGACCTTTAGTTATCCTTGTTCGGTTATGCTGGTGTGCGCTATGAACCCCTGTCCCTGTGGATATTACGGACATCCCACACGTCCTTGTACTTGCAATAAGCGGTCGGCAAACGCCTATCTCTCCAAGATATCCGGGCCGCTTTTGGACCGTATTGACATCCATGTGGAAGTTCCGCCGGTCCAGTTTGACGCTTTGTCGGACAAACGCCCATCAGAGAGTTCGGCTTCCATCAAGGAGAGGGTCAACCGGGCTAGGGACATCCAGCGGGAACGATATAAAGATATGGATTTTAATTGCAACGCCCGCCTGACCCCATCCAGCATCCGGGAGGCTTGTCCCATGACGGACGGGGCGGAATCAATGCTGCGCCAGGCCTTTGATATTTTGGGATTGTCGGCCCGGGCCTATGACCGGGTGCTGAAGGTGTCCCGCACCATCGCCGATTTGGATGGGGCCCAGATCATCGACACCGCCCATGTAGCCGAAGCCATTCAGTACCGCAATTTGGATCGAAAATACTGGAGCCGGGATCAAAAATAGGATCTTATAATACTGTTTGTATTATATCTATTGTAATATACTGATATTGGCGCAAAATGTCGACTGGTTTTCAAAGGTATCTGTGAACTTTGGAAAAAGGAAAAGAAATAGATTGCAATGGGAGAGAGATGCTTCAAAAAGTTTGGATAAGCGGGATAAACGGGAAACAATAATTAACGATTTTATTTTCTTGGTTTGGTGGAAATAAAAGAAAATTATATGGACAAATGTTAAGTTTCAATCGCTATAGGGAAAGGACGAAAAAGAATGACAAAAATTCGTGTAGTGTGGACAGGCGGCACCATCGGCAGCAGCCGCAAGGACGGCGTAGCCGACGTGGACCAAAGCCGTCCCAGCCAGATTTTGGAACAGTATGGACAAGCTTGGGGCGGGAATGTTTTGTTTGAAGACCGGCGGCCAGTCAATCTCCTCAGTGAAAATCTGCATTGTTCGGATTGGAAAGCCATTTGGAGTGCGGTAGTGGAAGGCGGATTCGACGGCATAGACGGCGTCCTTGTGGCTCACGGAACCGATACCCTCCACTATACCGCCGCCGCCCTTAGCTTTGGATTGTCGGGAGTGCCCGTGCCGGTCATCCTGGTGGGATCCAATCTCCCCATCGACGAGGAAGGCAGCAATGGCATCGCCAATTTTACCGCCGCTGTGCAGTACATTCAACAGGCTCCCATGCCGGGCGTCTTTTCCGCCTACCAGAATCCAGGGGAGAAGGAGGTCCAAATCCATTTGGGCAGTCGATTGATGCCCTGCCAGCCCTTTGTGCATCGGTTTGGCAGTGCGGTTATGCCCTTTGGCGTTATGAAGGACGGTCAATTCTGTCCCACTCAGGAGGGAAGGGACATCTTGGATTGCTGGCAGCAGGATCCATCGGCTGGATTAAGGTTTTCCCAGGTGGAATTTTCACCCCAGGTGCTCTACATCCAGCCTTATCCGGGGATCGACTATGGCCGCTACGATTTAAAGAATGTCAAAGCGGTGGTGCATGGGCTTTATCATGCGGGGACAGCATCGGTGAGGAAACCGTCAAACTTGGCTGGATGGGTGGAGCAGTGCGGCAAATTGGGGATTCCCGTCTACCTGGCGCCTATAGAGGGCGGTGAAGAGATGTATCGCTCCTCTCGGGAACTTCTGGATGCAGGAGCAATCCCCCTTCCAGGAATGACGGCACACAGTGCAGTAGTCAAAGTGATGATGGCTTGTGGAATGTTTGAGAGGCAGGACTGGGACAACTTCCTCATGCAACCCTTGGCAGGAGAATTCCTCAAATAAAATTACAGCAGGATAATAAAGAGAAAAAGCAGGAGAGAACATCTGGTTCTCTCCTGCTTTTTCAGCTGTATTTACGATTGAATGGGTGTCTGTACCATTTGTACTAGATACTGATAAATGGCGGAAAAAATGCGCACGCCGATGGCTCCTAGACAGGAAACCACTGTAATGGCGGCCAGGATAAAAATAGCAACTGCCGATTGCATCAGATCGTCTACCGTGCAAATGGATAACACAGTCACGGCCAAATAGATGACGCTGATTATCCCCATACCGGCCGATGACCAGTTGAGACGGGAAACATTGCTCAAAGAAAAAAAGTCCTCTTTTTTTAGATTGCCAAAGACCTGTATGAGATGCCACAAGATAACAAGACATATGATTCCAGAAAGATAAATCATGCTGCCGATCAAAATAGGATCAATGGCCTCTCCCAAAGGGAAGCTGCGGAGAATAGATCGGAAGGTTTTAAAAAGATAGTAAGCGCCCCCTACCAAAAAGAGGACACAAAATGAAAACAATACTTTTAAACCGACAGCCGTCTTGGATGATAAACTATGCTCACCAATGATTTTCATTTCAAAAACCTCCTGTTCAGTCTTTGTGATTGCCATTAGTATACCACATATAAAATGAAAATCAATAGTTATTTACTGATTATCAATAAAAATATACAAAAAACCGGTGCGGTGTAAAATGCCATCTACACCGCACCGGTTTAGGACATATTATGGAGTAATGATAATAGAGGACTCTACTGAAACATTGGACCAGGCTCCATCCATACCGGCCACATAGAAGGAGAGGATGCGCAAACCTGCTGTTCCGACCGACATATGAATGGTGAAGATGCGGGAATCTCCTTGATCTTCCACATTTACCACTTCATATCCCATTGCGCGTCCCAGCTCGTTGCGGATCGATAATTTTGTGACGCTTTGATTGGTTATAATCCGAACGGCAAAAGGCTGATTGATGCTGGCACTAGGCTGATCTATAATAGCTTCATACGCCATAACAGGTTCTGTTTCCGGGAAGCTGACCTGAATTTGGAGGGGGATAGGGTCCGACCATTGCCCGTTTTGCCAAACCAATACATGGAGGGTGCGTTGGCCGGCAGTGGCTACCGAGGTATGGATGGTCCAAATTTTTTGATCCCCTTGGATCATCGAATGGACCGAGGTGAGTCCCAAATACCGTCCGTTTTCATTGGTCAAAGCAATGCGGGAAATTTCAGGAGGGGTATATACTGTGACGACAATATCCTCGTTGACAAGATAGTCGGATTTATCAGTGGTCGCCGAGGGAGCGCCAGCCGGGGCAATTTCCACAAAGCCTTCCACCTCGCTCCAAGTAAATCCGCCGTCAAGGGATGCTTTGATATAGTACTTCTGCGTTTCATCGGAGGTGTTGGCAGGGAAGGTAAGGATTGCCGTTTGTTGCTCACTGGTGCCCGAGGTAAAGCCACGGATTCCCTCTACCGGCTGACCGTTTTGGAAAGCTTGCAGCAGGACCGAATCATAAAGTCCTTTTCCCTGTACCAATAGAGAAGCTTCTCCACCAGGGGAGGGGAGAGTGCCGCTTTGATTTTGGATGCTATCAATGGATTGATCCACTGCGCTGCCGGTAAACATAACCTCGCTTAACCCATAAAATCCATCGCCGCCCCAAGTCCCTATGGCAGGGTCGGGATCGGCTGTGATTCGGACATATTGGGCAGTAACGCCTCCGAAATCCACCGGTTGGCCATTGGTAAGGTTGGTGGCCTTCATAGCCGATTCACCAGTCCCTTTGGCAAATTCAAAAGTATTGCCGTCGCCGCCTAGGGTCTGCCAATGCTGGCCGTCCTCCGAATAGGTGATGGTGACCTTGCGAAGGCCACGGTTTAATGTGACGGTGGGATCAGGCTTGTTGGTTTCATACTGATTGTGGTTCCAGATATACATTTGTTCAAGAGAAACCGGTTGTTCAAAAGTATATTGGATCCAGGCGTTGGCGCCGGGATTCTCACCTGAATGCCACATCCCATTGGCGTCAAAGGCATTGCTGTGGGTGGCGTCCACACTGCCGGGCTGGCTTAAGCCGGAACCGTCGGACGTCCGGGCGCCACTGCGGCTGTCGTCCCATTGGCTGGGGGAATATCCTGTGGCCGGGACCACAAAATGATCGCCGATGGTCACCACGGCCTGAGCCCGGAAATTTTTGCTGTTGCGCACATCCTCCGGAAGGTTCTGGAAGGTTCCGGTAAATACATAAGTTCCTTTCTGGGTATTATCGTAGGCTGGGGTACCGTTATCCCATTCCACCGCCAGCGGGATAGTGGTGGCGTCGCTCAGTTTAACCTCCATGGATTGGGGAAGATTAAGCTGGTTCTTGGAAGCTCCCGTGGTTTGATAGCGCTGGAGAGTGTCGGGGGATTTTTGAATTTCCCGTATCTCAGGCATATCCTGGGGAGAGATCATGACTTCTGAAAGGACCAGGGATTTTTGGGAATCGGGATTGTCCATCTGAATGCGGACGTAACGGGCCGGCGTATTTAGTGATGCCTTGATGCTGGGATCCGGAACCTCGGTCACATGGATGGCTGTGACGTCCTCTTGATTGGCCAAGGTTTGGGGGGTATCATCATCGGCAAAGGGAATGTCGGAGGCGAAGATCCAGAAATCATCGAGGTTTTGTTTGGATTCATCCTCCCGGTTCCAAATGGTGATGTCGCCGATAGCTTTGCTTTCCCCTAAATCCACTTGCCACCAGGGATAGTTCTCATCGGTGGTACTGGATACTCGATCGTGACCAATATCGCCGTCCAGTATTCCGTCGGCTGCACGGTCCCCGTACCAACGGCCATAGACAGAGGATTGTGAAATGGGCTGTTTATAAGCCAGGTTAAGGGAAGTATCGTAATCCTTATACCAGCTGGAGGGGATTTCAGTGACGTCGGGGAGCTTCTCATAAGCCTCGCCGATTTCTGCCAGACGTTTTACCGCGTTGGCATCCAGTTTGCCCTCTGTATTGGGAGCGGCATTGAGGATAAAGGAGGCGTTTTTCTCGTTCTGGGAGTAGAGAAGATCCAACACCCAATCCACAGAATGAAGTTCTTTTGTGGGATAATGGGCTTTCCAGAACCACTCGCCCTGTAGGTTATGGCAGGCGGCGGCAGGAAGGTCATACCAGCTGGGGATGGTCTGTCCCGCGCCGTTTTCAAAAATGTTGAGATCGGTGTGGGTATCGTTGGTCTCACAGCTGATGTTGAGGATGATGCAGTTGGGTTGCAGTCTATGTACCAGCGACTCCACCTCTTCGTAGGGGAGTTCTTGGTAGGTTGGGCCGCCCCAATCGGTGTTCCAGCCGTCGAGAATGAGGAAGGGGATGTCACCGTAATTGGTCATCAACTCTTCGATTTGATCCAAAATATACTGTTTTGCCTCTTGGTAATCCGGCTTGCTGGAGAGATCCCCGGGATTGCGGACACCCAAATTCAGATCCAAAATCGAGAAATAAAGCCCGGCACTGATGCCGCGGCTGCGGAAGGCGTCCAGGTATTCCTGTACCACATCCACATCTGGGACGCTGCTGTTTTCCACGTCATGGGTGCTGACTTCACTGGGCCATATATCGAACCCGTCATGGTGTTTGGTGGTCAGGCAGGCCCATTCCATGCCGGCGGACACCGCTGCATCAGCCCATTGTTCCGGATCCAGATCGGTGGGGTTGAAGTATTTCTCATCGGCGAAAGCAGGACCCCAGTCGTCGGTGGAATAATCAAATTCCTCCACCGTTCCATTGTGTGTGTAGGTGGACATGGAATAGTGCATGAACATACCGAACCGTTGGTTGACAAAATCCTGATAAAGTTCCATCCTGTCCTTGGGGACCTGCCGCAGCTGCGCCAATGCGGTGGTCAAATCCATCAAAGCGTCGTGGACAAGGATGCTGTTCTGCGTGTTATCAACATCCACAAGAGCAGCCTCTTCCGCCTTTGATAGGGCGTCCGCAATAGAGGCGGCAGACTGTTCCCAGCTTTCCGCTGTATAGTCCTCCTCCTGGAGGGAGCGGGCTTCTTCTATTTTAATAGACAGGGAAGAAAAATCACCGGATGGGACGCCGGTATTTCCCATGGCCTGGGTTAGCACCGCGTTGTGAGCCTCCAAGATCTCCTGGCTGCTGGATGGATCATCGACAACCGACTGTGCCGACTCGATGGCCGATTGAAGTTCCTCCCAACGGTTGGGGGAATAGTCAAACGACGCCTCTTCTTCCGCCTCTTGGATGGTGTCCTGGAGATCTAAGCGGGCGGCCTCCAAACTGCTCATAGGCCCGGTCACGATGATCTCACTAAGGCCGTAACAGCCGTCGCCACCCCAGGTTCCGATGGCCGGGTCAGGGTCGGCCGTGATGCGGATATAGCGGGCGGTTACATTTAAATCGATAACATCGCTCTTTTTTTCCTGGGGACTGCCGCTTGCCTTGTGCAGCTCGAAGGTATTGCCGTCGCCGCCAAGAGTCTCCCAGTTTTGACCATCCACAGAATAGGCAATGGTCACCTTGCGCATGCCGCGTTTTAAGGTCTCGGTCGGGTCATCGCGATTGGTTTCATATTGGTTGAGGTTCCAAATGTGCAGACGGGTAAGCGGTTGGACGCTGCCAGTATCCACCTGCACCCAGGCTTCGGATCCGGGATTGAGGTCACTGTGCCACATATCGACGGCGTCGTAGCTATTGGAATGGGTGGCGTTTAAATCCCCCTGCTTGGATAAACCCGAGCCATCCACCAAATGGGAAACATTGAGCCAGTCCACAGGGTAGGTGCTGCCTGCGGTGGCCGTCAAGGGGAGAATTTTTTCCCGCAGTTCTTGCTGAACGGTAGAGACAGAGGGGGGAGAGGTTTCCGATGGTGTGTCCCAAACGGCTAAAGATGTGCCGGGCGCCACCATACATAGGCTGAGCAATAGTGCAAAAGAACGTTTTAACATGGAATTCATACATCCACCACCTTATTTTGAAGATTTTGCCAAATGACCCAGTTAATATTTATTATAGAACTAATTACTAAAAAATCAACAAAATAAGGAAAAATTAAATTTAAAATAATAAATTAATTTAAAAATTTCATAAATGTTACAAAAGGAAGGCGGATGGTAAAAGAACAAGAATTTTTTTTAGAACTTTTGACAAAGGAATACCTGCCCAGCCCATCACTTTTTTTACTGGCGAAAGAGAATAAGCCCAAAACAACAAAAAACCGCAACCATTCGGTTGCGGTTTTAAAATGGAGCTGATAACCAGATTCGAACTGGTGACCTCATCCTTACCAAGGATGTGCTCTGCCTACTGAGCTATATCAGCATATGGCGACCCGGAACGGGCTCGAACCGTCGACCTCTAGCGTGACAGGCTAGCGTTCTAACCAGCTGAACTACCGGGCCATGTGGCAGGGGCAGAAGGACTTGAACCCTCGGCACGCGGTTTTGGAGACCGCTGCTCTACCAACTGAGCTATACCCCTAAGTGAGCGAAGTAATTGGTGGGCCTTCAGGGACTCGAACCCCGGACCAACCGGTTATGAGCCGGCCGCTCTAACCAACTGAGCTAAAGGCCCATAGCCACAGATTGGAGATCGATCCCACCGAGGGAGGAGAAAAAATTGGCCGCCTTCCTAAAAAGACGGCCAACCCCATCTTTTGGCTCCTCAAGTTGGACTCGAACCAACGACCCTGCGGTTAACAGCCGCATGCTCTACCAACTGAGCTATTGAGGAATATGAGTGTCGGCGTCGTTCTATTTTCCCAGGCCGTCGCCAGCCAAGTATCTTCGACACCGATGAGCTTAACTACCGTGTTCGGAATGGGAACGGGTGGACCCTCATCGTCATAAACACCGACTCTTGCGCTCAATCAACAGGAACAACTCCTGTTGTCAACAGATTACCATCACTTTTGACTAAATCTGTTGGCCATTTCCTTGGCGCGATATTTATTATAGCGGAACAAAGTCATTCTGTCAACAATTTTTTTCACTTTTTTCAAATATATTTTTGCGCGCCTAGGAACCAGCTGAATTTTTCCATCCAAAACCATTTTATGGATTGGTGCAAGATGGGCTGATTCTCGGTATTTTTTCGCCAAAGCGGTGAAAAATAGAGATAAAAGAAACAGGAGGGAATTCTCTTGAACAAGATAAAATTAATCGCAACCTGTATGATGCTTATGAGCTTTGGAGCAGTGGCCGTATCAGCTGCCGATCTCAGCAGCGTTTGGCCGGTCAGTTCCCAGGAGCAGATGGAGGCACAGACCTGTTTGATCGGCGGTGTCAAAAATGAAGTGGTTTCCATCTCGGCTTCCGACATTGAGCGCCGTTTGGGCATGGAAGAAGGATCTATGAAGACCATTACCGTCCTCTCCACCCCCAAGGCGTCCCAGGGACAACTCACCATCGACGGCGTGGAGGTGGGCAGTTACACCCGCATCCAACGGGACGACTTGGATCGTATGGCTTTTGTGCCGGCGCCGGATAGCGAAGGCGCTTCCATGACCATCCTGCCCGACGGCACCACAAAGGCGGTGCTTTCCATCGCCTTAACCGATCAGACGCCCACCGTCCCCACCGCTGCCGACGCTCAGTTTGACACCCGTACCGATATCCCCGTCACGAACCGTCTGCCCGTGAGCGACGCTGGAGGCCAGCAGCTTACCTGCCGCATCACCAAGCAGCCCACAAAAGGGAATCTCAAGGTGGAAGGCACCACCTTCACCTATGAACCTTATCCCGGCGAAAAGGGGAAGGACGCTTTTGATTACTGCGTCACCGACGAAAGCGGTTACTGTTCGGAACAGGCGACCGTTACCATCCAGGTGGAGCAGTTCGACGGGGTATCCTTCTCCGACATGGAGGGCAATGTCAATCGATATGCCGCTGAGAAATTGAGCCAGGCAGGGGTTATGACCGGTGAAACCATTGGAAACATCAGCCTGTTTGACCCAGACCGGTCGGTTACCAGGGAGGAATTTGCCGTAATGCTGACTGCTCTGGCCAATCCGGACGCGTCCGCCATGGCAGCCTGCGTCAACACCGGCCTTTCGGATGACGACGCCATTCCCACTTGGGAGAAGCCTTATATCAGCGCTGCAAAACAGTCGGGCATCTTGGCGGGGGAAAGCCTCAACGGAAGTGAAGTATTAACCCGTGCCGAAGCCTTGGTGATGGCCGACCGCGTTACCCAGACCCAAAGTGCCCAGCGTATCTCCTTAGGGCTCCAAGACGCCGCCGAGATTCCGGAATGGGCCACCCAGACCTATATGAACTGGGAAAATGCAGGAATGCTGTATGCTCCCACCGGCAGTGCACAGCCCAACGAACCGTTGACTCGGGATTATGCAGCTTCTATTCTGTGGCAAGTATGGCAGGATCTAGAACAGTAGACCAACTGGCAATATCCCTAAAGACTACAGGGATCAAAAAAACCTCGCGGCTTGGGGTCGCGAGGTTTTTTGATGATTTGGATAGCGCACATAGACAAAAGGGATGGTTGGTACTATAATAGAACTCACCCGGCTTTTTTGTGGGAAAATCATTAAGAGAAAGGGAAGTGGGCTTTCCCAGCTTCCTCCAATGGGATAGGATTTTTTATGGAGAAAAAAGGAAAATACTACATTAGCATGATCGTCATGGTGCTGCTGATTGCAGTTACCTTTGTTTTTCTGCTCAAGGACAGTTCTCCCCAGGCGCTGTTGGACGTCATCCAATCGGTCAACCCTTGGTTTGTATTGATAGGGCTCGGGATGATGTTGTTGTTTGTGTCCTGCGAGGCGTTTAACATTCATAATATTATGAAATCGCTGGATAAAAAAGTCCCCTTTCTCCGTTGCCTCAAGTACGCTTTTGTGGGGTTCTATTTTAGTTCGGTGACGCCGTCGTCCACCGGTGGCCAGCCTATGCAGGTCTACTATATGAAAAAGGATAACTTGGAGGTGGGACCCGCCTCTTTGACCTTGATGATCATCATGGCGGTATTTCAGATGTCCACGTTAGTCTATGGCGCCATAGCTTTTCTCATCAAAGGGCAGTTGGTGCTGGAACATGTCCGGGCGTTGGGATTTTTAGTCCTATACGGCGTTATTGTCAACATCGGGTTGGTAACGGGCATCTGCGTGATGGTGTTTTCCGATAAATTGGTGCATCGCCTCGTCATGTGGTGCGCCAGGATGCTAAAACGGCTGCATCTGGTCAAGGACAGCGAAAAATTAGAGAAGTCTTTGGAGCAGCAGATCCACGAGTATAAAAAAGGGGCAAAACATCTGCGTCAGCATCCGACGGTGCTCATCAAAGTGTTTGCCACGGTAGCAGTACAGTTGGTTGCATCGTATTCGGTACCTTTTTTCGTCTACAAGGCTTTTGGGTTGAACCAATACGGCTTTTTGGATATTGTAGCGGTGCAGGCGTTGTTGACCATTGCGGTATCCTCTTTGCCACTCCCGGGAGCGGTAGGTGCATCGGAAAGCGGCTTTATGGTTATTTTCCGTATTTTCTTTACGCCTCAATTGTTGCTTCCCGCCATGCTTTTGAGCCGTGGCATCAGTTTCTATTCCTTTGTGGTCATCAGCGGCATTGTATCGGTGGTAGCCTATCTCCATTCCAGCCGTCGCAACCATCGCCAGCTTTTGGAAAAGATCCGGCATCACAACATGAAAAATTGAAACAAGCCTTCCCGTGCTCGATAGACGGGAAGGCTTGTTTTAGTATATTGGATGGAAGAAATTGTATAATGGATGGTCAGTGAGTTTTAGAGGTAGACAAATCAGAGAAATCTTCCTCTACCTTCGTCACATCAATCCGATGATGAGTTTGGGAAGAAAAATCCAACCTCTGGGTATATGTACTGTCCGGATCATTCCAGGGGAAGATTAGATGCCCTTCTCGGGAATACTCCAGCTCAGTGGTGGAAACAAAGGAATTTTCCGGATTTATAGATATGGAACCGGATGCCTGGGCATGGACATCGGAGTCTTGACAGTGGCCGAGAAGAAGTCCATCCGAGGAATTAAGAGCTAACCGGTAAAAAAAAGGATCTATCTGAGCGCTTTCTATCCGGGAATTTCCTACGGAAGACATGGCGTTGTTGATATACTGAGCATCCAGTTGTTGCGAGTACTGAATGTTTACTTCCATCTGATTGTTTTGGAAAGTGGGAGTATATTGGGCCGTAAAAGTTGACGCATCGTTTCCAGCCTCAAAAAAGGGAGAGATGGTCCAAGACTGATTTTCATTAGCATGGGTAACGCCAGACAAAGCGTGCTGGAGTAGGCAATAGGCCTGAAAAGATACAGGCTTGAACTCCTCCATTTGCCCCTCATCTTCCCGTGAGAGGACGCCGTTGCTATTTAAAAGAAAGGTAAATTCGATAGGCTGCGAAGGAACAATCTCCATAGGGTTACCCTCTTGAAGCTCAATAGAAGATTCCAGCTGTTCCATGGTGATGCGATAGTTGTTCCCCTCGCCCTGAGAATAAATCGAAATAAGCCATCGTTTTTCGCTGATTTCGTGGGATGAATAATCTTGAGGAGAGTCATAGGAAAAGGCGGACGGGCTAAAACGCATAATATTTTTAGACACGGTTACACTATTGGTTTGGGCCCCATGTACAAGAAGGTATTGCCCCTCCTGCAATTCTGGGCGAGGAGCAGGAGAACTGCTGACCTCTATGGACGTGGCCTCCGCAGCGGGCAAAGCCGAACCAGTAGCCTGATTTGGCCGAGACAATAGGTTGCATACAGCGACAATTCCAATTGATGCAACCAGTATGACAGATAGTAAGATACAGATTTTTTTCCTCATATGAGTTCCCCTCAATTAAGTGATGTGGATTCTCATTTCTGTAAAAATAGGACCAAAATGTTCTATTATAGATATCATTATGATAAAACATTCCCTAAAATATTGCAATAATAAAACTTGATTTCCGATAAATTGATGCAAAAAAGGACTGGGTCTTTGGAGGTTTTCCTCACAAAGATCCAGTCCTTTTTGCGCACAGCAGTTTAGTCCTTTACCTCATAGCCCAGATCGTCGATGACGGCCTTAATGGCATCCAGCGACACAGTACCATCGTGTTCCACCGTGACGGTGCCGTCCTTGGCGCTAGCCACGGCCGACGATACGCCGTCCATACCGGTGACGTATTTGACCACCCGGTTTTCACAGTGGGAACAGGACATCCCCTCCACTTTGAGCAATGTCGTCATAGAAAAACCTCCCTTTCATTAAGATAAATACCAACAAGTGAAAAAATCACCGATTGTCTGTGTTAAGATTTGCGTACCGCACCCTTAGCACGGCGCAGACGCAGCGCGTTGGTCACCACAGATACAGACGAAAGGGACATGGCTGCGGCGGCGATCATGGGGTTGAGCAAGGGGCCGCCAAAGGCGTAAAGCAGGCCGGCGGCGACTGGGATGCCCAGGGTATTATATCCAAAGGCCCAGAACAGGTTCTCCTTGATGTTGCGGATGGCGGCTTTGGACAACGCCACGGCGTCCGCAACGGCGTGCATGTTATCCTGCATCAAGACGACGCCGGCCGATTCAATGGCCACGTCGGTACCCGATCCGACAGCCATGCCCACATCAGCCATGGCCAAAGCGGGAGCGTCGTTGATGCCGTCGCCCACCATGGCGGTGACAACCCCGTCCTGCTTGATGCGCTGGATTTCGCTTGCTTTACCGGCGGGAAGGACGTCGGCGCGAACTTCATCGATACCGGCCTGTTTGGCAATGGCCTGGGCGGTACGGCTGTTGTCCCCGGTCAGCATGACAGTGCGTATCCCCATATCGTGCAGGGAGGCCACGGCGTCAGCACTGTCGGGACGGATGGTGTCAGCCACGGCGATGACGCCGGCAAGTTGCCCGTCAGCCGCGGCCCAGAGGGGGGTCTTGCCTTCGGTCATGCACTGTTCCGCCTGTTTTAAGATGCTGTCGGGAATGTTGATGTTCCGCTCCTTCATCAAGGCCAAATTGCCAAGCAACACGGACCGGTCTTCCACCTTTGCCTCAATTCCTTTACCCGGCAGAGCTGTAAAGGATCCGGCTTTTTGATGGGGGAGTTGACGCTCGTCCGCCTTACGGCATACCGCCTCACCCAAGGGATGCTCCGAACCCCGTTCGGCCGCCGCTGCCATAGAGAGAAGGACATTCTCATCAGCACCGGCGGTGATGATGTCGGTGACCTCCGGTTCCCCCTTGGTGATGGTGCCGGTTTTATCGAATACAACGGTGTTTACCTTATGAGCGGTTTCGAGGGTCTCACCGTTTTTAAAGAAGATGCCCATTTCCGCCGCGCGGCCGGTGATGACCATTAAGGCCGTAGGGGTGGCAAGGCCCAACGCGCAGGGGCAGGCGATGACTAGCACCGATACAAAAATGGTAAGAACAAAGGCAATATCCTTGCCGGCCAGAAGCCAGATGACCGCCGCCACAACGGCGATGGCCAACACGGCTGGAACAAACCATCCCGACACCTGATCGGCCAGACGGGCGATAGGGGCTTTGGAACCTTGGGCGTCCTCCACCATCTGGATGATGTGGGCTAGGGCGGTATCCTGTCCGACGCGGGTGGCTTTGAAGCGAACCGAACCATTCTTGTTCAGGCTGCCGCCGGTAACGGCATCGCCGGGGCCTTTTTCCACCGGCAGGCTTTCGCCTGTAAGCATGGATTCATCGATGGAAGTAGCGCCTTCCACCACAACGCCGTCTACCGGCACGCGGTCGCCGGGGCGAAGGACAAGGGTGTCGTCCAGCTGGACGTCCTCCAACAGGACCTCCACCTCGCGGCCGTCCCGTTCCACAATGGCCACGGGAGGTACCAAGTTCATCAGGCGTTTGACCGCTTGGTTGGCCTGCCCCTTGGCCCTAGCTTCCAGGTATTTGCCTAGGGTGACTAGGGTAACTATGGTGGCGGCCGATTCGTAATACAGTTCATGGACGTGGTGCATGGAACCGCCGGCGATCATAATGGTGGAATAGAGGCTAAAGCCGAAAGCGGCCGCCGTACCGATGGCAACCAGGGAATCCATGTTGGGGTGCAGGCGGATGAGGGACTTGGTGCCAGTGACGTAGAATTTTCGTCCGATGACCAGCACTACCAAACACAATACCATTTGGACAATGGCAAAGGCGAGCGGTGTGGATTCCGGGGAGAAGAAGGAGGGCATGGGCATGCCGATCATGGGGCCCATGGCGATGATGAGCAGTGGAACCGTCAAGGCGATGGACGCGATGAGGCGATGCTTGTGCCGTTTGAGGGACAATCGGCGGCGTTCTTCATCAGGATCTGCCAAGACGTCTTTTGCGATGTCTAAAGCCTCAAAGCCGGCTTTCTGGATGGCCTCCTTTAAATCGGAGAGGGACACCTTAGAGGGATCGTATTGAATGGTCGCCTTTTCCGCCGCCAAATTGACGGTAGCTTCGGAAACCCCGTCTATTTTGTTCAGCACCCGTTCCACGGCTGCCGAGCAGGAGGCGCATGTCATGCCGCCTACTTTTAACGTCACTTTTGTGGACCGGTTGGGAGCGGCGGCGCCGTACCCTTCTTCCTTGACGGCTGTAAATAATTGTTCCACCGTCACCTGGTCGGGATCGTATTCCACTGTGGCCTTCTCAGCCGCCAGATTGACCGATGCTTCGGAGACGCCCTTCACTTTATGGAGGGCACGTTCCACCGCCGCTGAACAAGCCGCACAGGTCATGCCCGTAACCTGAAAGGTCGTCTTGGCGGTATGTTTGGGAAGCTGGGCGCCAAACCCTTGATGCTCCACAGCCTCCACCATTTTTTCCGGGGTGATGATGCTGGAATCATATTCAATGGTCGCTTTTTCCGCCGGCAGGTTGACCGATGCCTTTGAGACGCCTTCCAATTTACCTAGGGCTTTCTCCACCGCAGCCGAACAAGCGGCACAACTCATCCCGGTGATCTTTAATGTAATGTGATCCATGAAATCCCACCTTTCTCAAAACTCATACCAACAGGAAAAGAGATTCCTTCTATGTATCGATGGATTTGCTCTTTTTTTACTATCCTGTTATAGTCTAGTTCTATTATAGGATTTTATCATGTATTTTTCAAGTTCTCTGTGACTAACTAACAATAAGATGTTTAAGGCAAAAAGATGAACAATTTGTGAAATCTCAACAGACCATTGAATCGGGAGAAAAACAGTCGTATAATGACGGTGGATTTTGGGATGTAATTCATCCGCCCTATTTTGGGGATGATACCAATTAAAGGAGAGGTTTTTCATGAACGATTTTACCTTGCACCTTCCCACTAAAATTGTGTTTGGTCGCGACGCTGAATCGAAGATCGGAGAAGAAGCCGCCCGTTATGGGAAAAAGGTCCTGCTGCACTACGGCGGCGGCAGCATCAAACGCAGCGGTTTATACGATAGTGTAAAAGATTCTTTGGAAAAAAGCGGCCTTGAGATCTTTGAATTGGGAGGGGTCAAGCCCAATCCCCGCCTTTCTTTGGTGAGAGAGGGCATTGAACTGTGTCGCAAAGAGGGAATCGAACTGATTTTGGCAGTAGGCGGCGGCAGTGTCATCGACTCGGCCAAAGCCATTGGCATCGGCGTGCCCGCCCAGTGTGACGTCTGGGATTTCTATCTGGGCAAGGCATGTCCCCAGGAGATGCTCCCGGTGGGCGTTGTGCTGACCATCCCGGCCGCCGGCAGCGAATGCAGCAACGGCAGCGTCATCACCAACGAGGACGGCGATTACAAACGCGCTGTGGACAACCAGGTCATGCGTCCCTCCTTTGCCATTATGAATCCGGAACGCACCTATACCCTGCCTCCCTATCAGACCGCCTGCGGCATTACCGACATGATGGCCCATATTATGGAGCGGTACTTTACTAACGTGGATCATGTGGATCTGACCGACCGTCTGTGTGAAGCTACTTTGCGCACTATTATTAATAATGCCCCGATTGTGCTGCGCGATCCGGAAAACTACGACGCCCGCGCGGAAATTATGTGGAGCGGTACCATCGCCCACAACGGCCTGCTGGATACCGGCCGCATCGGCGACTGGGGATCCCACAATATCGAGCATGAAATCAGCGGCATCTACGACGTGGCCCACGGCGCAGGTTTGGCTGTGGTGTTCCCGGCTTGGATGAAGTATGTGTATCATCACGACGTAGCCCGCTTTGTCCAGTTCGCTGTCCGGGTCTTTGACGTGGACTTGGCGTTTGGACGTCCGGAGGAGATCGCCGAGGAAGGCATCCGCCGTCTAGAGAATTTCTTCACAAGCATCGGTATGCCCATCACCCTGCCACAGCTGGGCGTGGACGACAGCCGCCTGGGTGAAATGGCCGACAAAGCATTGATCGGCTGTGAATACCAGGGCCATTTTGTGCCTCTTTACCGGGACGACGTCTATAATATTCTAAAAATCGCTATGGGCAAATAAGAACCCCTAAAATGCCCGCAAAGCCCCAGCCCACCTTGCGTCGCAAGGTGGGCTTTTTGCTTAAGAAACAGGGCTTTCCGAAAAAAATTGAAAAAAGTCGAAAAAAAGGGAAAGAAAAGGGTTGACAAAGGAGTGTAGATTTGGTATTATAGTCAAGCGCCATTCACGAGGGCAAACGAAAGGGAGCCAAGTTGAGTGGTGGATGCACCTTGAAAATTAAACAACGCCGAGAGTAAGAACGACCCTTGAGATTCTGAGAGTGA
>CAJFOZ010000020.1 GCA_904397895.1 uncultured Clostridia bacterium
CCGCCCTTGAGGATGCCTCTATTGCCGGCTGACTTCACTCATGCCAGAGTCTGCAAACCATTTTGCGAAAAATCCTTGACACTACCATTTAATGCATAACCTTTAGTTGCTTTTCACAAATAAAATTTATATAACATTTGTATAACATAGAATATTTTAATCTGAAAGATAAAAATAGCATGAATTTTTGTTAAAAAACACAAAAATTCATGCTAAAAAATATTATTATAAGTTTTCTGTATATTAATGCTTTTTTCGATGCCATATCTGCATTGCTTCCTGGACAAAATGATAAATTACATCCTGGTTGCCCTCGCTGATGGGAATTTGATAGGTCTTGTCCCCTGCCTTAACCCGGAACCCCTTCGGCCCGGAATCCACCCCTGCGATACTTTTCCACGGCAAATACACAACGCCAACTCCGTAATCATAAGCATCGATGAGCGTCATCCCCTTACTCTGTAACTGGATGAGATATTCCCGTATTTTTTCCTCGTTTTTGGCCTTTTGCGGATAGAGAAAACGCTCCGATTCCCAATGATAGGTTTCTACACTCTCATCTAACCTTAGCGCCATTTTGCTGAAATTATACATACGGTAGCTCTGGTCCATCAAGTCCAGGCATACTGGGTTCTCTTCCAAAAAGACATTGATCTTATAGCACGGCGTATTCCCCAAAAAAATATTGAGAAGCGGGATAAAGGCCGGTTCTTTGGTTTTATTAAACTGAAATGTCTCACGCTTAATTTGGCCATCTTCCCAATAAATTACAGTGGCACAACAATTAAGCAATTTTTGGTAGTACTCCACCCCTATGACATCTTTATGGGAAATTACCGCTTTGCTGGCATGGGTGGGGGAAATTTCCCGCATGATCATAACCTGATCCTCAAACCAAGCTACAGCATATTCCCCCTGCCTCTTCCACAAACGGTGGAGGCTGGGGACATAAGTGACATTCTGCAACGGCATTCCCTTCTGGAGCCATTTCTCCACCTCTTGCCGGTAAGCGTAGGGCAGTTCCTTGATGTTGTCGATGACCTGGGGCCAAGAGGCCACAGTAGGACGGCTATCCACTAAATTCCTCTTTTTTGAGAACCACATGGTTTATCCTTCCTTTTTATCAACAAGATATAAACAAACGCGGGCAGAATCTTGCCCGCGTTTGTTTGCGCCAAATATATTATTTCGTCTTTTTGCTCTGATAATCACCCAAAAAGGCCGCGCCAATAATACCTGCATCATTACCCAATTTTGCACGGATAATCTTAGGCAACTCTACATGTTTGCAAAAAACATCCCGTTTGGCGTATTTGCGCAGCGGTTCCAACACATAGTCACCTTCGTTGGCGATAGCGCCTCCGATGACAACCGCTTGGGGTTGGAAGGTGTTGATGACGTTGACCACGCCCTCGGCGATGTAGAAAATAAACTGATCCACCACCTGTTGCGCCACGTCGTCCCCCGCCTTGGCCACTTCGAAGATGTTGCGGCCGTTGAGCTTGGTGCCCGAAGCGCGCAGTTTGGCAAGTTCCGATTCGGGATGGGCATCGGCCGCCTCATTGCCCTGACGGATGACGCCGGTCATAGAGGCGTAAGCCTCCCAGCAGCCGTTGCGGCCGCAGGTGCAGGGATAACCGCCGCTCTTGATGACCACATGGCCCAGTTCGCCGCCGGCGTAGTTAAAGCCGCTCCAAATGCGGTTGTTGAGAATGACGCCGCCGCCGATGCCGGTGCCGAAAGTGAGGATGACGGCGCTCTCCAACCCGCTGGCCGCGCCGGCCAAAAATTCACCCAATGCGGCGCTGTTGGCATCGTTATCCAGATAGACCGGTTTATCGATGTATTTATTGAGTTCCTCCCGCAGGGGGACCATATTCCAACCCAAGTTGTTGGAGTAAAGCACCACGCCGTTTTCGATATCCGGGGTGCCGGGGCTGCCGATGCCGATCTCCTTGATCTCCTCCATGGTGGTGCCGGTTTCCTTCATCAATTTATCAATCAGGCCCGCCATATCCTTGACGATCTCCTGCCAGGGGCGATGGGAATCGGTGGGGACAGATCCCTTCTTTAAAATTGAATAATCTTCATTGACGATGCCGATGGCGATGTTGGTTCCGCCTAAGTCGATGCCGATATTTTTCATGGTTCTTCTCTCCTCTGTTTTAGCACGTTACAAAGCTCCGCAGCAAACTGCAATTGCCCTTTACGGTGTAGCTGCCGATTTTCGCAGGGATGACAAAGCTGTCGCCCGGACGGAAAGAGATGCCGTTTACCTCTCCTTCGCCTTTGGTGCAGATCAGCATCTCAAAGCGGTTGGGATCCACCTCCTGGGTGACGGAACCGTCCACTTCCATCAGCAAAGTGGTGAAGTACTCGCATTTGACGCCGTCGTGGATATCGATGCGCTCATTGCCCACAGAGGATTTCAAATTAGTCACTTGCAGCGCCTTCTCCACATGCAGCTGGCGGGGATTCCCTTGGGCATCCCGGCGGTTGTAGTCGTAGACGCGGTAGGTGGTGTCGGAATTCTGCTGGATCTCGGCCACCAGGATGCCGGCGCCGATGGCGTGAAGGGTTCCGGAACGCATGAGGAAGGTGTCCCCTTCCTTGACGTCCACATAGTTCATCACATCTTCCAGTTTGCTTTCCTTGATGGCCGTTTCAAATTCTTCCTTGGTCAGATCCCGGTTAAATCCGTAAATCAGACGTGCCCCCGGTTTGGCGGCCAACACATACCACATCTCGGTTTTGCCGGGGTCGTTTTTCTCCAAGACGGCGGCCTGCTGGTCGTTGGGATGCACCTGGACCGACAAATTGTCGTTGGCGTCGATGATCTTGACCAGCAGCGGGAACCGTCCATTGCAGGTGGCGGCCACTTTGTCGCCCAGAAGATCGGCGCCCATTTTCTCCATGGCTTCGCCCAAGGTGAGGCCTTCCATCTCGCCGTTGGCCACTACGCTTTGGCCGTTTGGATGGCTGGCGATTTCCCAGGATTCACCGGTTTTGTCCGAAGGGATATCCTTGCCATAGCGGGTGCGCAAGGTGTTGCCGCCCCACAGCATTTCTTTAAACACAGGACGCATTTTCAGAGGATAAAACATGTTGGTTCACTCCTTATCTTAGGGATTCAAAATCCATTTCAGTCGCGTTATATTAGAACATCAATAAGCCTTGCCCCAGATGACCGTCTTCTTGGCCGGCTTCCCACAGCAGACGCAGGTATCGGAAATATGTTCCTGCTCAAAGGGCATGCAGCGGGAGGTGACGCCCGCCTTCTCCTTAAGGGCCTCTTCACAGGCCACGTCGCCGCACCAAGCGGCCTTGATAAAGCCGGGACGGGTGGCGGCCGCCTCGATCATCTCGTCCATACCGCCTGTGACGGCATAGGTCATGGACTCTCTACGGGCCAGCGCCTTTTGATACATGCCGTCGTGAACCGCCTGCAACAGCTCCGGAATGCGTTTCTCCAATTCGCTCAACGGAACAAAGATCTTCTCCCGGTTATCCCGCCTTACAATGACGCATTGATCCTTTTCGATGTCTTTGGGCCCGATCTCCAGGCGCAGCGGCACGCCCTTCATCTCGTATTCCGCAAACTTCCAGCCAGGGGATTGATCGGACGCGTCGGTCTTGACCCGGCACACCTGTTTGAGCCGTGCCTCCAGCTCAGCCGCCTTGTCCAGCACGCCCGGTTTGTGCTGGGCGATGGGCACGATGATGACCTGGGTGGGGGCGATGGCCGGCGGCAACACCAATCCGGAATCGTCGCCGTGGGTCATGATGATGGCGCCGATGATGCGGGTGGACATGCCCCAAGAGGTCTGGAAGGGATACTGGAGGGTATTGTCCCGTCCGGTGAAGGTGATGTCAAAGGCGCGGGCAAATCCGTCGCCAAAATAGTGGCTGGTGCCGCTTTGCAGCGCTTTGCCGTCGTGCATCAACGCCTCGATGGTGTAGGTGGCCTCCGCGCCGGCAAACTTCTCTTTGTCGGTCTTCTGGCCCTTGATCACTGGGATGGCCAACTCCTCTTCACAGAAATCGGCGTATACATTGAGCATCCGCTCGGTTTCCTCAATGGCCTCCTGGGCGGTCTCATGCATGGTGTGGCCCTCTTGCCACAAAAATTCCATGGTGCGCAGGAAGGGACGGGTGGTCTTTTCCCACCGCACCACCGAGCACCACTGGTTATAGAGCTTGGGCAGATCCCGGTAAGAATGGATCACCCGGGCATAGTGGTCGCAAAACATGGTCTCTGACGTGGGACGGACACACAGCCGTTCGGTCAATTCTTCCTCCCCGCCGTGGGTCACCCAGGCCACTTCCGGCGCAAATCCCTCCACATGGTCCTTTTCCTTCTGAAGCAAAGACTCCGGGATAAACATGGGCATATACACATTCTCGTGACCCGTCGCCTTAAAACGGGCGTCCAGGCCCTTCTGAATATTCTCCCAAATGGCATACCCCAAGGGACGCAGCACCATACAGCCGCGCACCCCGGAATAGTCCACCAATTCGGCCTTTTTGACCACATCGGTATACCACTGGGCAAAGTCCTGATCCATCGGCGTGATGGCCTCTACCAATTTTTTCTCCTGACCCATGAAATGAAAACTCCTTTGTTCCCCCAATCGCAACAGTTGCGCAAGCATCGCCATGGGACGGCCCCTCGTTGCATCGATTTTGGGATATTTTAGCACAATTTACTTCTTCATTATAGCCTGAATCAGGCAATTTTTCAATAGAATTTCACAACCCAAACGGGGAAAAACCGGCTCTTTTCTCCTGTTTTCGGGCAAAAAGAATCCCCGGCGGCAGGTCCGATGACCGGCCTCCACCAGGGATTCTGAAAAAACAAAAATCAAAGTTAGGTATTCTCCTCGATGTACTTGACAAGAGCGCCTACCGTGCGGATATTCTCCACCTCTTCATCCGGAATCTCCACGTCAAATTCATCCTCCAAGGTCATGACCAGGTCGACCACATCCAGGGAATCGGCACCCAGGTCGTCGCTGATGCTGGTATCAGAGGTAATGGAATCCTCCTCCACATCAAACTGCTCAGCCAGTATGGCTTTGACTTTCTCTAGAACCACTCAGAACACCTCCTCATCCTGAAATCATTGGGACCCAGCCCGCCTGCCGCTCTCATAGACAGGGCGGCGCCTTTGTGCTATTATATTGGATGCACAGTCCAGATATTACCCATTATCTTATTCGCTAATAGAGCCTTTGTCAATGGTTTTTTTAGAAGGCTTTTGGCAATGGAAGCATTTTTCACCAACGGAGGTTATCCTATGATGCATTTCGGACTGATCGGTCATCCTTTGGGACACACCCTCTCCCCTTGGATCCACCGGCAGCTTTTTGCCCTTGGGCGCCGTGACGCCTCCTATGAGGCGATGGACATTGCGCCGGAACATCTCTCATCCCGGATGCCGGAGCTCCTTGGGCTGGATGGGTTTAACGTTACCATTCCCCACAAACAGGCGGTTATCCCACTTCTCTCCGGTTTGAGCCAGAGGGCCGCCCTCTACGGCGCAGTCAATACGGTGTCGGGAGGGATCGGATACAACACCGATTGTCTGGGATTCCTCCAAGCGTTGCAGGGAGGGGGGATTGCCCTCTCCGGGAAAGCGGCGGTATTGGGGGCGGGAGGCGCGTCCCGGGTATTCGCCATGGAGGCGGCGTTGGCCGGTTGCGACGTGACAATCGCCGGCCGTCTGAGCAGCCTTCCAAAGGCCCGTGCTTTGGCCGAAGAGGTGGCGGAAAAGGTGCCGGGCGCACAGGTATCGTTCTGCGACCTGGAGGAACTCCGCGGCCCCTTTGACGTGCTGATCAACGGCACGCCGGCGGGCATGTTCCCCAACACAGATGCCTGCCCGGTAAGCTACGCTGTCATCGGCGGATGCGCCGCTGTGTTTGACGCTGTCTACAATCCCACCGATACGGTGCTGCTGCAAAAGGCCAAAGCGTCCGGCGCCAAGGCGGTAGGCGGCATGCCCATGCTGGTGTGGCAGGCGGCCAAGGCCCAGGAGATTTGGTTTCACACCGCCTTTGACGCCAAAGAAGTGGACGCTTTGATCCCGGAAGCCACGGCGGAACTTGGCCGTGGCTTTGGCCGCTAGAGCGGCGGGAGCAAAACGACGGGCCGGATCGGATTTGGCGACATGTCCGGCCGAAGGCTCTGTGGGAAACCATCTGGTGCGGCGGAGAGGCTTCGCTGGGATAAGACTGCGAAAGCATAGGACCCTTCCGGATTGGCGGGCCCCAGATTTCACAGCGCGCCACTCTGATTCGATGCCGGAGCGGACAACATAACAAAGAAAAGGAGGAGGGCGTGTTATGACCAAACCGTCTATTGTGCTGTGCGGCTTTATGGGATGCGGCAAAACAACCGTGGGCAAAGTGCTGGCCCGTCAGCTGGGATGGCAGTTTGTGGATATGGATCAATTGATCGAGGAACAGGCCGGCATGACGGTATCCCAGATTTTTGAGGAAAAGGGGGAAGACGCCTTCCGGGCCATGGAACGGGAGGCGGTGCGGCGTCTGTCGGCCAAGCCCTCTTTGGTCATCGCCACAGGCGGCGGGGTGCTGACCTTTCCGGAAAACGTCCAGATCTTTCACAGGGCCGGATGTCCCATTGTGCTGCTGGACGTCCCCCCCGAAGAGGTGGTCCGCCGCTTGCAGGGGGATACATCCCGCCCTCTTCTCAACGTCCCCAACCGTTTGGAGGCCATCCGGCAGCTGCATGCCAAGCGGCTTCCCCTGTACCAAAAGGCGGCCGATCTACAGGTGGATGCGACAAAACCACCGGAATTGGTGGCTCAAAACATCACTTTATCACTTAAAAGCAATAAATTTTCTCGAAACGGTTGACAAAGGGATTTTTTGAGTGTATCATAACACCAACATCAGGTGACGCACCTGATCATTTCGTTGGATAGATGGAGGATTTTCTCATGACTGCGATGAGCAAACGATTTAGCGGCTTGTTTAACGCCCCGTATTATTATTACGGCTGGCGTATTTCGTGCTGCCATTTCGCGCCTGCTTATCGCGATCCGGGTGGAATATTCCGGGAGGGAAAGGCGTCTTAGCGGTCTCTCCCCTCGTTTTCCCCAATGAGTAAGCAAAGCGCGGAATCCATGGCAGCATGGATTCCGCGCTTTTTGTTTTGATTCCTCTGAAAGCGTCCCTTCCCCAGCGCCCGGCGGACGTTTTCTCAACATCACCTATGGCGCGCTGGAGAAATGGAGTGTATCATGATTATCGTACTCAAACGCGGCACCACACAGGAACAAATCGACGCTTTCAGCCAGCAGTTTATCGACCACGGCCTGACGGTCAACGCCTGGCACGGCACCCACGAAACCGTCCTGGGACTTCTGGGGGATACCTCTGTTATCGATATCGATTATGTGCAAGCCCAGCCCATTGTCTATAAAGTCCAGCGCGTCCAGGAACCCTACAAAATGGCCAACCGCAAGTTCCATCCCGACAATACCGTCATCACCCTCCCCGGCGGCCAGGCCATCGGCGACGGATCCTTAGCCCTTATCGCCGGCCCCTGCTCGGTGGAGACCGAAGAGCAAATCTGTGAAGTGGCTTCCCGGGTCAAGGCGGCGGGCGCTCAGTTCCTCCGGGGCGGCGCCTTCAAGCCCCGCACCTCCCCCTACTCCTTCCAGGGACTTGGCACCGCCGGCCTGGACCTGCTCAAGGAAGCCCGGGCCAAAACCGGACTTCCCATTGTGACCGAGATTATGTCGGTGGCTCATCTGGATCTGTTCCAGGATGTGGACATCATCCAAGTGGGCGCCCGCAACATGCAAAACTTCGAACTGCTGAAGCAATTGGGAAAAATGGACAAACCCATCCTGCTCAAGCGGGGCCTGGCCAACACCTTGGAGGAATTCCTCATGAGCGCCGAGTACATTATGAGCGGCGGCAACGAGCGGGTCATCCTCTGCGAGCGGGGCATCCGCACCTTCGAGACCTTCACCCGCAACACCTTGGATATCTCAGCGGTACCGATTCTCAAGAAACTATCCCATCTCCCCGTGGTGGTGGATCCCAGCCATGCCGCCGGCATCCCGTGGCTGGTGGAGCCCCTGAGCATGGCGGCCATCGCCGCCGGCGCCGACGGCCTCATCATCGAGGTGCACAACAACCCCGCCAAGGCCTTGTCGGACGGCGCCCAGTGCCTGACACCCGATGAATTCGACGCACTGGCCCAAAAATTAAACGCCACCCATCAGGCCCTCAAGGCCCTGTAAAATAGGGGATCCCCGTATGAACATCACCATTGTAGGATTGGGGCTGATCGGCGGATCTTTGGCCAAAGCCATTTCCTCCCGCACTCAGCATACCGTCTTTGGCATCGACCGGGATCCCAAAGTGTTGGATTTGGCGCTGTCGGACGGCGCCATCCGCCACGACATCGGCCTAAAGGCCCTCGGCCAATCCGACCTGATTGTTTTGGCCCTCTATCCCGGTCAATGCATCGATTTTGTCAAACAGAACGCCTCCCGCATCGGCAAAGGCACGGTGGTCACCGACGTGTGCGGCGTCAAAAAAAGCGTCTGTGAGGCCATCGCGCCGGTGGCGAAGGAGGCCGGATTCCTCTTCGTAGGAGGCCATCCCATGGCGGGACGGGAGCAGTACGGCTTTGAAGCCGCCAAGGAGGATCTGTTTGACGGGGCTAGTTATGTGTTGACCCCGTCCGCCGGCGGAGTCGACGACAAAGCAGTGGATGTAATCCGGACCTTGGCCCTCTCCATCGGGTGCGGCCGGGTGGTGCTGACCACCCCGGAGGATCACGACCGCCGCATCGCCTACACCTCTCAATTGCCCCATGTGTTGGCGGCGGCCTACGTCAATTCTCCCACCTGCCCCATGCATGTGGGATACAGCGCCGGCAGTTACCTGGATGTGTCCCGGGTGGCCCGCATCAACGAAAACCTGTGGCCGGAGCTGTTTATCCAGAACCGGGACGCCCTCACCACTGAGATTGATTATCTCATCGAAAATTTGACCCAGATGCGGCAGGCCGTCGCTTCCCAGGATGTGGACGCCCTCACCGATGCCCTGCGGCACAGCCGCATGCGAAAGGAGACCTACGGATAATATGGATTGCTTGACGGTTCACGCCTCAACCCCCTATGATATTTTAATCGACTTCCATCTTCTCCCCCAGTCCGGCCCGCTGATTCTCTCCCATTTGGAAAAACGTCCGGAGCGGGCCGTCATCGTCACCGATTCCAATGTGGCGCCACTGTATCTCAATACGGTTCAGCGATCGCTGGAGGCGGAGGGCCTTGCCGTGACCCCCATGATCTTCCCGGCGGGGGAATCCTCCAAGCGCCTTGGGACGGTTGCGCAGATGTACAAGGCCTTCGCCCAAGCGGGGCTATCCCGGACCGACATCGCCGTGGCCTTGGGCGGCGGCGTCACCGGGGATATGTGCGGTTTTGCCGCCGCCAGCTACATGCGCGGCATCCGGTACATCCAGATTCCCACCACCCTGCTCTCCCAAATCGACTCGTCGGTGGGAGGCAAAACCGCCATCGACATCGACGAGGGCAAAAACCTGGTGGGCGCCTTCTGGAACCCCGCCCTTGTTTTGTGCGACATCGGCACTCTCTCCACCCTGACCCCCCATTTTTTTGCCGACGGCATGGCCGAGGCCATCAAATACGGCTGCATCAAAAGCCTCCCTCTCTTTGAGCGTCTGGAGAGACAAAACGCCTCCGACTTTCTCCCCGATATGATTGCCCAGTGCATCCGCATCAAATGCGATGTGGTGGAGCGGGACGAACGGGAATCCGGGGAACGGATGCTGTTGAACTTCGGGCATACTTTGGGGCATGCGCTGGAAAAATACTATCATTACGAGGGACTGTCCCACGGAGAGGCGGTGGGCATCGGCATGGTGCTAGCCTCCCGGGCGGGGGAAAACGCCGGCATCACCCCGGCAGGCACCGCCGACCGCATCGCCGCTCTGCTTCAAAAGTACCATCTTTCCACCTCCGATCCGGCTCCCCTCGCCACCTTGGCCCAATTCGCCCTCAGCGACAAAAAGAGGATCGGCAGCGTTGTCAACTTTGTGGCCCTCAAGGCCATCGGGGACGCCTTTGTCCACCCCATTCCTAGGTCTCAGTGGGAAGAATTCGTGCTGGGAGGTGCTCCCCGATGAGCAGCGTCACCGTCTATCCCGGCCGTTTGGAGGGGACGCTGACCCCGCCGCCCTCCAAATCGGCCGCCCACCGGGCCATTTTGGGGGCGGCGCTGTGCAAAGGGATCAGCACCATCTCCCCCATCGCCCTTTCGGACGACATCACCGCCACCTTGGAGGCCATCCGCGCTCTCGGCGCCACGGCTACTCTGGAAGGGACTAAGCTGACCGTGGACGGCAGCGGCACCTTTCAAAAGGAGAATGTCCAAATAAACTGCATGGAATCGGGTTCCACCCTGCGGTTTCTCATCCCGGTGGCGGCGGCGGGCGGCGTCACGGCGGAATTCACCGGCCGGGGACGTCTTCCCCAGCGTCCCATTGGCATTTATCTTGATTGTCTGCCCCCTTGTGGTGTACAATGTATCACACAAGGGGGACTTCCTCTGCATATCAGAGGGAAGTTACAGCCGGGGATTTTCTCCCTGCCAGGGGACGTCAGCTCCCAATTTATCACAGGACTTCTCTACGCTCTGCCCCTTCTGGAGGGGGAGAGCCGCATCGTGCTGACCACGCCCCTTCAGTCGGCCGGATATGTGGACATGACCATCCACATGTTGGCTCGATTTGGCGTCACGGTGGAGCGTCTGCCGGACGGATACCGCATCCCCGGCCGACAGCAGTACCGGCCCAGTGACATCCAGGTGGAGGCCGACTGGTCCCAGGCCGCTTTCTTTTTGGCGGCCGGCGCTTTGGGCGGGGATGTTACGTTGGAGGGGCTTCTCCCCCTCTCCACCCAAGGGGACCGGGAAGCGGCCCATCTGTTCACCCGGTACGGCGCTCTCATCTCCTGGTCGGGGGGCAGGCTTCGCTGCCGCAGCAAATTTTTGTGCCACCAAGAAATCGACGCCTCCCATATCCCCGACCTGGTTCCCATTTTGGCGGTGACGGCGGCCTTGTCCAAAGGCGAGACCCGCATCGGCGGCGCCGCCCGCCTTCGTATCAAGGAAAGCGACCGCCTCACCACCACCCAAAACCTCATCAATCGTTTGGGCGGCCATTGCCGTCAATTCCGCGACGGCCTTGTGATCCAGGGCGTCCCCACCTTATCGGGCGGACAGGTGGACGGCGCCGGGGATCACCGCATCGTCATGGCGGCCGCCATCGCGGCGCTGGGCGCTTCTTCGCCGGTGACCGTCCTGGGGGCGGAAGCGGTCAACAAATCCTATCCCGCCTTTTTTGAGGATTTCAAACGTTTAGGCGGCAGGCTTCAATTTAATCCGTAAGGAGGAAATCCACTTGTCATCATCCTGGGGCAATTTGATCCACATCCAAATTTTTGGCGAAAGCCATGGAGCAGGCATCGGCGTGGTGCTGGACGGCCTTCCCGCCGGTTATCCCATCGATATGGAGGCGGTGCTCATGCAAATGAAGCGGCGCGCTCCCGGTCAGGACCTGACCTCCACCACCCGCAAGGAAAGCGACCAGCCGGAGGTCCTCTCCGGCCTGCTGGACGGCCGTACCACCGGCGCTCCTCTGGCCGCCCTCATCCACAATAAGGACACCCGCTCGGGCGATTACAAAAACCTCATGCAGCTACCCCGCCCTTCCCACGCCGATTACACCGGCCACGTGCGGTACAGCGGCTTTAACGACGTCCGGGGCGGCGGCCACTTCTCCGGCCGCCTCACGGCGCCTCTGGTGTTTGCCGGGGCGGTATGCCGCCAGATCCTCCTGCATCACGGCATCCACATTGGCAGCCACATCCGCGCCATCGCCGGCAAGGAGGATGCGCCTCTGGATCCGGTAAAGGTAACGGCCTCTCAATTGGACCAATTGTCGCAGCAGTTTTTCGCCTTGGTGGATCCCAGCGTCCAGGACGCCATGCGGGCGGAGGTGGAAAAGGCCCGGCTGGACTGCGACAGCGTCGGCGGCATTGTGGAATGCGCCGCCGTGGGCATCCCCGCCGGCATCGGTTCCCCCATGTTCGACGGCATGGAAAACCGCATCGCCTCCCTGGTGATGGGCATCCCGGCGGCGCGGGGCATCGAATTTGGCGCCGGGTTTGCCGCCGCCTCCATGCGGGGATCGGAACACAACGATCCCTTTGTCCTCGACGGCGATCGGGTGCGCACCGTGACCAACCACCACGGCGGCGTCATCGGCGGCATCACCTCCGGGATGCCCCTTCTCTTCCGGGTGGCCTTTAAGCCCACCGCCTCCATCGCAAAGCCTCAGCAGACCATCGACCTTGCATCGGGCAAACAGGCCACTTTGGTCATCAAGGGCCGCCACGATCCCTGCATTGTCCCCCGCACCCTCCCCGTGGTGGAGGGGGCGGCGGCCATCGCCATCTTGGACGCCATGATGGAGCTTGGAAAAATTCCGCCTTACTCGGGAGGTGAAAACCATGACGCTTGAGGAAATCCGAAAGGAAATCGATTCCATCGACGAACAGCTGCTCTCCCTCTTTGAGCGGCGCATGCGGGCCGCTGTGGAAGTGGCCAAGATCAAGCAGAAAACCGGCCAGCCGGTCTTTAACGCCAAGCGGGAAGAAGAAGTGCTCAGCCACGTGGGGGAAGCCGCCGGTAAGTTGGGATCCAGCGCCAGAATCGTCTTCCAGACCATGATGGACGTCTCCCGGTCCCTGCAACACAACATCTTAGGTGGCGGAGCTCCCCTTAAAGATTTGGTGGAGCAAGCCACCCGGGACTCCATCGATCTTTTGCACGGCGCCCGCGTGGCCTGCTACGGCGAATCGGGCAGTTATTCCCACGCCGCGGCTACCCAGATGTTTCGGGAGCCCAGCCTCTCTTTCTGCCCTCAATTCGGAAATGTGTTTGACGCCATCCAAAACGGCGACGCCGATTACGGTGTGATCCCGGTGGAAAACTCCACCGCCGGATCGGTTACCGAGGTGTACGATCTTTTGATCCGCCACCGGTTTTACATTATCAGCGCCGTCAAGATGCCCATCGACCACTGCCTCTGCGCTCCCAAAGGCGCTTCCCTTGACACCATCCAGAAGGTCTACTCCCACCCCCAGGCGCTGCGCCAATGCTCCTCTTTTCTCGCCTCCTTGGGCGCGGAGCCCATCCAATACGCCAGCACCTCCACGGCGGCCAAAACCGTCGCCCAATGGAAGGACGTCACCAAAGCGGCCATTGCCTCCAAAGACGCGGCCAAACAATACGGATGCGTCATCCTGAAGGACTGCATTCAAAATCAGAAAAACAATTGCACCCGCTTTGTGGCTGTCTCCCGCAAACTGCACATCGAGCCCAGCGCCAATAAAATCAGCTTGGTGTTTTCCATCCCCCATACCACGGGATCCCTCTACCGGGTGCTTGCCAACTTCGCGGCCCTGGGGTTCAATCTGACCAAGATCGAGTCCCGCCCCATTCAGGAGAGCCGGTTTGAATATTACTTCTACCTGGACTTCCTGGGAAACGCTGTGGGGGAAGACACCCTCCATCTGCTGCGGTGGCTTTCGGAAGAACTTCCCTACTTTGCCTTTTTGGGCAACTATCCGGAACAGACCTCCGGCGCCAACGGCGAAACACCGGAAGCATCTTAAGGCAAACAAAGACGGCCCACCTCGGAAAGGGAGGGGATGGGCCGTCTTTTGTTGTCAAATTTCGTATAATTCTGTTTTTGTAATACTATTTGTATATAAAATTCTTCTCGAAAAGACACAGAATCCACTTTAGATGCCCTTTGTCTCGCACTTTTCCCCCACCTTTGGACAAAGGCGCAAGGCGGATTTTTCTCCTCTACGATAAAATAAGGCCATCGGCGACAATCCCCCTTTCTCAGGGACAAACATCGCCGGTGGCCCTATTTTTTGTATATTTATGGTTGATAAATACTATTTGTAATTTATCATACCACTTGGAAGAGGTAAAACTTTAGGTAATTGGTCTCGGGGACGTTCCAGAGGATGGGATGGTCGGGAGCCTGCTGGCGGGCCTCGATCTGGCGCAGCTGCACCCCTGCATCGGCCGCTGCATGGTGGAGCATCTTTTGGAAGGCGTCTTCCATGACAAAATGGCTACAGCTGCACGTGGCCAAATAGCCTCCCCGAGCGAGCAGCTTCATGGCCCGGTAGTTGATCTCCTTATACCCTCTCAAAGCGCTCTGCACCGTCTTGCGGGATTTGGTAAAGGCAGGCGGATCCAGGATAATAAAGTCATATGATTTCTCCCCAGCCTCCAGAAGCTGCGGCAGCAGGTCAAAGACATTGGCGCACACAAAGTCCATGCGGTCCTGCAAACCGTTTAACTGGGCGTTGGACCGCGCCATATCCACCGCCTCCTGGCTGACGTCCACTGCGCATACATGTTTGGCGCCTCCGGATGCGGCATTGAGGGCAAAAGAGCCGGTGTGGGTAAAGCAGTCCAACACATTGCGCCCTTTGGCCAATCGCGCCACCGCCCGGCGATTGGTCTTCTGATCTAGGAAAAAGCCGGTCTTTTGTCCATTTTCAAAATCCACCTGGTACTTTATTCCGTTTTCCACAATGTTTGTTTGGGTGCTTATCGGGTTTAGAACGCCTTCCAAGGGATAAAATCCCTTGTTTTGTTCCAATCCCTCGTGGGCGCGGATAGAGACATCGTTTCGTTCGTAGATGCCGTCAATATGTTGGCCGTCCTCGGTGAGCACCTCATAGAGCAAGGGGAAAAGAATGCCCTTGCGCTGTTCGATCCCCAGGGAAAGGGTCTGGGTCACCAGGATTCCGCCAAAGCGATCCACCGTCAGGCCGGGAAAGGTATCGGCCTCCCCAAAGATCACCCTACAGCAGGAGAGATCCTCCGGCGCCATGACGGTCTTGCGATACTCCCACGCGTACTGGATGCGGCGCTTCCAAAAGGTTTTGTCAAAAGTATCGTTGGCGTTGCGGCTGATAAGGCGGATGCGGATTTTACTTTGCTCGCTGAGCAGTCCCGTCCCCAAATACCGCCCCTTTCCGGAGACCACATCCACCAATGCGCCGTTTTGTGCGGTGGAACCCTGTGCAAAAGTGACTTCCGTATCGTAAATCCAGGGATGGCCGGAGGCAATGGAACGTTCCGCCTTAGGCGTGACAATGGCGATGGGATAGGGGCGCTGTTTTTTCATGGGATGATTTCTCCTTTTCACTTTCAACTTTGATTCTTTCTGATTATAGCATAATGTTTACTTTCTTCCAAACAAATAGAAAAATCTCGCCTCATCTATCATTTTGATGGCGGCTATTCTTTACAATCATTTCTATATCATGAAAATAACCGGATATTTTTGGGCGCGGTTAGGGATCTTAATGGTCTTAGGGCAATACAAAGAAAAAACAGGGCGTCCCTACGGAAGGACGCCCTGTTTTTTTGAAGAAGAACAAAAAGAAGGAGAAAGAAAAAGAAGGAAGTTGTAAATGAAAAGAAGGAAGAAAATTGTAGTGAAGAAGAATGAAGAAGTTTTTTTGGGGGTTGTCTCATTGGATTAATTCTTGTGGGATTTCTTGTTTATTGCTCACCTCCTTTGCTGTGACTTTATAATACCAGCGGATTGTGTTGATTTCATGACATGATTTAAAACAGTTGTTGACCTTTTTTTGAAAGAATTTTTAACACATGCCGTTTCTTTTTTAACTGTAAAATCGGGAAAAACGACTCAAAAGTAAGTGGCCCGGTTGAGAAATGTTCAACCGGGCCACTTATTTCAAGAAGAAAGAAAAAGAAAAGAAGGAGAAAGAAAAGAAAGAAATCTGTGAAAAAGATGAAACCACCAGCTCTGGATTTCTGCTGTTTCCTTTGCTGTGTCTTTATTATAGCGGCAAATCCCGACGATTTGATGAAACGATTGAAAACAGTTGTTGACCTTTTTTTAAACAAAAAATAAAGAAACTTTTAACGAGTCACTTTCATCTTATTTTTCAGAAATTTTCTTGGATACTATGACAACTATTAATAAATCTGGTAAAATAATATCGGTTACATTCTGCCTATTGGAGGGAATTCCCCATGAAAAAAGATAAAAATATATTCCAGCTTCTTGGTAAAGTTTTTGGGCTTTTGCAGAAAAAGCAAAAGTGGGGATTTCTACTGGTGCTACTTATCCTAGCGGTTTCAGCTGTCCTTAATCAGTTTACTCCCCTGGCCATTGGCCAACTCACGGATCATATTTTGGATCAACCTGGTTTTTCCTTTGGAAGCATTTTTCCCTTTTTAATATTTATCTTAGTGGTTAATATAGTGAATCAACTGATCCAAATTGCCCGCAGGCTCATTGTAGAGGACACCGCCACCCGTGTTGAGAAAACCGCACGGCAAAAGGCTGTATGATCCCTTTTGTCTGCCCCGCTGTCCTATTTCCGTCAAAACATGACGGGGAATATCCACGGCCGATTGAACCGCAGTTTAGATGGCATCACAAAACTAGTCAAGCTGGTATTCATGGATTTTGCCCCTTCCATCGCCACCAGTATTGCCGCTATCGTGGTGATTTTCTCCCAGCTCCCAGTGATTATCGCTTTGTTAATTGTATTGGTCATTCCGGTAGGAAGTCTCATTGTCTTCCGTCAAATCTCCACCCAGAAAGGAATCCGTGTGCAGCTCCTTCAGACAAAATCCAACATGGATGGCACCATGGTAGAACTTTTAAACGGTATCGAGACCATCCGGGTATACGACAGTATAGAATTTGAATGTCATCGATTTTCCTCTCGGTCGGAGCAGCTGCGGGCCAGAGAAATGAAGCATCACAAGGCTATGGCCCTTTATGATGGATTAAAGTTTCTTAATGAGGCGGTGTTCCATGTATTGGTCATTGGCGCCTCTGTATTTTTAGCTTCCCAGGGAATCATCAGCGTAGGCACTATTTTGACGGCTTATCTTTGCTTCACACAACTCACGGGGCCCCTGCGGGAACTGCATCGTATCCTGGACGAGTTGTCTGAAAACACCGTGCTGGCCAACGAATATTTTCGTCTGGTGGAAATCCCTAGAGACTTCTCCTATCGATCCCTTTCCTCTTCCCATATCCCATCCAACAACGGCATCGATATCCAGGGACTTTCCTTTTCCTATCCGGAAAATCCGAGCCGGATCATTTTAAAGGACTTGTCCCTTTCCATTCACCCAGGGGAATTTGTGGGAATCGCTGGACCCAGTGGATGTGGTAAATCCAGCCTGATTAAAGTATTGACCAAGTTAGAGCAGGCTTCAGGGTATGTCGCAATAGGTGGAAAACCTCTATCTGATTTCTCCCGGCGTCAGCTGGCCGATTGGATGTCCATTGTTCCACAGACTCCTTTCTTGATCTCCGACACCATTTATCATAACATTTGTTACGGCTGCAAGAGACAAGTATCTTTAGAAGAGGTGATGCACGCAGCCCGTCGGGCCCATATCCATGAGGACATTGAAAATCTTCCCGGCGGATATTCCTTTGAAGTATCAGAGTCTGGGGGCAATCTCTCTGGGGGACAACGCCAGCGCATCGCTATCGCTCGGATTTTCCTGCAAAATCCTCAGATCCTCATTTTGGACGAAGCCACATCGGCTCTAGATAATACCTCTGAAAAATACATCCAAGCTGAGATCGAAAAAATGAAGCAGCAAAATGGCACTACCATCCTCTCCATTGCTCATCGCCTTACCACTCTACAGAATTGTGACCGCATTTTAGTCTTTGACCAGGGAAAAATCATTCAGCAAGGGCAATATCAGCAGCTTATTGAGCAGCCGGGTATTTTCCAAGATATGTACAAAGGTATTTTAAAATAATAAAATAAAAAGCCCCCTTAAGACATTGTCAAAAAGCAATGCTTAGGAGGGCTTTTTATTATTCCAACTTACCGGCTCCAATAAAATCCACGCCCTTGTCGAAAGGGTGAAACAGGATCCCGCTGACATTTTCCGCCACAGCAAAAATCCGTTTTTGCGCATATACCGGCACTACAACAGCATGTTCCAGCAAGTACTCCTCACAAGCTTGAAGCGATGCCCGATCGGTACCGCCTTTTTCCCTAGCCGCAGAAAACAGCGCATCGTATTGTGCCGACTCTAGATTGACGGGATTCTCGTCATTTTCCGACTGGAACAACTCTAAAATAGACACGGCTTGGTCATCATCCCCCCGTATGGCACAAAGGGCTACTTGATAATTGCCGTCCTGTACTCGCTTTGTCAGCTCCGATTCGGACAACGGCACTAGGTTGACATAAACGCCTAAATTTTTTTGCCAGCTCTGTTGTATAAATCCCATGGCCAACTGGATGTCCATATCTTCCAGGCACAGCACATCAATGGAAATCTCCTCGTCTGAGGAGAGGGAAGCAATGCCTTGGTTATAAAGGACGCGCGCTTCTTTATCCAGCACCAATGGCGAAGCCTCCAGCGGCGTGGAGCGATACGGTTGATCCCCCGCCAAGGCGCTGGGTAGGACCAATCCATATGTGGACGACATATGCCCCGGCATAGCTCCATACAGCAAATCCCGCTCGATGGATCCGGCCAAAGCCTTCCGGATGCTTTCATTTTTCCACATGTCCTTATCCTGGTTAAAACAAATGGCCCAAGTGGTGTCCTCAAAAGAGACATCCTGAAAGCCCTTGTCTTCCAACGATTCAAATTGCTTGGACGTCACAGGCGCCGCATCCAAGCCCGATTCATTCAGCGCCTTTTGGACTTCGTCAGAATCCTTGATAATCTGGAACAATACGCCGGACGGTTGAACAGCGTTATGCCCTTTGTATTTGCTATTGGCCTTCAATCGGAGGGATACATCGTGTTCCCACTGCATGATGCGGAATGGGCCGTTATAGAGTAACATGTCCTTTTCCAGGCCATAGCTTCCTCCGGTGGAAAGGAAAAATTCCTCATTACATGGCAGCCAGGGACCTGTCGTGATGCGTCTGGGGAGATCGGATACAGGGTATTCCAATTGAATCTCCAAGGTAAAGTCGTCCAGTGCTTTGACTCCCAACGTGTCCACCGGTTCTCCGCCCTCATGGATGTCCCGCGCCCCTACTACAGGATACAGTTGCGAGGCAAGGGGCGACTGTGTGGCCGGATCCACAGCCCTCTGCATGCCAAATACAAAGTCGGCTGCCGTAACTGGCGCTGCCTGTCCCCCGTCGTCTGCAACCCAGTAGGCATCCTGCCGGAGATAGAAGGTCCACGTCTTTTGATCACCGGACACATCCCATCGGGCGGCCGCCCCTGGGACAACTTGATCCTGAGAATCAATCCGTGTAAGCCCTTCCATACAGTTCATCAAGACAATGCGGGAACTGTAGCTGGAAGCAAATTGAGGGTCTAACTGAGCCGGTTCCTCACTTAACACATAATTGATCAGCTTACCGGCCGGGGAATCTTTGGAACAAGAAACAGCCCCACACAAAAGGATACATACACACAAAAAACAAATCACTCGTCCAGTCCAGCAAAAACAGGCTGTCCTGCCGCTCGGTCTAGAGGGGACATAGGACATACAGAAAGATCCTCCTATCTAATTTAGTCTTAAGCGTCATGACGCAAATTCCCCACCGCATGCCAAAACCATACAGTGGGGAACATCCATCCTCTCATTTTATCGCCTCTGCCTACAAGGTTCAACAGAGGCCTAGAATCTCAATCACTCTGGATCAAAATCACCCTGCCGCCATTTTTAATGGCTTCCATCCCAAATGCGCCATTAAAAATTGCCTTGCCCGGGCGTATCCCCTCGACATTTGTCAAATACATACTCCACATCCATCATATCCCATACCTGATTCTGTACCGCTTCTTTGCCATTTGGCTTGATGTAATCGGGACCCTGTTCCAAACATTTGCGCATGGTGATTCCATCGATGTTCTTGCGATCGTTGAACAGATAGCCGTCATACATCTTTTGATATGTGTTGATGCCAACGCCTGAGATATGCTGGAAACCGTATGTAAGCAGTACGTTAAAGGGATCCGAACCTATCTTGGGGTATTCACCATAAGGGAAGAGGTATACATTGGTCTTCCCCACCAAAGATTCTACCTCATCCTTCCACATCTGGCAATCGTTTGCCAGATAGTCTGCCCCTTTTTTGGACATATGCCCATGGGCGTAGCTGTGGGATACGAAGGTGAAGCCGTCCCGTTTGAGGCATTCTATAACTGGTTTGACCGCTTCCATTTCCGATTCCCGATTGGGCGATCCCACCTGGGTACGGTATCCCAAAATCCCGCTGTAGCCTGTCAAGCCTACCACCGCTTTGGCGCCGCGGTAAGAGAACTCAGGGTGTTTTTTCAAAAACTCGTTGATGATAGGGAACACTTCGGTATCGGTACGGATTTCTTCTTTCCCCGTTTTGGGATTCTTTACCATTGCGGCAATGTGCCCATCCGATCCCACAACCAATTTATAGTTGCAGCCGTTTTCCCTCATATAGTCATAATAATTGACGTCGTCCACTGAAATGATGACCGGTTTCTTTCCGGGAGGCAGTTTGAGAGTCTTTTTCACATAGGTTTTGCCCGAATCATCCGATTCGTCCGGCGCTCCATAGAGTTGGCTGGGATCCACCAAAATGAAATCATTCCGATAGAGTTCTTCCAGTATTCTCTGAAACTCTGTGGCTGTGGTCATATAATCGTCCATGCCCTTAGCCTGGGCATCTCCGTCAAAGGCTAACTCTGGATAGGCCACCAGCGGATGGAAAAAGATATGTTCAATAGGGCCTGTATATGCTACATAATTGCTTTCATCCATAGACGGTGCGGAAGATGCCTGGCTGCTTACCGGGCTGCTGGAGGATGCCGCACTGCTGGAGGGCGCTTCTGACGAAACCTCCGATGAGGCCTGTGAACTGCTGGCTACTCCAGCCGAAGCTGGGACTGCCGGCCTGCGCAGTAAAAGAAAGACTGCTACTGCTACAACAATCAATACAATTCCCACCAAGATAAACGGCAATGCCGATTTCCATTTGCTTTTTCTTCGATAAGAATAATATCTTCTCATGATACTCCTCCCACTCGGCCAAAAGATGGTTTTATTCTTATACCATCGGCACCATAACGCCTCGTACAACAGCGAACACAACCACCGCTGTAGATAGCGCAAGCAATGCTAAAAAAAGACAGGCCGAAGCTGTTCCCACCTTGCTGTTTCTCTTTTGACGAAATTTCATAATTTCCTCCTAAATCCCCAAAAACATCTTTTCACAATCTACTTTGTTATAAAATCCTTCCTTGGATCCCTTCCTCTCAATTCCTATTTATTATGCTGTATTTTAACACAAAAAGCAAGCACATGTCGGTCATTGTAACCATTTGTAATTTGGGTAATCTTCTTTGTAATTTATTTAAATTCCACCTAAAAAAGCTGTGTGAATTTCTTCACACAGCTTTTTTATCGATCGATAAAAACAGCACTCCTATGCATCTTTGGGAGAGCCTTTTTCCCTTGTATGGGCCTTAATGGCCTCAAAGCTCTCAGCGCTGATGACATGCTCAATACGGCAGGCATCTTCTACCGCAGTCTCCGGTGTAACCCCCAGGGTAATGAGCCAGTCAGATAAAAGGCGATGCCGTTCATAGATCGTTTCCGCAATGGCCCTCCCTTTTTCCAAAAGGGTGATATAGCCTTCCGAATCCATTTCAATGTATCCATTCTCCCGGAGGTTTTTCATGGCTACGCTGACACTTGGCTTAGAAAATTTTAGTTTGTTGACAATATCGATGGAACGTACCAAACCATTTTGATTATGCAACATTAAAATAGCTTCCAGATAATTTTCAGCTGATTCTTGGATCTTCATAAAATCACCGGCCTCTTTTGCAATAGAATGATAGCTACTTATTTTTATTATATCATATCGTACATTTTTTTGTACTGTATTACAAGCAATACACGAAAAAAACTGTATGTTCGTAGTTTTAATTTGGCTTTTCTCTTGACAATAAAGCAATTACGAGTAAAATAGTTCTATGAAAAACCGTTCTTAAAAAAACCGTTTTTTATAGAACTATTTATAAGGAGGCCTTTTTGTGAGTCGAACGACTGATTTTTTAATGAGTATTCGATGGATTATCAAACTACATGAAAGTATGTTGAAAGAGATTTGTCAAGAGTATCAGCTCACATTGATCGAAGCAACTATCATCAGTTTTCTCCACAATAACCCCAGCAAAGATACTGCCGCCGATATCGTGGAATTCAGGATGCTTTCTAAGGGGAATGTCTCACAAGCGGTGGAAAGCCTCATCCAAAAATCTCTATTACAGCGAAAACAGGACACCGTAGATCGGAGAAAAATCCATTTATCCTTAACCCAAGACGCCTGCCCCATTACTGAATCAATGGAAGCCGTATGGTGCAAATTCCATGAGAAGATTTTTGCCGGCCTGTCCCAAGAAGATCTGAAATTGTTTGATCGGGTCAACAAACAAATTATTCAAAACACCAAAGATGCTATGATGGGGAGGGAGCAGATATGAATGAAGACAAGGATTTTTTAGGAAAGCAACCGGTGGGTAAGCTGCTGTTGAAGCTGGCCCTTCCTACGGTAGCGGCACAGGTTATCAACATGCTTTACAACATCGTGGACCGGATTTACATTGGCCATATTCCAGAGATAGGCGCAGCTGCTTTGACAGGCGTAGGTGTCTGTATGCCGCTGATTATGATTGTAACAGCATTTGCCGCCTTTGTTGGATACGGTGGTGCCCCTAGAGCCTCTATTTTTATGGGAAAAGGCGACCACAAATCGGCCGAGAAGACATTGGGAAACTGCTTTATCGTCCAAATTATCATTTCAGTGATCCTCACGGCGGCGCTTCTGCTCTGGAACCGGGATTTCCTGATGGCATTTGGCGCCAGTGAGAATACCATTGAATACGGCGTCGACTACATGAACATCTATGCCATCGGCACCATTTTCGTACAGATGACCTTGGGCATGAACGCCTTCATTACAGCCCAAGGCTTTGCCAAAACCGGTATGCTGTCGGTTTTGATCGGCGCAGTCGCCAATATCATCTTAGACCCGATTTTTATTTTTGGATTTCATATGGGCGTACAGGGTGCCGCTTTGGCCACCATTATCTCTCAAGCCATGTCCTGCATCTGGGTACTGGCTTTCCTCTTTGGCAAAAAGACTCATCTCAAAATCCGCAAAGAGAATCTGGGATTGAGTGCCAATATTGTTTTACCCAGCTTGGCTCTCGGCTTGTCCACCTTTATTATGCAGGCAAGTGAAAGTGTTATTTCCATCTGTTTTAATGCTTCCCTGCTGCGGTACGGCGGCGATATTGCTGTGGGTGCTATGACCATCCTGACCAGCGTCATGCAGTTTGCCATGCTTCCCCTCCAAGGCCTGGGACAAGGCGCCCAACCCATCATCAGCTACAACTACGGCGCTAAAAACGCTCAACGAGTAAAATCGGCTTTCCAGTTGCTTCTAAAGGCAAGTTTGTGTTATTCCACCCTGCTCTGGCTTCTTGTGATGGTTTTCCCTCAAGGATTTGCCGCTATGTTTACCGCAGATCCAGCTTTGTTGGAATTTACAAAAACAGCCCTCCGTATTTATATGGCTTGCCTATTGTTGTTTGGAATCCAGTTGGCTTGCCAGATGACCTTTACTTGTTTGGGAAACGCCAAAGCTTCTATTATCGTAGCTGTCATGCGAAAATTCGTCCTGCTGATTCCGCTGATCTACGTCATGCCTCTCATTTTTTCGTCTGATCCGACAATGGCCGTTTACATGGCTGAACCGGTAGCCGACTTTATTGCTGTCACATTTACCGCCATTCTCTTTACCTTCCAGTTTAAAAAGGCCTTATCTGGAATATCTCTCCAGGATCAAAAAAAGCCCTCTCGTACAAAGTAAAAGGAGCGACTCTCTATGCATGAAGTGGTCAATGAAAAACGCACGCCTCCTAAAAAGCCCTTTATTTTTTATGCCATCATAGCCTTTGTCATCATTATGCTGCTCAATGCCCTGGTTTTTCCTTCCTTAATGAAACAGTCGGTGGTTGAAGTAGGATACGATCAATTTTTGGAAATGATTGACCAAGACCAGGTTAAGGAAGTCTCCTATGACGAATCCACCGGACAGTTTGTATTTGTTGGCGAGGAGGACAATAACACCCGTATTTACAAAACGGGCATCTGGCCCGACGATGGGGAACGTCTTCTTCAACAGCTGAGGGAACATCCCGACATCAAATTTGAAGCCCAGATCCCCACCCAGACCAATCCACTGCTTAGTTTTATCTTAACTTGGATCTTCCCCATTTTATTCTTTTTCCTGATTGGGGAACTGTCCTATCGCTGGATGCAAAAAAGGATGAAAAATCAGATGCCGGGCGGTATGGGAAATGCTATGTCCTTTGGAAAATCCGGAGCCAAAATCTATGTGGCCGATGCCAAAACCGGCGTTACCTTCGCTGATGTGGCTGGACAGGACGAAGCCAAAGAATCTTTGATGGAGGTCGTCGATTTCCTCCATGAACCTAAAAAGTACGCCGCCATCGGCGCTAAACTTCCTAAAGGCGTTTTGTTGGTGGGCCCTCCTGGTACAGGCAAAACCCTTCTGGCCAAGGCGGTGGCAGGGGAAGCAAGCGTCCCGTTTTTCTCCATCTCCGGCAGCGAATTTGTGGAGATGTTTGTGGGAATGGGCGCTGCCAAAGTGCGCGATTTGTTCAAACAGGCAAATGAAAAAGCCCCTTGTATCGTATTTATCGATGAGATCGATGCCATTGGCCAAAAGCGCAACACCGGTGGTATGGGCGGCAATGACGAGCGGGAACAGACTCTCAACCAACTGTTGGCTGAAATGGACGGCTTTGACGGTCAAAAAGGGGTTGTACTGTTGGCTGCTACCAATCGTCCAGAGAGCCTGGATCCTGCCTTGTTGCGTCCCGGGCGGTTCGATCGCCGTGTTCCTGTGGAACTGCCTGATCTTCAGGGACGGAAAGCCATTTTGATGGTACATGCCAAAGATATTCACACCGATGGTAACATCGACTGGGATATCATCGCCCGTTCCACCGCCGGTGCATCCGGAGCAGAACTGGCCAATATCATCAATGAATCGGCCCTTCGGGCTGTGCGGGAGGGGCGAAGCTGTGTATCCCAAAGTGATGTGGAAGAAAGTGTGGAAACCGTAATTGCAGGCGCCCAGCGCAAAAGCGCCGTCATTTCCGACCATGAGAAAAAGATTGTAGCCTATCATGAAATCGGCCACGCACTTGTGGCGGCAAAACAGTCGGGGTCGGCTCCGGTCACTAAGATCACCATCGTCCCCCGCACCTCTGGCGCGTTGGGATATACCATGCAGGTGGATCAAGGCGAACGGCTATTGATGAGCCGGAAGGAAATCCTTAACAAGATTGCCACTCTGACCGGCGGACGCAGCGCGGAGGAATTGATTTTCGGCAAGGATAATATGACCACAGGCGCTTCCAACGACATCGAACAAGCTACCAAATTGGCCCGTGCTCTCATCACCCGTTACGGCATGACCGATGAATTCGATATGGTAGCTCTGGAAACCGTCCAAAACCAGTATCTTGGCGGAGATGCCTCTCTTGCCTGTGCAGCCGACACCGCTTCTAAGATTGATGAACGTGTTGTAGAGATTATCAAAACAGCTCATGAAAAAGCCTTCAAAATCCTCAAGGAAAACGAGATGAAACTCCACGAGTTGGCAAGGCATCTTTTGGAGAAGGAAACCATCACCGGCGATGAATTTATGGAACTTCTCAATCGATAATCCATCTATTCCATCAAAACGAACCAAACAAAGGAAGGCCGTCTGAAAAAATCAGATGGCCTTCCTTTGTTTTTTCTTTTCGTATAAAATCAGGGCTTCCGATGTTAATCGCATCGAAAGCCCTGATGATCTTTCAAAATCTTATGCTACACAAATCTTGCGCCTTATTTATTGGCTTCCTCAACAGCAACTGCGCAAGCAACGGTCATACCGACCATGGGGTTATTACCAGCGCCGATCAGGCCCATCATCTCTACGTGAGCAGGTACCGAAGAGGAACCGGCAAACTGAGCGTCACCGTGCATACGGCCCATGGAGTCTGTAAGGCCATAGGAAGCAGGGCCGGCAGCCATGTTGTCGGGATGCAGGGTACGACCGGTACCACCGCCGGAAGCAACCGAGAAGTACTTCTTGCCGTTTTCAATGGCCCACTTCTTGTAGGTGCCGGCAACCAGGTGCTGGAAGCGGGTGGGATTGGTGGAGTTACCAGTGATGGAAACATCAACGCCCTCATGCTTCATAATGGCGACGCCTTCCAAAACGTCGTTAGCGCCATAGCACTTGACCTGAGCGCGTTCGCCGTCGGAGAAAGCGCGCTGATCCACAACGGTCAATTCACCGGTGGAGAAATTATAGTCGGTCTTTACATAGGTGAAACCATTGATGCGGGAGATGATATAAGCGGCATCCTTGCCCAAGCCATTGAGGATAACGCGCAGGGGTTCTTTGCGCACCTTGTTGGCGGTGCGGGCAATACCGATAGCGCCTTCGGCGGCGGCAAAGGATTCGTGGCCGGCCAAGAAGGCGAAGCACTTGGTTTCCTCGCTCAGCAGCATGGCGCCCAAGTTGCCATGGCCCAGGCCAACCTGGCGCTGTTCGGCAACAGAACCGGGGATGCAGAAAGCCTGCAAGCCGATGCCGATGGCTTCGGCAGCCTCAGCGGCGGTTTTGCAGCCCTTCTTCAGAGCGACCGCGCAACCCAGGGTATAAGCCCAGGAAGCGTTCTCAAAAGCGATGGGCTGAACGCCCTTGACAATCTTATCCGGATCAAAGCCGGCCTTTAAACAGAGATCTCTGGCCTCCTCGAGACTGGCGATGCCATACTCGGCGAGACACTTTTCGATTTGGGCAATTCTTCTTTCCTTGCCTTCGAATTTTACATCATTAGCCATTGTCGTGTGTCCTCCTTATATAAGTATGGCCCGCTTATTCTTCACGGGGATCGATGTATTTGGCGGCACCCTCGTAACGGCCATAGCAGCCAATGTTCTTCTCGTAGGCTTCGGCGGGGTTGACGCCGTGACGGATATCTTCCATCATCTTGCCCAGACGGACGAACTTATAACCGATGACTTCGCCGTTTTCATCCAAAGCGATGGAGGTCACATAACCTTCAGCCATCTCCATGTAGCGGACGCCCTTAAGCTTGGTGGAGAACATAGTACCCACCTGGGAACGCAGGCCTTTGCCCAGGTCTTCCAGGCTAGCGCCTACCGGCAGGCCGCCTTCGGAAAATGCAGTCTGGGAACGGCCGTAAGCCAACTGCTTAAAAATCTCGCGCATAGCCACGTTAATAGCATCGCACACCAGGTCGGTGTTGAGGCATTCCAGCAGGGTTTTGCCGGGCAGGATCTCGGCAGCCATAGCGGCCGAATGGGTCATGCCGGAGCAACCCAGGGTTTCCACCAGGGCTTCTTCTACAATACCGTCTTTCACGTTCAAAGTCAGCTTGCAGGCGCCCTGCTGGGGTGCACACCAGCCCACGCCATGGGACAAACCGGAAATGTCTTTAATTTCATAGGATTTGACCCACTTGCCTTCCTCCGGGATGGGTGCAGGACCATGATGAGGTCCTTTTGCGACAGTGCACATCTTTTCCACTTCTTGGGAATAATTCATGTTTGTGCTCCTTTCGGTTTTATTGACAATTATTGTCGGTCTCACTCTTCCAATTATAATCAGATTTTTTGGAATTTACAAGGGGGTACCCTCCAGTTTCTCTGACGAATTGAAGGACACTCTTCTCCGAAATTTAGACAAAAGAACTAGTTCTTGCCCTTTTACCTTTTTCTGTGAAGCAAAAGCCCTAGGATAACCCCTACTATCGCACCGCCTATGGGAATCAGTTGACTTATGATTTGGCTGGACGCTTGAAAATACGTCACTTCTTGCCAGAGATACAGGGAAAACACCAAGCCTGAGATCAGCGGAATTTTTCCCCCTTGCAGGCTAAAGACAACCGTTAAAATGATTAGCATCAACACGAAACATCCATTGCCCATCCATCCTGTGACGCCCGATAAAATCCCCAACAATCCCGTGACACCAGCCGTCGCCGCCAAAAGAACAATGAATTTTCCCGGTCCCATTTGTTCTTCCACCTGGGGAGCTAGAAGCAAAAACATCAGCCAATCGCTGATAAAGGCTGCCCCGCTGCTTCCTAGAACAAAGCTAAAAAGGCGAACATATTGGGCAGGATCGGCAAATGACGTTTTCGTGAGGGAAAACCAGTCCCGATAAAATGGCGCTTCTCCTTCCCCAGATAGTAAAAACGCCAAAAGAGCCAACAGAAACACTACAAGCGTAACCGGAGCTTGGAAATCCAGCCAGATGTGTTTTTCCGAGACTTGTGCGTGTTTTCTCTTTGTAGGCATAAATAAGACCCTTTCTTTTTTACAAAAATCTATGGTTTCTTTATTGTAGCCGACAAAGCTTTAAAAGTCACCCTTCTTTTTTTATCTTTCTCATGCCCGCTATATATAAAGGGCAGGCTACCCAAAAGCAGCCTGCCCTTGCTTTGTAACTGTAAAAATATTGCGTTTAACCGGTGATGATAACACTATCCTCCACCGAATCAGCCGATACTTTTCCTTGGCTGTTGACCCCATGGAAGGAAAGCACTCGGAAACCGGCTGTTCCAACCGATATGGAAATGGTAAAGAGACGCCGATCCCCCCGATCCTCGTATTGTCCTGCCGGGCTATCGATATATCGCCCCGTCTCACTGCGCACCACAATGCCTTCGGTGTTTTGATCGGTCCATATCTGAACGGTAAACCATTGGCCCGCAGCCGCCTGATCAGTCTGGATGTGGGCTTCATATACCGCTGCCTCAGGCGCATAAGGAACGGTCACGGCAACGTTAAATTGAGCAAGATCGATCCACATGCCGTCTTTGCGAGCCTTCACCTGAATGGTCCTATTTCCCTGGGTTCCGACAGAAGTCTGCAATGTCCAAATCTTTTTGTCCCCTTGGATCATGCTCTTGATGCGGCTGATTCCCAAGTAACGTCCATTTTCATTATAGAAGGTGATGCCCTCGGTCTGGATATCGGTTTCAACCGTCACGGTAATGGTTTCATTCACTTCATAGGTGTCCTTATCAGTGGTGACCACCGTTTCCACCGGTTCCGACGGCTTGGACTCCACAACAAACAGAGATTCCACCGCATCCAACTTCAGTTTCACTTCGGTGACCTTTTGGCCGTCCTGTGTCACAATCTTATAATCGGCCGGAGTCTCTGTTCCGGTGGACGGATCCCACACGGCAGGGGACTTCAGTTCACCTCGGATACGCACGGTGGTGTCCACCGGCGTGTTGCTGGAATTTGCGAAGTAATAGATGTTGCGCTCATCCTTCACCTTGTGGATATAACTTAGATTTCCGCCCGATACCGCTCCTGCATCCAGCTCTACATCGTAGACCGGCAGCACTTCGTCTAGAACCTGGGAGAGCTTTGTCTCAAATCCGGATTTGATGAAATAAGCCTGTCCACCCTTTTCATTAGAATTTTGGGCGTCCTGGTTTGCATCGGGGGAAACGCCGAACATCTCTTCAATGATGCGGCAAACCTCTTCATTCTCCGAAGCCTCGATACCGCGGGACGGAAGCTGCGTAGTGGCGATGACTTTGCCGCCGTTGTCATAAAACTCTTTGATCTTCTGGAGATTCGACAAACTGATGACCTTGGTGCCTGGGATGACAAACACCTTAAATTGCTCATAGTTAACTTCGTTGGATAAATTGAAGGTATCGCCCTCCACCGAGCATTTTTCATCAATGACGTCGGGATGGAGATAGGTAAAATCGCGACGTGCCGTTAGGGACAAGGTTTCCCCTACCCGCATATAGTCGGCATCGCCGGGGTTATTCTCCTTTTCGTTAAAGATAAAGCAGGATTCCAAGTAGTCGATGGGATATAGCATAGCGATATCGGCTACATGGCGGCCGTCTTGTAACATGGTGTTGAGACGGGCCATGTAGGTGTTAAACTGGGGAAGGTCCTCACTAAACAAGGGATTACGGTAGGAAAGCTCCGGTTGATAGGTCACATTGGCCGGATCGTCGTCATACCAAACAGCATGGGGAACGATGAGGTTGATGCCCTTGGCGTACTGATCCATAGCGCTGCGGTAAAAATCAGTGCAGTCCTTGCTGGGGAAAACGCCGAAGGATTCCGACATAACCTTGCCTTTGTCCCAGTTATAGGCCGAGGAGGAGATAATTTTATAGGCCTCCTGGCTCTTGCCCACATAGTCGATAACATCCACACCCGGGATGGCCTGCTCCTTAAAGACCTTCATCAGGTCTCCGTGGAGACCCACGGGATTTGTCCATTCTTCAAACAGCATATGACCTGTCAGCTCAATGCCGTGATCCTCACACCACTGGTTGAGCTGGCCAATATAAGAGGTGGCAAACAGCTCGGTGCGGACATATTGAAGCTTGTTGCGGGCCTCGTCGGTGTCCTCACCGATGTCGTACCACAGAGCCGGATAATTGAGAACAGGACTTTCCCCTTCATAAATCTTTTCGTACTCTTCATTGAACCCAGGCGTCCAGAGACGGGCGCCTTGGGCGCCATAAGGGGTACGTCCGCCAGCCGGCCAGAAAGAGGGCTCGTCGAAGAACGCGGTGGTGATGGTGCCATTGTCAAAGTATTTCTTGAACCGCTGGTAATAGGCTTCGTAGGTGATGTCGATAAAGGCACGGACCGAATCGGGATCCAGATAATCCATGCCGTTGTTGCCGTCCACAACGCACATAAAGGCCATTACCTTCCAGTTGCCTTCCGGAACGGTATATTCCAAATAGGAACCGTCATAAGGTTCCTCCTCCGGCTGCTTAGGCTGGATCTTTTCCCCTTGGTCGTAGGCTTCTATCTCCCAAATGGTGGGGCAATAGTCGCTGGTATCCTTAATATACAGGCGGATGCGGGAGGTTTCCACCGGATCAAAGTCCAGCGTGACGCCCTGCTCGCCGATGGCGGTACCGGTAGCTGCCGTCTTCCAGTCTCCATCCTCCCAGTACTGGACCTCGTAACTGGTGATACGGCCGATATGTTCGTAAATCTTGACGCTGTCCACACTGCGCACTTCGCCAAAGGCCATTTGGAGCCAGTGGGGATTGGGTACATAATCGCCGGCATTCCAGCGGGTGGTAAAATCGCCGTCAAAGGCTTTATCAGCCTCATAACCTTCTCCATAAAAACTGGAAGCGGTGTAGAATTCCCCATCCTCTACAGAGGGATCCTCTTCCTTGGGTGGGACTTCTAATTGCTGACCCTCGCAGAACACCTGGAATTCACTGATGGAGGCGCTGTCGTTGGTGACACGTTTGATCTGGAGACGTACAAACTGGGATGTCACGTCGTCAAAAGTGTGATCCACACCGGCGTCGGTGATTTTTTTGCCGTTGGCAATCTCCTGCCAAGCGGCCGCTTGGTCATCCCAATACTGGATGATATACTTTGAAGTGCGATGAAGCTGGGGATCCTTATCCTCATACACTTTGATCTCATCAAAGGTCTTCTTTTCTCCAAAATTGATAAGGAGATACTGGTTGCCACCCGACCGAGTCTCGGAATTCCAACGGGTGGAAAGATCCCCGTCTACCGCTTTATCGGCCTCATAACCGGGGGATACGGTATAGGTGCTGGAGGCAGAGATCCCCAGTGGTTCCTCATAAGGATCGTAAGGCTTCGGAGGTAAAATGGTGGCGTATTCACTGATATCCACCCGCTCCTTAGTATCGGTATTCATGGCTACGGCGCCCATAAAAGTGCCGTCCGGCAGATTAAGCCGTACTTGTTCCCCATTGGCACCGTCGGCTTCGTACTTGTCCAAACGTTTGGTAGTTAAGTCGGGATACTGCTCCTCTAGCAGCCCGCCGGCATTGTAGCTGGGGAAGCCGTTTTCATCGTAGAGGGAAAATTTCATCCCATATTTGCTGCCCTCGTCTAAAGCGGCCTCGTACATTTCAAAATAATCGTCGTTGAGGTAGTCCTCCAACCAATTTGGCAGAATACCAAACCCGCTATATCCCGTTTGCAGATAGGACTCCCGGACAATTTCCCGAACTTCGTCGGTTGTCATATCCTTAATTTGGGTGTTCCAGAACCACAGTGGGGCGGGTTTTTGGTCGTCAGACGGTGTCTCAAAGCTTTCAAACAGCGCGTCGGTTCTGGTTTCTTCAGCAGAAATCCCCGGTGTCATCTGCACACAAAGGCAGATCGCCAGAAGAAATGCCACAATTTTCGATATCCTTCTCATAATTTTCCTCCATATATTTCTTTTTTATACAAAGGTTATAGTTGAGTTTAACACCGTTTCTCAAATCGCGTCAATACTTTTTATTAATTATGATTTATTTTTATTTATAATACCTCAATTCGCCTTTTCATGATTGTATATTTTTACAATTTAATTTTTTATTCTTTTGTTTTTTTCATTTGGTGTCCATGAAAACATATCATTTATTTTCATTTTATCTTTTTATCATTAAAGCGAATTGACCGGTTTTTCTTTTGGAAATTGCCTTAAAATTTACCTTTTCTTTGTATAAACGGCCTTGCAATGGACAAGAAATTAAGGTAGAATATGGGTAGATATTGTTTGTTAATTTAACAACGATCAGAAATGAAAGGGTGTTCCTACTTATGTCAGCTTTGAACAAAAAGACCATTGAAGACATCGATGTCAATGGCAAGCGTGTACTCGTTCGCTGCGACTTCAATGTCCCCTTTGATGCAGAGGGCAACATTGCCGATCCTAAGCGCATCACCGAGGCTCTCCCCACCATCAAATATCTCGCTTCCCACGGCGCCCGTGTGATCCTCTGCTCCCATCTGGGCCGTCCCAAGGGCGAGTTTAATATGAAATATTCCCTGGCTCCTGTTGCCGCATACCTCACCAAGGTTTTGGGCCAGGAAGTCAAGATGGCCAAAGACGTTGTGGGCGAATCGGCCAAATCCTTGGCTGCCGAGCTTAAAGACGGCGACATTATGCTGATTGAAAACGTCCGCTTCCACAAGGAAGAGGAAAAGAACGATCCTGAATTCTCCAAACAGCTGGCTTCCTTGGCTGAGATTTATGTCAATGACGCTTTTGGCACTGCTCACCGTGCCCATTCCTCCACTACCGGCGTTGCTTCCTATCTGCCGGCTGTGTGCGGTTATCTGATCCAGAAGGAAATCTCCATTATGGGCGGCGCTCTGGAGAATCCGAAGCGTCCCTTCGTAGCCATCTTGGGCGGCGCTAAGGTTTCCGATAAAATCGGCGTCATCAATAACCTCTTGGATAAGGTTGATACCCTGATTGTCGGCGGCGGCATGGCTTACACCTTCTACAAAGCCCAGGGCCATCACATCGGCACCTCTATCTGCGAGGAAGATAAGCTGGATCTGGCCAACTCCATCCTGGCTAAGGCCAAGGAGAAGGGTGTTACCTTCCTGCTTCCCATCGACAACCGCGTGGGTAAGGAATATAAAGAGGATACAGAGTACCAGGTTGTCCATTCCACCGAGATTCCCGAAGGCTGGATGGGCCTGGACATCGGTCCTGACACCGAGGCTGCTTATGCAAAAGCCATCGAAGGCGCCGGCACCGTTGTTTGGAACGGTCCTATGGGCGTCTCCGAGTGGGAGAACTTCGCCAGCGGCACCAAGGCTGTCGCCACTGCTGTTGCTAACTCCGGCGCTATCTCCATCATCGGCGGCGGCGATTCGGCTGCTGCTATTGAGAAGCTCGGCTTTGCCGATAAGATGACCCACATCTCCACCGGCGGCGGCGCTTCCCTGGAATTCCTGGAAGGCAAGACCTTGCCCGGCATTGCCGCTCTGAACGACAAATAAGATCCATCGGATCCATGGAAAAAGAGGAAAGATCGGATCTTTCCTCTTTTTCTTCTATTGAGATAGAAAGGATGTAGTTGACATGAATAAAGATCTCCGCAAAGCCGTCATTGCCGGCAACTGGAAAATGAACAAAAACCGTAAAGAGGCTGCTGCCCTTATCGGTGAATTAAAAGAAAAAGTGGCCGGAGCAGGTTGTGATGTCGTAATCTGCGTGCCTTACACCAACCTGGAAACCGCTCTTGCCAATACTGCTGGTTCCAACATCAAAGTGGGCGCTGAGAACTGCCACTGGGCCAAATCCGGCGCTTTCACCGGTGAAGTTTCGGCCGATATGCTGGCTGAAATGGGCGTCCAGTACGTTATCATCGGCCACAGCGAACGCCGTCAGTATTTTGGCGAGACCGATACCACTGTTCAGCAGCGTGTCCGCGCCGCTTTGGATGCCGGTTTGACGGTCATCCTGTGCGTCGGCGAGATGCTGGAGCAGCGGGAACAGGGCATCACCAGCGAACTGGTTGCCATGCAGACCAAGATCGCTTTAGGCGGCGTCTCGGAAGATGAGATGTCCCGCATCATCATCGCTTATGAACCGGTTTGGGCCATCGGTACCGGCCGCACTGCTACTGCTGAGCAGGCCAACGAAGTGTGCAAACTGATCCGCGATACCATCGCTTCCCTCTACAGCCAGAAGGTTGCCGACGCCACCACCATCCAGTACGGCGGCTCCATGAACGCCGGCAACGCTGCCGATTTGTTGGCCCAGCCCGATGTGGACGGCGGCCTCATCGGCGGCGCTTCCCTGAAGGCCCCCGACTTTGCCACCATCGTGGAGGCCGCTTCTAAATAAGCAATCCCCATTCACAAGGTTTGGTTTTGTGTACAAAGCAGCCGGATCTGATGCGACAATATCCAGCATCGCACTGTTTTTTTAATCTTATGGCGGCTCGGGCACCGGGCCGCCCTTTCAATCCAAAAGGAGGATGTCTTTATGAAAAAGCCTCTCGTGCTCACCATTATGGACGGCTTTGGCCTGAATCCTTCCGACTACGGCAATGCCATTGTGGAAGCCAATACCCCCAATTTAGACAAGCTGTTTGCAGAGAATCCCCATACCCAAATCGGCGCATCCGGCCTCAATGTCGGCCTCCCCGACGGCCAGATGGGCAACTCTGAGGTAGGGCATACCAACATCGGCGCCGGCCGTGTTGTGTACCAGGAATTGACCCGCATCACCAAGTCCATTGAGGACGGCGACTTCTTCCAGAACGAAGCATTGGTTGCCGCTGTGGACCACTGTCTCAAAGAGGGTACCGATTTGCATCTCATGGGCCTTTTGTCGGACGGCGGTGTCCACAGCCATAACTCCCACCTGTACGGCCTTTTAGAGCTTGCCAAACGCAAGGGCCTTGACCGTGTATACGTCCACTGCCTCATGGACGGCCGTGACGTCCCCCCCACCTCCGGCAAGGATTTCGTAGCCGAATTGGTGGCCAAGATGAAGGAAATCGGCGTGGGCAAAGTGGCCACCGTCATGGGCCGCTACTACGCCATGGACCGCGACAACCGTTGGGAGCGGGTGGAGAAAGCCTATGCCGCCTGCGTCTATCGCGAGGGCGTGCAGGAAGCCGACCCGGTAGAGGCGGTTGCCCACTCCTATGAAAAGGATGTCACCGATGAATTTATCGTACCGGCTGTCATCGAGGGCGGCGCTGCCATCAAGGCAAACGACTCTGTGATTTTCTTTAACTTCCGCCCCGACCGCGCCCGTGAGATCACACGTACGTTGGTGGATCCCGACTTTAACGGGTTTGAGCGCAAGAATGGTTTCTTCCCGCTTCATTATGTGTGCTTCACCCAGTATGACGCTACCATGCCCAACGTCACCATAGCTTTCCATCCCCAGTCTTTGAAAAACACTCTGGGCGAATACCTCTCCAACCTGGGCAAGACCCAGCTCCGTATCGCTGAGACGGAAAAATATGCCCACGTCACTTTCTTTTTCAACGGCGGTGTGGAAAAGCAGTATGAGGGCGAAGACCGCGTGCTGATCCCCTCCCCCAAGGTGGCCACTTATGACCTACAGCCCGAGATGAGCGCCTACGAAGTGTGCGACGCTGTGTGCGAGCGCATCTTAAGTGGCAACTACGATGTGGTCATCCTCAACTTCGCAAACTGCGATATGGTAGGCCATACCGGCGTGGAAGAGGCCGCTGTCAAAGCGGTGGAAGCGGTGGACACCTGCATGGGCCGCGTGGCCGATGCCGTCAAGAAGATGGACGGCGTATTGCTGGTCACCGCCGACCACGGCAATGCCGATCAGATGAAGGAACCGGATGGTTCCCCCTTCACCGCCCACACCACTTGGCCCGTTCCCTTCATCGTGGTGGGCCGCGACTGCAAACTGCGTGAAGGCGGCCGTCTGGCCGATATCGCCCCCACTATGCTGGACATCATGGGCATCCCCCAACCGGCTGAGATGGATGGCGTAAGCTTGATCCAGAAATAAACTGCATCCCTTTCATTTCATTGTGCCGCCCAGGCATCCGATCTGGGCGGCCTTTTTTTGTGCAAAACCACACAAGGAAGCAGTCAATAAAATGAATGTTTATCCTTAAAAATATACTTGAAATTGCATAACATAGGGTGTATAATAGGCGATAGATTGAATAATAACTCAATTGGAGGTATAGATATGCAAAAGCAGTACAAGAAGGTCGTGTTGGCTTATTCCGGAGGATTGGATACATCGGTCATTATCCCCTGGCTCAAGGAGCATTATGGCTGTGAAGTCATCGCTGTGGCCGCCAATGTGGGCCAAGGCGACTCTGAGCTGGAAGGCCTGGAGGAAAAAGCCATCAAGACAGGCGCTTCCAAATGCTACATTGAGGATCTAACCAAAGAATTTGTGGAGGATTTTATCGTCCCCACCCTGAAGGCAGGCGCCGTTTACGAAGGCAAATATTTGCTTGGTACCTCCTTTGCCCGTCCTATCATCGCCAAACGTTTGGTGGAAATCGCCAAGAAAGAGGGAGCCGACGCCATTGTCCACGGCTGCACCGGCAAGGGCAACGACCAGGTCCGTTTTGAATTGACCATCAAGGCCTTCGCCCCTACCATGGATATCATCGCCCCTTGGCGGTTCTGGGAGCTGGACAGCCGCGAAAAGGAAATTGCCTATGCGGAAGAACACAATATCCCTCTGAAGATCAACCGTGAAACCAATTATTCCAAGGATAAGAACCTGTGGCATCTGTCCCATGAGGGCCTGGATCTGGAGGATCCGGCCAACGAACCCATGTATGATAAGATTCTGGAGATGGGCGTCACCCCGGAAAAAGCCCCGGACACCCCTACCTACGTCACCATCGGCTTTGACAAGGGTACTCCGGTATCGGTCGACGGCGTCGGCATGACCCCGGTGGAGATCCTCACCAAGCTCAATGAATTGGGGGGTGCCAACGGCGTTGGTATCGTAGACATGGTGGAAAACCGTCTGGTAGGCATGAAGAGCCGCGGCGTCTACGAGACCCCCGGCGGCAGCATTCTGTATTTTGCCCATCAGTCCTTGGAAGAGATCTGTTTGGACAAGGACACCCAGCATTATAAAATGCAGATGGCCATCAAGTTCAGCGAACTGGTTTACAACGGCCTGTGGTATACCCCCCTGCGGGAAGCCATGAGCGCCTTTGTGGACAGTACTCAGCAGACCGTCACCGGCGAAGTCAAACTCAAGCTCTACAAGGGCAACATCATGAACGCTGGTATGACCTCTCCCTATTCCCTCTATTCGGAGGAAATCGCCACCTTTGGGGAGGATAACGTCTACGATCAAGCCGATTCAGCCGGATTCATCAACCTCTTTGGCCTGCCTCTCAAAGTCAAGGCCCTGCTGGACGAGAAAAAGATCAAATAAAAACTGCTGAGAAAGGCGCCTATCTTCCTTGCGGTTTTGGGAGCGGCGCCAGACCAATAGAGAACCATGAGGCTGCAGCGTCGGGGCGGTTTGCCTCGCCGCTGTAGCTGTTTTCATATAAGAAGGAGTGATCAGGATGAAGATGTGGGCCGGACGGTTCTCCAAAGAGGCCGATGCACGGGTCAACGACTTCAATTCCTCCATTCGGTTTGATTCCCGGATGGTGGAGCAGGATATCAAAGGATCCATCGCCCATGCCCAGATGCTGGCCGCCCAGGGTATTATCCCCCGTGTGGACGCCAATCGTATTGTGGAGGGCCTTATGGGGCTTTCTCAGGATTTGCAAAATGGAACCCTTTGCTTTGACCCCAATGCCGAAGACATCCACATGTTTTTAGAAGAGCAATTGACAAAGCGCATCGGGGATGCCGGCAAACGTCTTCATACCGCCCGCAGCCGCAACGATCAGGTTGCTTTGGATTTACGCCTTTATTTGCGGGAAGAGGCAGCTCAGATTTTTGATCTGCTTCACGAATTTGGTTCTCAGCTGACCAATCTGGCTCAGGACCATCTGGAAACCGTCATGCCGGGATACACCCATCTCCAGCGGGCCCAGCCGGTGACCTTCGGCCATCATTTAATGGCCTACGCCAACATGGTCGCCCGGGATATGGGGCGGCTCCAGGACGCAGCGGCTCGGATGAACTACTCTCCTTTGGGATGCTGCGCTTTGGCCGGCACCACCTACCCCATCGACCGGCAGATGACGGCCAAAGCCCTGGGATTTGACGGCGTATGTCAAAACTCCTTGGACGGCGTCTCCGACCGGGATTTCTGCATTGAATTGTGCAGCACGCTCTCTATCATCATGATGCATCTCTCCCGTTTTTCCGAAGAGATGGTATCCTGGTGCTCGTGGGAATTCAAATTCATCGAGTTGGACGACGCCTTTGCTACCGGTTCCTCCATCATGCCCCAGAAGAAAAACCCCGATGTATCGGAGCTGATCCGGGGCAAAACCGGCCGGGTATACGGTGATCTAACCACCCTGCTGACCATGATGAAGGGGCTCCCCTTGGCCTATAATAAAGATATGCAGGAGGATAAGGAGGCCATTTTTGACGCAGTGGATACGGTTAAATTGTGTCTCACCACCATGATCCCCATGGTGTCCACCATGACGGTGTTAAAGGACAACATGCGTTCGGCCGCCGCCAAAGGATTTATCAACGCTACCGACTGCGCTGATTATCTCACCAAAAAGGGCATCCCCTTCCGGGACGCCTACAAATGCACCGGCGGTTTGGTCGCTTTGTGCATCCAGAAGGGCCTTACTTTAGAAACCCTTCCCCTTTCTGATTACCAAGCCGCCTGCCCTGTCTTTGAGGAGGATATCTATCAGGCCATCGATCTTACGGCCTGCGTCAAAGGCCGCACCAGCGAAGGCGGCCCCTCTCCCCAATCGGTGCAGAAACAGATTGATTGGATGCAGGATTTCTTACAAAACAACGTAAGCCTTTGGAGTCATAATTGAGGTGTCGATTCATGGATAAAATAAAAGTAGGCGTCATTGGCGCTACGGGATACGCTGGACTAGAACTGGTCCGGTTGCTTTTGAACCATCCGGGGGTAGAGGTGGAAGCGGTTTCTTCCGTCAGTTTTGAGGGCAAAGAAATCAGTGAAGTCTATCCTCAGCTCACTGGATTGTTCGATAAGGTATTAACCGACGATACCCATGTGGTGGATCGGTGCCAGGTTATATTTGGATCCCTTCCCCACGGTCTGTCGGAACCCATCGCCCGCCGCTGTGTAGACGAAGGGAAACTATTTATCGACATGGGGGCTGACTTCCGCCTCAAAAAGGAATCCGACTACGCCCAATGGTATGGGGGATCCTACCAGGATCCAGATCTCCATAAAATGGCGGTTTACTCCATTCCAGAGCTTCACCGGTCGTTGGTACCGGGGGCTAAACTCATCGCCAATCCGGGATGTTACGTCACATCGGTGTGTCTGGGACTGGCCCCCTTATACCAAGAAAAAATCGTCTTGCCCGACAGTCTCATCATCGACGCGAAGTCGGGAGCCACCGGCGCCGGACGTGGCTTGGCCCTCAACACCCATTACACCGAGTGCAACGAAGCCTTTGCGCCTTACAAGGTTGCCTCTCACCGTCACACTCCTGAGATGGAGCAGGTGCTGTCGGAATTAAACGGCGCACCGGTCACCCTTACCTTTGTTCCCCATCTGCTGGCCGTCAACCGGGGGATTGTGTCCACCATGTACCTCAACCTGGAGGACGGTTGGGATGAGGACAAGGTCCGGACCCTCTACGGACAATTTTACCAAAAGGAACGGTTTGTAAAACTACTTCCCAAAGGATGCATCGCCAACCTGAAAAACGTCAAATACAGCAACTACTGCCACATCTCCCTGCACAGCGATCCCCGCACCCATCGTCTGATCGTGGTGTCCACCATCGACAACATGGTAAAAGGGGCGGCGGGACAGGCCATTCAAAATATGAATCTAGCCCTGGGGATGGCGGAGGAAACCGGGCTTTGCATGACGCCGCCGGCTTTTTAATGAGAAAGGGGATATTTTTCTATGCCATACCAGTGGATTGAAGGGGATGTCTGTGCCCCCAAGGGGTTTCAAGCGTCGGGAGTGCACTGCGGCATCCGCAAAAACCGTTCCAAAAAGGATCTGGCCCTCATCTTTAGCCATACCATGTGTACCGCCGCATCGGTATACACCACCAATAAAGTAAAGGGAGCGCCCATCCTGGTGACCAAACAGCACCTCAAGGATGGCAAAGCGCAGGCCGTCCTTTGCAACTCCGGCAATGCCAACACCTGCAATGCCGATGGCCTGGACATCGCCAACGCCATGTGCAAAAGCGCCGCCGATGCTTTGGACATTAGGGAAGAGGATATCGTCATCGCCTCCACCGGCGTGATCGGGCAACCGCTTCCATTGGATCCCATCACAAAAGCTATGCCGGACTTGGTGGCACATCTTGGTCTCGACGGCACCCCTGCTGCCGAAGCCATCATGACTACCGACACCTGTCCCAAACAAGTGGCGGTCCAATTCCCTTTGGGAGGAAAAATGTGTTCCATCGGGGGCATCTCAAAAGGCAGCGGCATGATCCATCCCAACATGGCCACCATGCTTTGTTTTGTCACCAGTGATGCAGCCATCTCCAGTGAGATGCTGCAAAAAGCCGTCAAACAGGTGGCCGACGACACCTTCAACATGATCTCAGTGGATGGAGACACCTCCACCAACGACATGCTGACCGTACTGGCCAACGGTCAGGCGGGCAATCCGGTCATTACAAAACAGGACGACGCATATGATACCTTTGTGGAAGGGCTCATGATGGTGTGCCGTCAGCTGGCAAAACAGATGGCGGCCGACGGCGAAGGCGCCACCAAGCTGTTGGAATGCACCGTTACCGGTGCTCCATCCAAGGAAACGGCCCGCAAAGTGGCCAAGTCGGTAGTGTGTTCCACCCTTTTCAAGGCCGCTATGTTTGGAGAAGACGCCAACTGGGGCCGTATCCTTTGCGCCATCGGCTACACCGACGCTGCATTTGACATTGACAAGGTAGGCGTTGTCTTGGCATCCGAAGCGGGACAGGTAGAGGTATGCCGTGACGGCGCCGGCGTCCCATTCAGCGAGGACACGGCCAAACAGGTGCTTTCTGAGAAGGAAATCCAGATTGTGATCTCCATGAATCAAGGGGACGGCCAAGCTACCGCTTGGGGATGTGACCTCAGCTACGACTATGTCAAAATCAACGGCGATTACCGCACCTAACCATAGAAAAGAGGAAACCAAAGTGCAACTCAACAATTCAGACAAGGCCCACGTATTGGCCCAGGCTCTGCCCTATATTCAAAAATATTATAACAAAGTCGTAGTTGTCAAATACGGCGGCAATGCCATGATCAATGAAGATCTAAAGGCGGCGGTCATGAGCGATATTGTATTGCTTTCATTGGTGGGGATCCGTATTGTACTTGTCCACGGAGGAGGCCCGGAAATAACCGAGACCCTCAACGCCATGGGCAAGGAGAGCCGATTTGTCGGAGGTCTACGATACACCGATGCCGAAACAGTCAAAGTCGTCCAGATGGTACTGGCCGGCAAGACCAACAAGGATCTGGTGGGGCTGCTTCAACAGAACAAAGGCCAGGCCCTGGGCATCTGCGGCATCGATGGCAAAACCATCCAGGTAAAGAAAATGGACGGGGATGTGGGATTTGTAGGCGAAGTCACCAACGTCAACCCCAAGCTAATCAACGACGCCCTTGACAACGGCTATATTCCCGTCATCGCCACCATCGGTTGTGATGAAGCGGGAGACGTCTACAACATTAACGCCGACGCAGCGGCATCCCGTATCGCCGCCCAGCTCCACGCTGAGAGCCTGATCCTCCTCACCGACGTACGGGGACTTTTGTGGGATAAAGAGGATGAGTCCACCCTCATTACCTCGGTCAATGCCAGCGAAGTGCCGGCCCTCGCCAGCAAAGGCATCATCCAGGGAGGGATGATCCCCAAGGTGGACTGTTGTGTGGAAGCCGTGCGCCGGGGCGTCAAACAGGCCAATATCATCGACGGGCGCGTCCCCCACTCCATCCTCATCGAGCTTCTGACCGACGAGGGATTAGGCACCATGTTCTTGGGATAAAGGAGGAGCATAAAACATGGACGATCTTAAAACTCTGGATAGCCGCTATATCGCAAGCACCTACAGCCGGTTCGACCTTCAGGCCGACTCTGGGAAAAACGCCGTGTGCACCAGCCTTGATGGACGCACATACATCGACTTTACCTCTGGCATCGGCGTCAATTCATTGGGCTGGTGCGACGCCGATTGGGTGAAAGCCGTCCAACATCAGGCATCCACCCTTCAGCACATCTCAAACCTTTATTACACTTCTCCCATGATCGAGCTGGCCCAAGCACTGTGTACCCGCACCGGTATGGACAAAGTTTTCTTTTGCAACTCCGGCGCCGAGGCAAACGAATGCATGATCAAAACGGCGCGTAAATATAGTTCAGACCGCTATGGAAAAGGACGTCATACCATCCTAGCACTGGAAAACAGCTTTCATGGCCGCACCGTCACCACCCTTTCGGCCACGGGTCAAGATGTCTTTCACCAGTATTTTGATCCCTTTACCGATGGGTTCTCCTTCTTCCGGGCAAACGATATCGCCTCTTTGACCGACCGTCTGGACGATACCGTCTGCGGCATTCTTATCGAACTGATCCAGGGAGAGGGTGGCGTCGTTCCTTTGGAGAAGGATTTTGTCCATGCCATTGCCAAAGTATGCCGGGAAAAAGACATCCTTCTCTTGGTGGACGAAGTTCAAACCGGCGTCGGGCGCACCGGTAAATTTCTCTGCTGCGAGCACTACGGCATCTCCCCTGACCTTGTCAGCCTAGCCAAAGGATTGGGAGGCGGGCTCCCCATCGGAGCCGTTTTATTTGGTGAGAAATGCGCCGACGTCCTAGGCCCCGGCGACCATGGCGCCACCTACGGCGGCAATCCTGTGGCCTGCGCGGGCGCCCAAGTAGTGCTCTCCAAGCTAGACGGCCGGCTGCTCCAAGAGGTGGAACAAAAGGGACAGTATATTACCCAAAGGGTCCAGTCCATGCCCAAGGTCAAAAGCGTGGAAGGCAAAGGCCTTATGCTGGGCATCACGGTGGATGGAGACAGTAAAGCCTTGGCCGCCGCTTGTCTCCAAAAGGGTCTTATGATCCTAACCGCCAAAGCAAAACTACGGATGCTCCCGCCCTTGACCATCTCTTACGAAGAAATCGATCGAGGATTAACTATATTAAATGAGGTGTTAAGCGTATGAACCATTTGCTCAAACTGCTGGATCTCTCCACGGAAGAGATTATGGAACTTCTAAATCTGGCTGATCAACTGAAATACGAACAAAAACACGGGATGAAACATCCCTACCTGGAGGGACAAACCCTGGGTATGATCTTCCAGAAATCCTCCACCCGCACCCGCGTCTCCTTTGAGGTAGGTATGAGCCAGCTGGGGGGAACCGCCTTGTTCCTCTCCAACCGGGATCTCCAAATCGGCCGCGGCGAACCGGTGCAGGATACCGCACGCGTGCTCTCCCGGTACCTGGACGGCATCATGATCCGTACCTTTGCCCAGCAAGAGGTGGAAGATCTCGCCGCCTACGGCAGCATCCCCGTCATCAACGGACTTACGGATTTCTGTCATCCCTGCCAGGTATTGGCCGATCTCATGACGGTGCGGGAACACAAGAAACGTCTGGAAGGCCTCAAGATGTGCTACATCGGCGACGGCAACAATATGGCCAACTCCCTCATTGTAGGTTGTCTGAAGGTGGGGATGCAGGTATCCATCGCCACGCCGGATGATTATAGGCCCGACGCTTCCGTGCTGGAGTTTGCCAAGGGCTATGGCGACGCCTTCCTCCTCACCAATGATATCCGGAAGGCCGCCAAAGAGGCCGACGTCATCTTCACTGATGTTTGGGCCTCCATGGGGCAGGAAGAGGAAGCCGAACTGCGCCGCAAGGCCTTTGCTGGATACCAAGTCAATGAACAGCTTCTTACCCTATGTGCTCCCGACGTCATGGTACAGCATTGTCTGCCTGCCCACCGCGGGGAGGAAATCTCCGCAGAAACCTTTGAAAAGCATGCCGACGAAATCTTTGATGAGGCTGAAAACCGTCTTCATGCTCAAAAGGCTGTGTTGGTCAAGCTGATGAAAAAATGATCTTTTATTTGGTCAGGATACTTCTTGTTTCCTGTTCCATGAGGATGTTACAATCATCTTAATCATTTAGGCAACCAAGCTGACAAGGGAGGATTTTAGATGAACTGCCCGTTTTGCGGCGCAGAGATGCGGGAAGGAAATGTCGTAACGGTAAATAGCGTGGGACTTTTCTTTTTGCCTCCAGAGAGTTCCATCGGCTTTTGGTTTGAAACATCCCGCACCATTGAGAAAAAAGGCGGCGTTGTGCTGGCTGGCCCCTATCCTTTCCGCTTCAATCATACGGAGCTGCCGGCCTTTTTATGTGAGGCATGCAGAAAGGTCGTGCTCGATTATTGAGACGGATCCAATGGATAAATGCATTCTTTCCGGATCTTCTTTGGCTTTCTTACTAGATTACATGATAGAAGGATAAAAACAGGCCGAGTTTACAACACTCGGCCTGTTTTTTTGTCAAAACCAAGTAAAGAATTTTGAAAGGATCAAAGGCTTTTTCGGTTGACTTCGTTCTAAATATAGAGTATTATGGATAAATATGAACTGCTATTTTTCGGTCTTTTGGCTAAAAAACAGCCTTATTTGTTCAGATTAGAATAAAAATTAAGTTTTTTGTGGTTTTTTCTTTTTTATTGTAAAATAGGCTGCGATTTTATGAAGAATGAGGTTTGGTATGAAAAAGGGACTTGTAGCTTTATTGCTGGTAACGCTTCTATTTACTTTGTTGGCTGACTTTGGTGGAAAGGACAGCATCGTCATATGTTCCTCTGCTGAACAGTTCCGCAACGACAGCCTTCAGGAAAAACTCAACGAGAGATTCCCCCAGTATAACGTCATTGTAATGTATATGCCCACCGGCAAAACCGCCGCTAAAGTTCTCACCGAAGGGAAAAATACGGAGGTGGATATTCTCGTAGGGGTTGAATCCGGATATCTCAGAAAGATTGAAAATAGCCTGGCCGATGTATCTGGGAGAAGTAAGATTCAATACATCGATGGTTTGGGCCCTGAGAATTACAATAACCGATGGGTAACTTGGGAACGGTTTGCCGGTTCCATCATTGTAAATACCGACGTTTTGAAAAAACACGGATTGGAAGCTCCTAAAACATATGAGGATTTGTTGAAACCGGAATATAAAAATCTAATTGCTATGCCGGATCCCAAATCCAGCGGCACCGGGTACTTCTTCTATAAAAATTGGGTCAACACCATGGGGGAAGATGAGGCTCTGGCCTACGTAGACAAGCTCCATGACAATTTGAAACAATTTACCGAATCGGGTTCCGGTCCCATTAAGATGCTCACCCAAGGTGAGGTGGCTGTGGGTCTTGGCATGACCTTCCAAGCAGTCAGCGAGATCAACAAAGGCCAGCCTTTTGAAATCATCTATCCTCCCACCGGTTCCCCCTATTCGTTGACCGGCACCGCCCTCATCGACGGGCATGAGTCAAAACGCGGCGTCTCTGAGGTATTCGACTACATTATCAATGAGTTCCTGGTTTACGATAAGGAGAATTTCTCGCCGGAACTGGTTCTTAAAAATCAGAAGAACAACATTCCCAACTATCCGCAGAATATCCAGTACGCCGATATGGCTGGAATTGAAGACGTTGAAGAGAAAGAGAGGCTGCTTTCCCTATGGAAGTATTAAAACCAAAGCTTTCCGTCCGCAATCTTTGCAAAAGTTACGACGGTAAAATGGTGCTTAACAATCTATCCTTTGATTTGATGGAGGGTGAATTCCTCTCCATTTTAGGTCCCAGCGGTTGTGGAAAGACCACTTTATTGCGCATTTTAATTGGTCTGGAGAAGGCCGACAGCGGTGAAATCTTAAAAAGCGGCACCGATATTTCCGGATTGTCCAGTTTTGACCGGGGCATGGGAATCGTGTTTCAAAACTACGCTTTGTTCCCCAATATGACGGTTCTCCAGAATGTGCAATACGCCTTGACGTTGCGCAAGGACACCAAAAAAGACGCCAAAAGCATCGCCATGCATACTTTAGAGCAGGTGGGCCTGCTGGATCAGATCAACAAAAAGCCGGCACAGCTGTCCGGCGGACAGCAACAACGCGTGGCCATTGCTCGTACTCTGGCCATGAACCCGGATATTATCCTGTTGGACGAGCCCATCTCCGCATTGGACGTGGCCAATCGCGAGATTATGAAAGCCGAACTAAAAGCCCTTCAAAAAAAGTTTCACGCTACTATGCTATTTATCACCCACGATCAGGAGGAAGCTTTCTTCCTCAGTGATCGCATTATGGTGATGAACAGCGGCAATGTGGAACAGCTGGATACCCCTCATTCCATCTATCAAAACCCAGCCAGCAAATACGTCTCTTTGTTTGTGGTGGATCAGTTGGATAAAAAATATCAAGATCTTTTGCATTATACAGGACGGGATCGCCATGAATAATAAAAAATTTCTTTCGTTAAAGTCCCTCCTTCTGATCTATTTGCTCATCACCATTGTTTTTCCGGTCCTAGTGCTTTTTAGCAATATTCGCGGCGAACATATTCAAAATGTCTTCTCCTCCCAGCAGTTCTGGCCCATGCTTCAGAACTCCCTCATTACTACATTGTCTGCAACGGTTATTTCGGTCACGTTGTCCTTTTTCCTGGCATGGCTTCTCAACCGTTCCAACATCCGGTTTAAATCCATCTTCGTGGTCTTGTTCACCATCCCCATGCTGATCCCCAGTATCTCCCACGGTATGGGACTGGTCCTCCTCTTCGGCGACAATGGTCTCATTACCAACCTGTTGGGCATCAACATCGGCCTATATGGATATCCCGGTATCATCATGGGGTCGGTGCTCTATTCCTTCCCCGTCTCGTTCCTCATGTTCCACGATTCCTTTCAATATGAGGACTACACCATCTATGAGGCGGCCAGTGTTCTGGGCCTCTCTAAATGGAAACAGTTCTTGACCATCACCATGCCGTCTATGCGGCGCACCATGCTGTCGGCTGTGCTGGCCGTCTTTACGATGGTGTTTACCGACTACGGCGTCCCTCTCATGACGGGTGGAACCGATATGACCTTACCGGTTTATATGTACCGTGAAGTCATCGGCATGATGAACTTCTCCAACGGCGCTGTCATTGGTATCCTCCTGCTTCTGCCAGCCGTAGTCGCCTTCCTTCTGGATCTTAAAAACAGTGGAATCAATGCTTCTAGCAGTACGGTTACCAAAGCCTATCAGATTGAGCCCAACAAAAAACGGGATATTTTGGTGTACGTCATCTTTGCTGTGGTTTTGATTTTAATCTGTTTGCCGATTTTTGCCTTTATCTGCCTGAGCTTTGTCAAACAATATCCCATTGATATGTCCTTCTCTCTGGACAACATTACCAAACTATTTTCCGATGGAATCGGGATGTATTTTATCAATTCTTTGGCTATCGCACTGCTCACGGCATTGTTTGGAACTTGTCTCTCCTATTTCTCGGCCTATATTACGGCTCGGTCCAAAAAGTCAATTTCCAATAAGATGCTTCACTTTATCAGCATGTTGTCCCTGGCTGTCCCAGGTATCGTACTAGGCCTCTCTTTTGCATTGACCTTTAAGAGCATGCCGTTTTATTCTACCATCTTTATTCTGGTCCTGGTCAACATCGTCCACTTTTTCTCCTCCCCTTATTTGTTGGCCTACAATTCCCTTTCCAAGTTTAATCCAAATCTGGAGGACGTCTCCCAGACATTGGGGATTAGCCGGTTTAAGATGCTGTTCTCGGTTTACATTCCCTGCACCAAGGCTACCATCGTGGAGATGTACAGCTACTTCTTTGTCAATGCTATGATCACCATTTCGGCGGTATCCTTCCTGGTGAATTTCCGCACCATGCCGTTAGCTCTGCTCATCCCTCAGCTGGAATCCCAATCCTTTATCGAAGGTACTGCACTTGTTTCCCTCATGATTTTAGTCATCAATCTGATTGGAAAAGGGGTTGTCTTTTTTGTAAAACGATCCATTTCCAAGGGGGAAAATAAGGATAAAAACCTCCTATCCATTGAGGATTAAACCATCACAATTCAAAAGGAGCTTCCTTATATCCTAGGGAAGCTCCTTTTTTATAATCCTAATCCTTCAAGAAATAAAAAACATTTCATCCTATAAAAAAAGCTCCTGCCTCTCCGGCAGCGTCCCATAAGGAAGTAAAAAGAATTTTAGTCGGAACCGGCATGTCAGATTACGCCGGTTC
>CAJFOZ010000021.1 GCA_904397895.1 uncultured Clostridia bacterium
CATATTATCGGGAGGAATATTTGACCATTGTGGTTTTTTCCTTAAAAGCGAATTGATCTATTGGATGCTAAAAACCCGCAAAAGCTTCAGTTACTGTGCTTTTGCGGGTTTTTTCTATTTTGGATTAATGTGGGTCTTCTCAAAAACGGTCAACGGGATATAATGTTAATTGTCCGCAACGGTCAAAGGAGGGATATGGATGAACGAAAAGTTTTTTTCTCTGCCGGAACAGAAACAGCAGACCATCATTAATGCGGGATACCGTGTGTTTTCTCAGAACAGCTATAAGAAAAGCCCTATGAGTGAAATTGCGGACGCCGCTGGGATTAGCAAATCTCTGTTATTTCATTACTTCCATAATAAAAAGGAATTGTATCTGTTCCTTTGGGATACATGTGGAAAAATTACCATCCAGGTATTGACGCAATATGGATGCTATGAGCAGCGCGATCTTTTTGAGATGATGTACCGCGGCATGCGTGCCAAAGTACATCTTATGAAACAATATCCCAATATGGGAGCCTTCGTAATCAAAGCGTTTTATGAAACCGATCCATCGGTCCGGCCTGCCATTCAGAAAAGTTACCACAAGTTCGTGTCCTTCAAAGCGGAGCAAACTTTGACAAATCTGGATCCGGAACAGTTTATTGAAGGCGTCGATGTCGCAAAGATACGGCGGGAAATGTATCTTGCATCCGAAGGCTATTTATGGGAGCTCCAGCAACAGGGCTCCATAAACACAGAGGAAGACATTGATCGGTTAGAGAAAGACTTTATGGAAATGATTGAATTTTGGAAACAAGTCTATTTGAGAAAGAAGGGATAACATGGATGCCATCAGGACAAAAGGCCTTACCAAATACTACGGAAAATCTAGGGGAATCGTCAGCCTGGATCTGGAGGTTGGCGAGGGGGAATTCTTCGGATTTATCGGTCCCAACGGCGCGGGAAAAAGTACCACGGTCCGCACGCTGCTGGGCCTGCTCCATCCAAACAGCGGTTGTGCGGAAATCTTTGGGATGGATATCGTAAGGGATAAAAAGCGCATTCTCTCAGAGGTAGGGTATCTCCCTTCGGAAGCCATTTTCTATTCCGGTATGCGGGTCAGGGATGTAATCCGTCTTTCCGCTGATTTACATAAGAAAAACTGCGGCCAGGCAGCAAGGGAATTATGTGAACGTCTTCAATTAGATGTTTCTAAAAAAGTAGAAGAGCTGTCCTTTGGAAACCGTAAAAAGGTAGGAATCATCTGCGCCCTCCAGCACAATCCCCGGCTGTGTATTTTGGATGAACCCACCGGAGGGCTGGATCCTCTGATGCAGCGTGAATTTTTCAATATCCTTCGGGAACACAATCGGCAGGGCACGACGATCTTCCTGTCTTCCCACGTCTTATCCGAGATTCAGCGCAACTGCAACCGGGCCGCTATTATCCGGGAAGGACGGATCATTGCTTCTGGAAGGGTAGAAGAACTATCAAAAACAAACGCTAAACGGGTCGTGGTCCATGGGGAATTTCCGCCTGTCAAACTGGATGGAATCTGCGATCTTCAGGAAATTGAGGAAGGAGTCAGCTTTCTGTACAGTGGGGACATCAATGAATTACTTCATGAGCTCTCCATCCGGCCGGTTCAGGATCTGTCGATTTGTGAACCGGATTTGGAAGAAATATTTCTTCATTACTACACAGGAGGGAGTGGAAAAAATGACGTTAGTCAGGCATGAATTGAAACAAGGCCGGATTTCCCTACTGATATGGACGGCGTCTATTGGATTCTTGTTGGCAATCTGTGTATTCTTATTTCCGGAAATGAAAGGAGAAATGAATGATGTCAGCGAGATGTTTGCCTCCATGGGAAGTTTTTCAGAGGCTTTCGGTATGGATCAGGTGGATTTTGGAACGCTGTTGGGATTATACGCAGTGGAATGCGGCAATATTCTCGGTTTGGGCGGGGCCTTTTTTGCCGCGTTATGCGCCATATCTGCACTGGCCAAGGAGGAAAAAGAACACACCGCAGAATTTCTACTCACACATCCAGTCAGCCGCAGCCGTATCGTAACGGAAAAACTGCTTGCCGTGCTGTTGCAGATTATCCTCATGAACGCGGTCATATTGCTCTTTTCCATCGGTTCTATTGCTGCCATTGGTGAAGAGCTGCCTTGGAAAGAGATCCTTCTGTTGCATTTGGCTTACTTCCTTCTCCAGCTCGAAATTGCTGGGATCTGTTTTGGGCTATCTGCGTTTATCCACCGTGGAAGCCTTGGAATCGGCCTTGGTATTGCAGCTGTTCTCTACTTTCTCAATCTTATTGCCAACATTTCAGAAAGCGCTGATTTTTTAAAATTTATTACGCCGTTCGGCTATGCGGAAGGATCCGACATCGTGACCAACGTGGCCCTGGATACCGGACTAGTAATATTAGGATTGGCCTACGGAGCCATAGGGGTTACAATCTCCTATGTGAAATACTGTCGCAAAGATATCCAATAAATCTTTGATTGGGTTACGCTATGGTGCAAGGATCAAAAGCAACCCCTGCGGAATTTAATTCAGCGTCGTATGATTAAAAGAGTCATTGCGTTGATCGCGTAGAAGATAATCTTTTTTTAAAAAGCTTAGGCGTCCTATGAAAAGATAGGACGCCTGTTTTTTGCAATAGAAGTCTAATGATTTTGGACTGTGTTTTTCTATTTTTATCTTTATAAATATTCGCTGTTAATGGATGGAGCTGAACAGTTCAACAATGGCCTTCCACGTTTTGGGGAACTTCCCAAGTATCGCATCCCGAATGGCATCTGCCGGTATTTGCTCATGGATATCAAAAACAATCTGCCCGTTCGTACTATCTCCAATCGCAATAGGAGCGGAGGCATATCCACCAGCGGCGATTTTTGCAGCGATGGCCGCCCCGCCGATAGAATATATCCCAATGGCACAGCCGCCGATTGCCAAAACCCCCAAAGCCAATCCACCGATTGCCATCGTTCCGATCGAAATGCCGCCAATAGCCAGCAGGAGAGCCAATGAAATTCCACCTATTGAGAACAACCCGCAGCAAGCTCCGCCAAAGGACAGCATACCCATGGATACTCCGCCGATTGATAGCATTCCTTTTGCAACTGTACCGATGGCCAAAATTCCTTTCGCCTTGTAGACACCGTGCCCCACATTGATATGAACCAGTGGAAGTCCAAACAACATCCGTTTGCTCTTATATTCATAATGCCCCCGGCAGAAATGGACTTCCACCGTTTTTTCTCGAATGGCTGTTTCCGGCCGTTCTTCATGACGGGTATTGCCTACCAGTTCGTCTATGGATATTTCAAATAACCGGCTTAGCTGTATGAGTTTGTCCAGTTCGGGCGTCGTTACTCCGGTCTCCCATTTGGATATGGTTTTATCGCTAACGCATAGCTTGTCCGCCAGCTGCTTCTGGGTAAGATGGTTTCTTTCACGCAGCTCACGGATAGTTTTCCCTGTGATATACGTCATTTGATTTCCTCCCTTTTTCTTGATCGGCTGTTACTAGCATAGGCTATCCGTCTCCCAAAAGCAACCTACGTTCTGTAGAGTACCATAACCTCCAATCAAAACACCCCGGCAGAAGTCATCCTCCTGCCGGGGTGTTATCATCCCTCTTCCAAAATCGAAACCTCTTAAAGGCCGCTGCAAGCTCAATTATTTTTTATCCTTGTCCTTCTGATAGTCGGCAAAGGCTTTGGCAATTTCCTTTTGAGAGGGTTGCGCAACCCTTAAATCGGGTTTCTCTTCCGACGAAAGGGTAAATCCCAATTCTTCCAACTGTCTATACAGTTCCTTTGTCACCCAATCGTATCCCACAAGCTGGCCGTCGGACGAATAAACCGCCACTTTAACAGGTGGATCTTCAGATAGATCCTCCGGTACCCGTGATTGGTATCCGTAACTTCCCCTTTTGACAAATACAGGCTCTACTTGACGCCGATTGTCCGGGTTGTTCCACAAATATTCAATGTAACTATCCACCCTATCCTGAGCCGATTCAGTGAGGGATTGGTATTTCGTCACATGTTCCCGATGACGAAACGGCGAATGGGTTTTGCGGGGAAAGTCCACCAACTCATCCAGGGAGCAATCCAAAGCGTCCGCTAATGCCGCCATCGTCTCAATTCCAGGATTTTTCGTGACGCCGGAACTGATTTTTTGCACCGTACTGATAGGTACACCCGATTCAAAAGCCAGCTCTTCTATGGTCATCCGGCTTGCTTTTCTCAGTTGCCCGATCTTTTTTAGGTTCACAGATTGCTCACCCCTTTTTAATTGTAAAATAGGAGAGCCGCAGCATTCTCTACGTGGGCTCCATTTGAATGTATTGATAATCGACAGAAAAAAAGAATAAGATACAAAATTATTATACCCGTTCATTTTTCGACCGTCAATACCGTTTTACTAGGTCCCAAACATCCTATATCAATAAATTTTGTATCCACACCAAGGATTCCATTAGAAGTTTGAGCATCCTCTTAAAATACAAACCTACGGTGGATAAATTGCCTACCGTAGGTTTGTACTTTCAATTTCAATAAGATTTATGCGGGAATCGCATGCGCCGTTAGGGCGGACTTATTATGGCTGCACCTCTATTTATGGCTTATTAAAGGTTGCATCTATATAAACCCATTCCACCCAGATCGAAGTCCTGGCCCCTCCTTGGGACGCAAAGGTGTTGACATTGCACAGTGCCCAGAGTTTAGTGCTTGGATTTTGTTGTCTGATCCTCACCCAATGGGATTCCTCTGAATTGCTATAGAGGATATCATCCAATGTGATCCTCGTGGAAACTGTGGTGTTGTTGTTTGTGCTTCCGGGGAACCAGTCCCATAGATCGTGGTACGACGGATGTCACATAGTACCGGTACGCTGGCATCCGTAGCACGAATCGACATTCGAAGGGATGTTGAAGAAGTGTTCTGCAAGGTTAATATCAACGCTTGTAGAGGAACTTCAATGGAGCTTCCTGAAGCGGATAGGTCAACATTGTAATATTTAATATTTGATCTAAAATTAGGACTAACAACCTCTTGATCGGTCGTTTTAAAACTAACTTTATAGCTAGTCAAGGTATCCTCAACCACAGAGATTTTTGGAGACTCTCCCGCAATGCCTTGGGGCCCTGGTATCCCTTGCGGTCCTGCCGTGCCTTGAATAACCGTATAGTTCTCGTCCGGTACGGGACAAGGACAGTAATTATTACAATTATAGTAATGCATTTCGTCAGTTGCCCTCCAATGGAATAAATTGTGCCGTTGTCTAACTCTATTAATACGGTTTTTCTAATCCCTACTTTTTACATGGTAATATGATAATAAACCTCATTCAATTTTTGTGATATAAAACACATAAATATATCGAAATCACGATGCCCCTTCAAGATATTATGAGACGCTACTATGGCCTGTTGCATTTCTTAAGCAGTAACATAAGAATAAAACCCAATATACATCTGACCGGGCTTATCGATACAAAAGACCCGCTTTTCAACATGAAAATTTGAAAAGCGGGTCTTTTCATTTCTTTTAGAGACTTGAGTATGCTGCCCAGTTGAGGCTGATATGTCTGCTGGCTGTTTGAGGAGCACTACATTGCTCACCGACCGTACTCGTCTATTTCACCTACGCACTATTGCACATATCATTTTTACATTCCCATAGAATTACAAAAAATGGCGTTTCTCGCCTTATAAGTAAAAAATAATACATGTATAAAATTATCGTTTTTAATTAGGATTTTTAATTATAAATCCCATTATATCCGGCTTATCTTCTCCTTCTATCTCTACAAGCTCGTGACAACTCTCCACCTGAAGGCCAGTACTGTTAATGGCTTCAAAGTACATTTCAAGACGTCGATGGAAATACAATATTTTTGAAGAGTAGTTTTTTTCTCCTTTGGTAGAAAACAAGAGTTCATAACTTCTTTCCTGCTCATAGTGAAATATTTCGTCCTTTATATGCTTATACGGCCAAAAACATGGATGCGGTATGACCATTAAAAGCCCACCACCAGGACGCAGCAAATCTTTAATGCATTGGAAAAATTCCAGCAGTTTTGGCATATTGTTGATTGACATAACGGCGAGTACAAAATCGTATGCACACGGCGCCACCAATGTATAAATATCCTGCATATAAAATTTTATATATGGATATCTTTCTTTGGAATACTTAACGGAATATTCCGAGATATCTATTCCGGTTATATTTGCAAATCCACTGGTATACACTGCGTTGGCTAGGTACCCACAACCGCTTCCGATATCCAAGATAGAACTCTCTCGGGTGGCAATCCTTTGAAGCTCCCCTAGTACCCACGGCTTTATGACTTTGGTATAAGTGATATCTGTCTCTTGTTCCAGATCCCTAGCACGTATCAACACATTTTTGTCCCAAACGTGTGAGATGAACTGGTTTAAACCCTGGCTATCTTTCATCTTTCCAGCGTCAATGCCTTTGCCGTGATTCATGACCTATTCAACTCCTTTATAAGGGCATTCAGCAGGCCTGTTACATAGATGTTGGATACTTCATCAAATTCAATCCTATATACTCCATCCTTCTGTTTATCCCTCACCAAAATATTTGTATAATTATTCATATAGGAGAGGGCTGAAAAGCTGTATTGATTTGCAATGCTTTCGGGGGCTTTTTTTATGACTGCCCCCTCCCTTTTCAGTTCTCTTAGTATGTCCGGAGATGTTCCTTGCCCTAGGAATAATGTAAGTTCTTTATTCCCGCATTTTTTCTTAAGGGCTTCGTAAATACAAGACCCATTATCGGTTTTTATCCAGTTGAGGTCTTCACATATTATACTGAGTTTTCCCGGTTTAGAATACCACTTTGAGAAAAATTTATGAAATTTATCACTGTCTTTCTCAAATTTATGTCGCTTTGATTCCTGACGTATATCATAAAAAAGTGAAAAGATGGCAAATGCCGCCATCAGTACAAGGATTATTCTTGCTAACAGCGGTATGTCTGTTATTAGACAACCTATTATAGACATTAGGGTTATCATTGTTGTTAGAATAATGCCGCCATACTTTCTAAACTTATGCATAGTCTAGCCTCTCCCCTCTCTTCTTTTTAATAGTTTTGGTATTGGTTCTGATAGAGTTCCAGCATCCTCTCTTTCGATTGCTCCTCACCATTTTGTTCAGAGATCATTTTGACAAGTTTTTGTTCTCCTTGTCTCATGAATTCCGAAGCTACAAAGGCAAATATTTGTTCAATTGTCTGGTAGTGCCGCCTTTCCAGCAGTTCTGGAGGCTGTCCAATTTCTTTTGCTCTTTCCTGCACCGTTTCTCTGGATAGCGGTTTCGAGAAAATGTAAAAACTATTCTTATTGTAAATGGTGGAATAATCTTTCTGAGGGATCAAATTGGTGAGATTTTTAGTATAATACTCTGCTGTTAGTTTTTGCACATCCGCAGGCAAACCCAGAATTTCGTTTGTTTTTAACGCTATTTCCAGAGTCCCAATGGTTTCTCGGGCAAAAAAACGGTTGGATCTCTCGATAATAAAGAAATCCCCTTCATGAAATGCTTCTGCCAATCCATTTTTTCCATCAGCATCAAAAAGTTTCTGAGTGAGATAAATAACATGTTTTGCTATCTGGGAACGTAGTTCTGATGCTTCCAGCCCGTATTCGCCGTCATTGGAGATAGATCTACAAAGAAGCTCGCAGATCCGATCGTCCCGGAAGTGATGCTCCATAAAACTTGTAAACTCAAATACTGTCTTCCACCAAGGCTTCAAAAAAGTGCGCTTTTTATAGTTATGAATGAGTTTTAAAGCCAGAAGTATCCTATTTTGAAGCTGGCAAAATTCCTCATCGTTTTCTGCATCTTTAAGCCTCTCCATGATATCGGCGCTGCTATCTGAGTCAAAGCATTCGCCGTAAATTGTGTCTACCAGTTCAGAACGTAATTTCTCCTCATTTTCTATGTATTTATATTGGATTGACGATATGTATATGGTGTTTAGTAGGGATACCCAGTCGCTGTCGGAACGATTTTCATCCACCACTGATTTTGATGAAAAAATAAAACAACGAGGTACTAGACCAAGGTGGGAAATAAGCATGTCCTCTGTTAATTTTTTCCTCTGCCCGTCATTCGCTTGGGGATGTGTTAGGCATAGAAAATCTCTGGCGTTGCGGGAAAGCCTGCGCATAATATATGTGTTCATAAAATCTGAGAATACCACTACATGATGGTTGTATACATACATATACAGGCTATCCCTTGACTCTATCATGTTTTGGAGCGACGGTACTGCCTTGCTTGTAAAAATAAGGCTATAATCGTCGTTTAAATAGGTATTCTTAAAAAGGCGCTGGGTGTCGATGCTCGGGGTGCCGATACCGGTAAGGGCAGAATCCCGCATGATATAATCCAGCTTATCCATATCAAAAACAGGAGAATTTATAAGGCGGACAATAATATTTTTTGCCTTGTTCTCTTCCATAGTTTCCACTGTAGATACATCATATTCGATCCCTAAAATACTTCGAAGAATTAGCTCATAATCAATGGTAATTCCTTCACCATTTGGAAAACCGTCATTGTCGTCTTTTGCCTCGGCGCAAAGATTAGAAAGTTTGTCAGAGAATTTTTCCAGTATTATAATGCAAGAAAGCTGTTCATGAACTGCTCCAATGTTTTTGGCTTTCGCCTTCTCAACTTTCTGAAAAAGCGAGTTTTTTTCTATGGCTGCTTGATGTTCTGGTTTTTCTGAAATCCTCTGTTTTTCCTTCTCTTTAGACTTCCGAAGCTGTTCATTCCCCCATATCGCCTGGCAGAGCCTTTCGCGGACTTCTTCTTTATCGAACTCTATCTCTCCTAAGTGCGAAAAGGGACAATGGCCCACGTCATGCAGAAGCGCTGCAACTGCTGCATTAAATTGTAACTGACTATTTATAACAGGTTGTGTGGGTTCAGCCTGTTTGGTAATGACGCCGTTGCGATTAATATTTTTTATAATCTGTCTTGTTAACTCAAGCACTCCCAAAGAGTGTTCAAAACGAGTATGCCTTGCAGATGGATAAACATGCTGGCATGTCAACTGTCTGATATCCTTAAGACGTTGGAATTCTATCGTATCAATAAGTTCCAGGTCAAACCTTGTGAGACTGATATAACCGTGTACGATGTCCCGTATGATTTTAACTGTATCAAAATAATACGATCTAGATAATGCACTCCCCATAATAAATCTCCTTTTTTATTTTAATCATTTTTCCCAGGATTTTTGCAACTCTCAAGGTTAAGGTTAATGCAAACTTCAGCATATTGCACTTTTTTATATAATGATTTATCTTATAATCTATTATTATTTAATTATATCAGATAACATTATATGCTTCAATGTCGTATTTTATAAAAAATTATCTCTAAAAATAATATCTTCTCTTTTTAAAGGATTACTAAAAGGGTACTCTAACTTTTAGGGGCATCAATACCGTAAAACCAAACTTGATGGTGTCGCAAGACACGGCTTTCAAGACGTTCTGACCTATTACGATCAATCTATAGTAGAAAAATCTTGGACATGTACTGGCCGTAAGTGACATTGACGGTAAACCTAAAATCGAATAGGCCTATGAGCTCAAAAGTCTACTTAATAAAGACAACATAGGAAGATAACGGCTTAAAGTTTTATCAAAATGTAAAAAGTGGAGCTCCCAACTTGTTTTTTCAAGCTGAAGCTCCACTTTGCTTAGTCCAGGTGCGGATTGCTGTTTGGATATCTATGTGGGTAAACTGTTTATTGAATTTCACCCCAAAAATCTAACCCCATTATGGGTTTGTATTACAAAAAAAGATATCCCTCTAAAAAATAAAAATTCCTAGTTCACATTAGGCTATTTTTTATTTTTGAGTTCCAAATTTGATCCTTTGTTCATTTTTAGTCGCTTTTACACTTGCAAATGTTTCTGTGTGTTGCAATGGTTAACAGTGTATCAGCAAGTAGTGTCAAGGTCAATCCAAGCAGATTCAATTCATCCTCGGTCAGCTTGCTGGCAAGTGCATTGGCGATGGCAGTGACGGAAGCTGTCAATTCACATGAATTCACGAGAAATTCACCTCTATGCTATTATATGAATATACAGCTAAAATGTGTATGATTGTTACAACTTCAGTCACGCTTTAAAAGTTTAATTTTCAATTTGGGAAGGGTTTTTCTCATAAAGACCAAACTTCAGATTTCGATCACAAACCGCCAGAATAACATCCTGCGGGGAGTGATGAATATAGCGCTGCTTTAGTTGTTTATCCAGCCAGGTCAAATCCAGTCCCATACGTTTCAAATTGTTCTCCAGAATACGTCCATCCATGATTAGCTGTGTAAACAGCAATTCCTATTCTGGGGCCAGTCGCATATCATTTGGTGTGGCGGGACGCTGACTACTTACTGGGAGGATGGTAAGTTTTCCATTTTGGTGTAGATTTTAATGCCACGCAATATGCATATTGTTGGGTGACACCGTCTATCTTCCCAATTGAACCGGACGGGGGTGAGTGGATGAATGGCATTGCCTCAATTAACCCCATGGACGCGGCTCTATCCATCGAGAGAGCCGGTGAAGCGTCATATCTGTGGTGTACATCCCATCACCTGTGGATTTTGTAGCGGCTTTAGGCAGGGCATTGATTGTACCCTAGAGCTGGACGACGGCGCTAAGGTGGCCGTATGAGAACTTGAGGCCGGAGGCCAAGCCTGGGAATGCTTCCAAGCCCACAGACAGATCCCTACGCAGCTTCTACCAGCGTCCACAACACCTATCGTGCGGGCAAGTACATGGTGTATCGCTTTAAGCAAGACACCAATTTCTTACTGGAGGAGCCCGACACTTAAAAGATAGTTTAATTTCTCGTATTTATTTGGTTTTGTTTAGATTTAATATTATTGACAATTAAAAAAGGGCGGTCTCCCGCTCCCCTCTCTTTTATCTTATTCTTATGGAAATACTTTGCTTAACTCTATAAAACAGTATCTTTCAAAACTAAACCAAATCTAAATAAAAGGATGCTATACTATATCCGAGGTGATATTTTGGACGAACGTATTTTGATTATCGAGGACGAAACCGCTATCCAGTCTATTCTTTCAGAACTGCTGACGGATGCCGGATATCGCATAGAGGTTGCAGGTGATGGCCTGGAGGGTGTCACAAAATTTAGGGATCAGCCTTTCTCCCTTGTTTTGCTGGACATTATGATGCCGAAAATTGACGGGTACACGGTCTGCGAGATGATCCGCCAGGAATCCGATATTCCCATCATTATGCTGACAGCATTAGATGAAGAAGAAGCCCAGGTCAAGGCATTTGAGTTGAAAGTAGATGACTACATCACAAAACCATTTTCTCTTAAGTTGGTACTTATGCGGGTGGATGCTGTATTACGGCGGGTAAAAGAACGAAAGGCACAGGAGTTTACAAATATCCTTTCCTGTGGGAATATCCGGCTGGATCAGACCAGCCATTCCGTTTCTGTGGATGGAAGGCCTATATCTCTTACTCACACGGAATATGGGCTACTGGAATTATTCATGTTAAATCCAGGCCGCGTGTTCTCACGTGACAACCTGCTCAATCAAGTGTGGGGATATGATTTTATAGGCGATGAAAAGGCTGTCAATATCCACATTATGAATCTTCGGAGAAAGCTGGATACACATTTGATTGAAACTATAAGAGGAGTGGGATATAGAATTGCTAAAAAAGATTAAAAATAGTTTAAGTGCAAAAGTTTTTTTGTGGATTGCAGGCTTACTTATCTTATGCAGCTTACTAATCTATGGGATAGTTATGATTTTTTTGCCACAAAGCTACACTGTAGTAGCAACGAATCATGTTTCAGATCAAATCAACCAGCTTGAAGAAACACTTGCCCATACAAATTATGAAGACGCAGATAAAGTAATCGAAAAATTTTGCCAAAACAACCAGGCATTAGTAATACTTAGTGATGACACGTCAAGTGAAGTCATCGGACACATTGATGAGGAAAGCGTAGCAAAAGATGAAGTTATGACCTCTGCTCTGGAAGTTACTTTTAAAGATAAAGATGGCAGCCTTACGTTAAGCATTACAGCACCTGTTTCAGCAGGTAATGAGCTAACCATGGCATTTCTAGAATTGCTTCCCCTTTTATTGGCGATTATTTTTGCTATTTCTGCCATCGGGGCTTTTCTCTGTAGCAAAATATTGGTAAAGCCGGTATTGGAAATCAGCCGTATTTCCAAACGGATGTCCAATCTTGATATGACCTGGGACTGCAACGTCAAGCGTACCGATGAGTTGGGCGTTCTGGCGGACAGCCTTAATGTTATGGCAAAGCGGCTGGACGCAGCTATGAAGCAGTTGGAGGACGCGAATAAAAAGCTACGGGAGGATATGGAGCATATTACAGAGCTTTCCCTTCAACGTCGGGATTTTTTCGCCGCTGCTTCCCATGAACTAAAAACCCCTATCACCATCCTAAAAGGCCAGATTGAAAGCATGATTCTTGGGATCGGCAGCTATAAGGATACGGGGAAAGTGCTGCCAAACACGCTCAAAGAAGTGGAGAACATGGAACGCCTAGTAAAAGAAATCCTCGCTATTTCTAAAATCGAGATGGATGGGCTGGCTGGGAAATCGGAAATGGTATCCTTGTCAACCACGCTTACCAGTGTTATAAAAGTCTTGCTACCTCTGGCGAAAGAGCATCAAATCACGGTCCATTCGAAAATAGCGCAGGACGTCACGGTTTCCGGCAACACATCTCTATTGGAAAAGGCTATCCATAATATCGTGAACAACGCTATCCGCCATTCACCAGAGGGAGCGGAGGTTTTCGTTCATCTTACAACTTCTACACTCATCGTTACCAATACCGGCACATCTATCCCGGAGGAAGACCTGCCGGTGCTGTTCACCCCTTTCTATCGGGTGGAGAAATCCAGGAATAAGGCTACCGGCGGCAGCGGTTTGGGCTTATACTTGGTAAAAACAATACTGGAATTGCATGGTTTCCAATATCGGATCGAAAATGCACAAAACAGCGTAATGTTTACAATCGAAATTTAATGCAGAGCACCTTATAATTAGAGAGTGGATGTCAAAGCCATTTTAGAAACTAAATCAAAATTAAATCAAACCTAAGTCAAAAACAAACCGTCTTTTTGTATGATGGATTCACCATCAAATGAAAGGACGGTTTGTTTTATGGGCATTTTTAGGCGGGCCCGCCGGTATTTGACCCGCAAAAAAGGAAAGGCTATTATCCTTTTTCTACTTTTTTTATTAGTGTCTGTACTTCTTCTGACCGGTTTTTCCATTCTGTCAGGAACCGATCAGGCAGCTAAAGATTTGCGGTCTAATATTGGCGCTGCATTCTATATACGCCCCTATGAACAGCTGGAGTTTAACAGCGGACAAGTGTCAAGTACGGGCACACCTACGATTACCCAGCAATCCATTGATGAAGTGATTACCGCCATAGGTGGGGAACTGAAAGCCTATAATACCGAGCATTACGGTTATGCCAAGGGCGAGGACCTTTCCTTTGTTCCAGGAATCAAGCATAACGAGGAAAATAACATGGGACAGGTTACTGCTGTCCGGGATTCACAATTATCGGATATGTTTCTCAATGGAGATTATGAGCTGTTAAAAGGCCGCCATATTCAACCGGATGACGATAATAAAATTCTTATCAGCAATGAACTGGCTGAAGAAAATGGACTACAGGTTGGAGATACCATCGATCTTACCCATGCTGAATTTGGCAACGAAGACGGAGCCTATATCGACTTAATCCCTCAAAAAACAGCCTTTGTAACCGCCAAGATCGTTGGAATATACGAGATAAAAAACAGTACAGATGATCCCGCTGCTCCAACTGCGGCTAAAGCAGTTAATCATATCTTTTCCGATAGTCAAATGCTTGTCCATTTACAGGAACAGTCAAAAGATGTGTATCAAGGAGAAATTGCCTTCTTTATCGCCGACCCATTGCATTTGGATGATATGCTGAAAAAAGTAGAAGCTATTTCTTCTATTGACTGGGAAAATCATATTTTGAGAGAAAACGACTTTCAATATTCCAAGATTGCCGGTCAACTTCAAAATATGCAGAATCTGGTGTTGGCATTGATTGTACTTACGGTTGTTTTGAGTATGATTGTCCTCATTTTAATTTTAACAATGCGTATCAGAGGGCGTATCCAGGAAGCGGGACTTTTATTGGCAGTTGGAAAAACAAAAGCCGAGATCATCGGACAATTTATTTTGGAAACAATAATCGTTTTGATTTTAGGATATATTCTAGCCTTGCTTTTCTTTATCCCTGTTTCTGGAATATTAAATCAAGTTTTATTTGGCTCTTTGGTAACCCATACCACTATGGGAATTTTGCAGACCGGTGGTTTTGGAATTAATTATCTGCATCCGAATACTCTCCATTCCTTGGTACTTGTTGTAGGTGAATGTGCCGCAATATTATTGGCAGTTACTGCTTCCAGTGGAGCGATTTTGTCTTTAAAACCAAAAGAAATTTTAACCAAAATGAGTTAAGGAGGAATTTGACATGAATTTTTTAAAACGTGCAATACGATATTGTTGGAGGCAAAAGGTACGCAGTTTGATTTTACTACTTACTTTTACCCTTTTGTCTACAGCTTCCATTATCTGCATTGCCAGTGGGAAAGCTGCCGAGCAGGGAACTCAGGAAATCAAAGAAACAATCGGTGCTTCGATTCGTATTCAACTGGATACAAGTCAGGAAAATTATGGAGTGCCAGAAAATGACGAATACGAAACCGCTTATACCTATATTGGTGATTTTATTACCAATGACATGATAGATAAAATTTCACAGGTGCCAGGTGTGGTCAGCTACAATGCGAAAAGTTCAGAAGGATATTGGGGCATCCCGGATAATTTTGAACCTTTTCCGGGAATGGTTAATGCCCCTGGATTGTCAACCCCTTACCAAGCTGTTCTCAATTCTGCTTTAGATATTAATTTTCTAAACGGTACGTATACTCTGGCCGAAGGGCGCCACATTCAACCGGATGATTCCTATGTAACATTGATATCTAAAGAATTGGCTGACAAAAATAATCTCTCAGTTGGAGACAAGATTACCTTTTTGACTGAGAGAGATTCTACAGAATCTACTGCATTTACGATTGTGGGCATATACACAGGTACAGAAGGAATGGCCAAAGAAGCATTGATGTCCAGCGACATAGCGGCAAACCTTGGCTATATTGATATTAACAGCTTAGATGAAATTTATAATCTAAAGGGCTTTGATTACCTTGATGTCTATATCAATTCTGCTGACGAAGCAGAACAGATATTGGATACAATTAAAAACCTGCCGGATGTCAAAGGAAAGACATTTGCTTTCCAAATTAATAGTGAAGATTTTGATTTGGTATCTACACCGCTTTCTTCCATGCGAAATATGATAAATACTGCCGTCACAATAATTGCTATTGTTGGTGCAGCCATTATTGTTCTATTGCTACTTCTATGGACAAGAAGCCGCAAAAAAGAAGTTGGCATCCTGCTTGCAGTAGGCAGATGTAAAGGTGAAATTATTGGTCAGTTCTTGTCTGAGAACTTACTAATAGCAATTCTTTCTATTGTAGCATCGAGTGCTTTCTCCTTTATACTTGCACATAAAATCGGCTCTTTACTTGTAAGTCAGTCTGGTGAGGAACTATCAAATCTAGCTATAACCGTTGCTCTGAACGACATGATCGTAGTATTTGGTATTGGGTTCTTGATTATTTGTCTCGCTGTCGCAATAGCTTCTTATACGGTCATTCGGTTAAAGCCGAGAGATATTTTTACCAAAATGGATTAAGGAGGACTTAGACATGGGTATTTTAAGCTTTTGCAATTTAACATATAGTTACGATAGAAAACAAAGTGTGCTCAAAGGGATAAATGGGCAAATGGAATTAGGCAAATTGTACGCTATTCTTGGCCCCTCTGGATGTGGAAAAACAACACTGCTGTCTCTGCTAGGAGGTCTGGATAGCCCGACCAGCGGACAGATTTTATTTGATGGCCAGGACATTGCCAAGACTGGTCTTTCCCATCATCGGAAAAACCATGTTGCCTTCATCTTTCAGGCGTACAACTTGATTGACTACTTGACACCCATAGAAAATGTGGCGCTGACTTCCAAATTACCGCCTCTGCCCATCTTGGAGCGCCTGGGACTTACAAAAGATGAAGCAAAGCGCAATGTGTTAAAGCTCTCTGGTGGTCAGCAGCAGCGGGTAGCCATCGCACGTGCGCTAGCAAACGAGGCCCCGGTGATTCTAGCCGATGAACCTACTGGTAATCTGGACGAGGATACCGCCCGGGACATCACGGAAATTCTTAAAGAAAGCGCCCACAAGATGAATAAGTGCGTGGTGGTTGTTACCCATTCTGGGGAACTGGCGAAGCAGGCAGATGTGATATTTCAGCTAAAACGTGGGATGTTGCAGATGCAAAAATAACGCTTTTCAATTGGTATTACAGGTGATAGTATCGGACGAGTTATCACGATCGAACTACAGGAGCAGGGTTCAACAGCCCTTCAGGACGTTTTATCCGCCTTGCGAAGCCGTCCTGAGTTAAAAAGGTAAAAGGGTAGATAATGAACCGGTACTATCGTTTCCTAGCCCTGACATCTATCCACATAGGCAGGTTTTTTTCAGGATCAGGAGATCCATCTAACACATAAAGAGTACAAAATTCTTCTGCTGGTTACCTACAAGGGATGGGTTCTGATCTATAACTAGATCTACGAGAAAGTATGAATGCATTTCCCCTCTGGAGGCAAACACAACACCATCGGCTTTTCACATCCGCAACCTGCGAGAAAAGCTGTATCAGGCAGCTCCCAATCCCTCTTACCATTCGATCTGTCTGGTAGGTTGGCTATTGATTTGAAATCGAACCGCAAAACTAAGAATCAGCAGTTTGATCCATTCAGCCTACTGTTCTTCTTTTCTGCTGTAGATCTCTCTTATAGTGGGACGTTTATCTTCTCCTATCATGCCACCTTTCCTCAAAAGGGCGCAGTTGTCCCTTGGCGGAAGGCGGCATTTTTTCGTTGTCACGGCTGCCTAAGATTTTCCCAATTGCCGCTCTTTTTCTGCATTTCCAGCATTGCTTTCTTATGAATCACTCAACTAGTGTATAATCTTCTGACTACAAAAAAGCGGGGTTCCCATCCTGAAAAATCAGGCGGAAACCCCGCTCATATGGTTTGATTTGCGGTTTTGGATTTGGACATCTACGGGTAAACGGTTTTTTGGATTTTGCTCTAAAAAGCCCGCAAACCCGCATGAAACCTAAGAAAAATGGCGTGACATCTTTTTTGTCACGCCATTATGGTCCGAGTGACAGGAGTCGAACCTGCGGCCTCTTGAACCCCATTCAAGCGCGCTACCAATCTGCGCTACACCCGGATATACTTTTCTCTGAAAGCAACGTGTATTATTATAGCGTCTCTTTCTTGACTTGTCAAGAGGTAATCTGCATTTTCTTGTCATTTTTTGCATCCATTTATTTTGGTCTTTTTTTATTGTATCTTAAAGTGTCGTTTGTTGCGCCTGTCCCACAGTACAATCCCTATACAACAGAGTACCGTCCCACAAACAACTCCGCCAAAATCCAGCAATACATCGCTTACCTGGCTGGATCGTCCTTCCACAAAACTTTGAATGAATTCATCGCACACCGGGATCAGCAATCCCAAAAATAAACCAATCGGAAGATGCCGTATCAAATAAGATGTGAAACTCCGTACTATTCCGGTCAGCAGCATCCCCAAAAGAAAAAATTCTATAAAATGGGCCATCTTCCGTACAAAATGATGACTGATCCCTATGGAGGAAAGTCCAATGCTATCGAGGATAAATTGCAGCATGCCTTGTACTTTTGTGCTTTCGCTATCCGACTGATCCCCTGGTGACAACGAATGGGAAAAAATAAAAGCTATCCATAGTACGGTTCCAAGCAACAATACAAAGCGCCAGATCAGCGCCGTCCTGCACGAAATACCAGCTCTTTTTTGATCCATCATACCCTTATTCCTTCTAAAAATTTACGGATGCTTTTTTCCATCCGTTGGGCAGGATAACGCAAAAGGTGGTCCACAGGTCTTTGCTCTGCGCCGTGATGGTTCCTCCGTGCTGTTCCACAATCCGTTTGGCTATGGCCAATCCCAATCCGGCGCCCCCGTTTTCACTGGACCGCGATTCATCCAGCCGGTAAAACTTTTCGAAAATCCGTTCCAGCTTATCGGCCGGAATGGTTACCCCATAGTTGCTAAACTGTATATACGTATCTCTCTCGTCCTGCCTCATGGATACCACGATATCCGACGCTGGCTCACTGTAGTGTACGGCGTTGCGCAGCAGATTGTCAAACACCCGTGCCAGTTGGTCCGGATCGGCCACCACAGGATCAACTTCCGGTATATCTAGACGGCATCCTAAATCGTGTTCTTTGAGCAAAGGATAAAATTCCTCCAGCAGCTGCCGGATCATACGGTTTAAGTTGACTTTGCGGGTGGTCAGTTCAATGTGCTGGGCGTTGAACCGGGTGACGTCAAACAGTTCGTTGACAAGTCCCTCCAACCGATAGGCCTTCTCCTTTACCACCTCAAGGTATTTTTCCCGCTGTTCGGCCGGCAATTCCTTTTGCTCCTCCAGAAGGCTCAAATAGCCGATGATAGAGGTCAGCGGCGTCTTGATGTCGTGAGCCAGGTAGACCACCAGGTCATCCTTGCGCCGTTCGCTCTCCTTGGCCTCAAACTGGCGTTGGCGCAGGGTGTTCTTGATGATGTTGAGCTTGGTCTCCATGGGGCGCAGTTCGCTGGGCAGCTGGATGGGATCGGGGTTTTCAATGAACACATGCTCCACCGCCCCGGCGATCTGGTCGATATACTTGGTGAAACGTGCCACCACAATTCCTAAGCTCACCAGTAAAATCACCAGGAAGGCCACCAGCAGGACAAACGTTTTGTTGCTCAGGGCAAAATAGTATAGGGATGGATTGACGTCATAAAGCCAGTTTGCAAAAGAGTCCTCAAAGACGCCGTCCACTAAAATCGGCACGGCTAGCAGAAACAGGACGCCTACCACAAGCGTGACGATACCCATCCGTCCAAGAAGCTTTAACCGGAATTTCCAATAGTTACTTGTCAATTTGATATCCCACTCCCCATACCGTTTTGATGAACTTGGGTTTTCTGCAATCCTCGTGCATCTTCTCCCGCAGCCGACGGATATGCACCATGACGGTGTTGTTGCTCTCCAGATACTTTTCCCCCCACACCGTCTCAAACAGCCGCTCCGAACTGATGACCTTCCCCCTGTTTTCACACAGGAGCCACAAAATGGAAAATTCCGTCGGGGTCAGGGACAGGGGCCTATCGTAAAGGGTACAGCGATGGGTATCCTGATCGATGACCAGGCCGTCAATCTCGATGCGATGGAGTTCTTCCGGTTCCCTCTGGTTATAGCGGGTGTACCGTCGCAGTTGGGCCTTCACACGGGCCACCAATTCCAAGGGATTGAAGGGCTTTGTAATGTAATCGTCGGCCCCGATGGTCAACCCTGTGATCTTATCCAGGTCCTCTCCTTTGGCCGTCAGCATCAGGATGGGGAATGTGTACTCTTCCCTCAGCTTGCGGCAAAGGGTGAATCCATCCATACCCGGCATCATGACGTCCAGTATGGCCAGGTCCAGCCGATGATGCCCCGCGCACTGCAGCGCTTCCTTGGCATCGTAAAATTTCATAACCTCATAGTTTTCATTCTTTAGATACACTTCTACCAAATCCGCAATCTCTTTTTCGTCGTCTACAATCATAATGCTTGCGTCCATCCGGTCTGCCCCCTTTCTTCCGACGGTTTCCATTATAAGACCCTACGCCCTGGATTGCAACCATCCTTCATCGACAGCATCCGGCAAATATCCCGCGTTACTTCAGGACGGCCTTTCCTACCTTCGGTTATTGTGCCAAATTAGATAGCCGTCCCACTCCTTTCCTCCGCATCTTTTCCTAAAATCCCCCTTCTTAGTAGACAAGTCCCCTTCTCTATGCTATACTAGATCTCGGATTTCTTTTGAAAATACAGACTTTTCAGCTGCTGGCTGAAAAGTTTCTTTTTTGCAGTTTTTTGGGATTCCGGCCATTGACAACACTATTTCTTGTGTTTATAATAAAGAAGCTCGCTATATCTAGTATGCCACATTGAAGGAGGAAATCATTCATGATCTCTTGCATTGTCAAGCGGGACGGCCGTCAGATGGCCTACGACGCTTTGAAAATAGCCACCGCCATCCAGAAGGCCATGGTGGCCACCCATCAGCCCGACGCCCAGGAGGCTGCCCAACATCTTGTGCCCATGGTGGAACAAGCCCTGGAGGCTGACGGTTGCACCACCCCCGGTGTGGAGGAGATCCAGGATCATGTAGAACGCATCCTCATTCAAAATGGGTACGTCCACGCCGCCAAGGCCTATATCCTTTACCGGGCCGAACGGTCCCGTACCCGTGAGCTCAATACCCGTCTCATGAAGACCTTGGAGGACATCACCTTCAAGGACGCCAAGGAAAGCGATATCAAGCGGGAAAACGCCAACGTGGACGGCGATACCGCCATGGGCACCATGCTCAAGTATGGTTCTGAAAGCGCCAAGCATTTCTTCCAGATGAATGTACTCAAACCCGAGCATGCCCGCGCCCATCAGGAGGGCCGCATCCACATCCACGACCTGGACTTCCTGACCCTCACCACCACCTGCTGCCAGATCGATATTCAGAAACTGTTCTCCGGTGGGTTCTGCACCGGTCATGGTACCCTCCGGGAACCCAACGATATCCAGAGTTATTCGGCTTTGGCCTGCATCGCCATCCAGTCCAACCAGAACGATCAGCACGGCGGCCAATCCATCGTCAACTTCGACTACGGCATGGCGGCCGGTGTGGCAAAAACCTTCCGCAAACGGTATTTCCAGAAGCTTCAAAATTCCTTAGAGCTGTTGGGGAATGAGGACGCTGTCAAAACAGCTGAGGAGGTCTACCGTTCCCTCCAGGAGCAGGGACATACCCCTTCCCTGGGCAATGCTCAGGAATATAACACCATGCTGTCCGACGCCTTGGTCAATGCCGGTCTGGGCGCCTCTTTGGTAGAAAAAGCTGTGTCCTTTTCCCAACAACACGCCGTGGAGGAAACCGATCGTGCCACCTTCCAGGCCATGGAGGCTTTGATCCACAACCTCAACACCATGCACTCCCGCGCCGGCGCCCAAACCCCCTTCTCCTCCATCAACTACGGCATGGACACCTCCCCCGAAGGCCGCATGGTCATTAAAAACGTCCTTTTAGCCCAGGAAAAGGGTCTGGGTCGGGGCGAGACTCCCATCTTCCCCATCCATATCTTCCGCATCAAAAAGGGCGTCAACTACGACCCCTGTGACCCCAACTATGATCTCTTCAAATTGGCCATGCGGGTCAGCGCCAAACGTCTCTTCCCCAACTTCAGCTTCCAGGACGCTCCCTTCAACCTGGAGTACTACGTCCCTGGGCATCCCGAAACCGAGGTGGCTTACATGGGCTGCCGTACCCGCGTCATGGCCAATGAATACGATAAGTCTAAACAGATCAGCTACGGCCGCGGCAATTTAAGCTTTACCTCCATCAACCTCCCTCGTATCGCCATCCAGGCGGCTGGCGATGTGGACCGCTTCTTCGAGGATCTGGACCGCACTATGGATTTGTGCATCGATCAGCTCAACGAGCGTTTTGAAATCCAGGCCCGTAAAAAGGTGCGCAATTTCCCCTTCCTCATGGGCGCGGGCGTATGGCTGGATAGCGAAAAATTGGGTCCCGACGACGAGGTTCGGGAAGTGCTCAAACACGGCACCTTGAGCGTCGGTTTCATCGGTTTGGCCGAGGCCCTTAAAGCACTCATCGGCCAGCATCACGGCGAGAGCCAGGTGGCTCAGAATCTGGGCCTAAGCATCGTCTCCCACATGCGGGAGCGCATGGATCAGGAGTGCAAAAAAACCGGTATGAATTATTCCCTGTTGGCTACTCCCGCTGAAGGACTGTCCGGACGTTTTGTCCGCATCGACAAGGAGAAGTTCGGAATTATCCCCGGCGTCACTGACCGGGATTATTATACTAACAGCTTCCATATCCCGGTGTATTATCCCATCAGCGCCTTCCAGAAGATCCAATTGGAGGGCCCCTACCACGCCCTGACCAATGCCGGCCACATCACCTATGTGGAACTGGACGGCGATCCCCTCCAGAATCTGGACGCCTTTGAAAAGGTCATCCGCTGCATGTACGATGCTGGCGTAGGCTACGGCTCCATCAACCACCCGGTAGACCGGGATCCAGTGTGCGGATACACCGGCGTCATCGGCGACACTTGCCCCATGTGCGGCCGCAAGGAAACCGAAAACCAGCCCTTTGAACGCATCCGCCGCATCACTGGATATCTGGTGGGCACGTTAGACCGCTTTAACGATGCAAAACGCGCTGAGGAACATGACCGCGTCAAACATGGCGTATAACGAGGTAATAATTTACTATGGAGTACATATTGCGGGCGGCCGGTGTAGCCCAGGATTCCATTGTGGACGGCCCAGGACTACGGCTTTGTGTTTTTGTGCAGGGATGCCCCCATAACTGCCCCGGATGCCATAATCCCGAAACTCACGATCCAAAGGCCGGATATGACCTATCGGTAGAGGATATCCTGCAAAAAATCCGGGAGAATCCCCTGCTGGACGGCGTCACTTTAAGCGGTGGGGAACCTCTCTGCCAACCTCGGCCCCTATCTTACCTAGCGGAGGAAGCCCGTAAAATGGGAAAAAACGTCTGGCTTTACTCTGGCTTCACGTGGGAACAAATCCTTAATATGCGGGAAGAGGATCCTGATGTCCGACGCCTTCTGGATCAAGTGGATGTGCTGGTGGACGGCCCCTTTCTCCAATCCCAGAGAAGCTTGGAGCTTCGGTTTCGCGGCTCCTCTAACCAACGTCTCATCGACGTCCCAAAGTCCCTTGCGTCTTTGTCCCGTCCGCCCATCCTATGGGAATCATAATCCCGCTTTTTCATCCTGCCAATCCCCTGACCCAGTGATTGGCAGGATTTTTTTGCGTGTGTCCTAACCCCAAACAAAAAGAGGCCTGCCGATCCAGTGGACCGCAGGCCTCTTTTTCATCTATCTTAGGGAAGTAAAAAACAACTGTTTTTGACCGGGATCAGACAATACCCTGGGCCATCATAGCGTCGGCAACCTTCAGGAAGCCTGCGATGTTGGCGCCCAGAACCAGGTTATCCTCTGCGTCGTATTCCTTGGCAGCAGATGCGGCCTGGTGATAGATGTTGACCATAATGGACTGGAGCTTCTGATCCACTTCCTCAAAGGTCCAGCTGAGACGCTGAGCGTTCTGGCTCATCTCCAGAGCGGAGGTTGCCACGCCGCCGGCGTTAGAAGCCTTGCCGGGGGCAAACAGGACGCCGTTCTTCTGGAACTCCTCGGTGGCCTCGATGGTGGAAGGCATGTTGGCGCCTTCGGCCACGGCCTTTACGCCGTTCTTAATAAGGGTGCGGGCATCTTCCACATCCAGCTCGTTCTGGGTAGCGCAGGGCAAAGCCACGTCACAGGGGATGGTCCACACGCCGCGGCCCTCGTGGTACTGGGCGTTGGGACGGGATGCCACATACTCGGAGATGCGGCCACGACGGACTTCCTTGATCTCACGGACAACGTCCAGATCAATGCCGTCGGGATCGTACACCCAGCCGGTGGAATCCGACATGGTGACAACCTTAGCGCCCAGCTGCTGGGCCTTCTGGGTGGCGTAGATGGCTACGTTACCGGCGCCGGATACTACAACCGTCTTACCAGCCAGATCCATACCGTGATCCTTGAGCATCTCTTCGGTGAAGTAAACCAAACCGTAGCCGGTGGCCTCGGTACGAGCCAAAGAACCGCCATAGGTCAGGCCCTTACCGGTCAGCACGCTCTCGTAACGGTTGACGATACGCTTATACTGGCCGTACATATAACCGATCTCGCGGCCGCCTACGCCGATATCACCGGCGGGGACGTCGGTATCTGCGCCGATGTGACGGTACAGCTCGGTCATGAAGCTCTGGCAGAAACGCATGATCTCATTGTCCGACTTGCCCTTGGGATCAAAGTCGGAACCGCCCTTGCCGCCGCCGATGGGCAAGCCAGTCAGCGAATTCTTGAAGATCTGCTCAAAGCCCAGGAACTTGATGATGCCAACATTGACCGACGGATGGAAACGCAGGCCGCCCTTATACGGGCCAATGGCACTGTTGAATTCCACGCGGTAACCACGGTTGACATGGACTTTGCCATTGTCGTCCACCCACGGCACGCGGAACTTGATCTGACGCTCCGGCTCTACCAAACGTTCCAACAATCCGGCCTTCTCAAACTGGGGATTGCGCTCGATGACAGGAGCCAAAGTGTTGAGAACCTCGGTTACTGCCTGGTGGAATTCCTTTTCACCGGGATTCTGCTGGATGACTGCTTCAAGCACTGACTGGACATAAGACATATACATAGCCTCCTTCAGAAAATATACAGCCCAAACCGCTCATCTTTGCAGGAAATCATGACTCTTCCTGCAAACAAGTGGATCCGGACAATGCATTCATTGGATTTATCGCCCCTATTTTACCACTAGTTCGACCCTTTTTGCAATAGGGATTGCAAAAAAAATGCAATTTCAAAAAAATTTCTTTCGTTTCTCTCCGCTTCCTCCCCTTGTCCAGCACTTGCAAAAACTCCACGGTGCCGTTATAATGATCTTATCAAACTGGACGGAGCGTTGAAAAATGAAAACTTGTCCCAATTGCGGTAATTCCTACGACGACCACTTGCAATCTTGCCCCCATTGCAATCCCGATTCCTCCCCGCCCTCCAGGACCGGGCGGGTGGGACGCGCTTTGGGCAAGGCCTTGTTTATCACCGTGGTGCTGGCGCTCATCATTGCGGTGGTGCTTTTATCCGATTCCATCATCGCTTGGATCGGCGGCCTCTTTTAATCCTTATTCTCCCAAATCATGCAAAAAATCCCTTGTGACAAATTTTGGTCACAAGGGATTTTTCCTTTTTCTATCCTTTTGCCTAGGCTTCGTTTAATTGTTCGCCCAAACTCTCCCACTCTTCATAGAGGGATTCCAGGTTCTTCTGGATGTCCTCCAGCTGGGCGTTGATCTCCACGATGCGGGTGTAGTCGGCGCTGACGTCCGGCTGCTCCAATTGGGCCGTTACTTGGGCTTGCCGCTCTTCCATCTCCTCAATCTCGGCCTCCAGACGTTTGAACCGTCCCGCCATCCGCCGTTTTGCCGCCTCCGCCTCCTTGCGCTGCTGGTAGGCGTTGGGCTTTTTGGCCGGCTTGACGGCAGGCGCCGCCTTCTGCATGCCCATCATCTTTTCCAAATAGGCATTGTAGTTACCTATGTATTGCTCCACTCCATCGGTGCTCAGGCGCAGCACCCGGTCGGCCAGCTTATTGATGAGATAACGGTCGTGGGACACAATGAGCAGTGTCCCTTCGTAGTCCTTTAAAGCACCTTCTAAGGCTTCCCGGGATCCCACATCCAAATGGTTGGTGGGCTCGTCCAGCAACAGGAAATTGGCTTTGGACAACATCAGCTTTAAAAGCGCCACTCGAGCCCGTTCCCCGCCCGATAGGGCTGAAATGGGTTTGAATACGTCGTCACCCTTAAACAGGAAAATGGCCAAGGCGCTGCGTACCATGGTCTGGGTCATACGGGGATAATCGTCCCAGATCTCGTCCAGCACCGTTTTGTTTGGATGCAGTCCCGACAGGTTCTGGTCGTAGTACCCGATCTGTACCCCCGCCCCTCGTCGGATCCTGCCGGCATCGCTGCTTAGTTCCCCCGTCAGCATCTTAAGGAAGGTGGTCTTCCCACAGCCGTTTTCCCCGATGAGAAACACCCGTTCCCCCTTCTGGATGGTGAACGATGCGTGGTCAAACAACTTCTTAGGCCCGAAGGATTTGCTCAGCCCCTCGCACAACAGAACGTCGTTGCCCGATACCGGCGGCACTTCAAACCGGAAATGGATGGTTTCTATCTCGCTCTCTGGCACCTCCAGCTCCTCTTTCAGCCGGTCGATGCGCTTTAGTTCGCTCTCCGCCTTCTTGATGTTGCGCTCCCGATTCCACCGGCGCTGCTGTTCTACAATGCCTTCGATGCGATGGATCTCCCGCATCTGGGTCTCGTAATGCCGCCGCTGGATCTCCCGCTGCTCCTCCTTGTGCTCCAGGTACTTGGAATAGCCCCCCTCAAAGGTGGCCAAGCGCCCGTGTTCCAATTCAAAGGTGCGGCGGGTCACCTTATCCAGAAAATAACGGTCGTGGGAGATGACCAGAAAAGCCCCGCTAAAATCCTGCAAGTACTGCTCCAGCCACTCTACCGAGGTGATATCCAGATGGTTGGTGGGCTCGTCCAACAACAGGAAATTAGCCCCGCTGACTAAAAGCCTCGCCAGGCCTACCTTGGACTTCTGCCCTCCGCTTAGGGTGGACATGGGACGGTCCAAATCCCGCTCCTCAAAGCCAAGCCCCAATAGCGCCGCTCGCGTCCGGCTGCGGAAGGTCAACCCCCCTTGGGCTTCAAACTGCTCCCTAAGCCGGTGCTGCATCTCGATCAGTTCCGGATCGGCCGACCCATCCAACTGTTTGGCGATTTCATCTAATTGCTCTTCCAGTAAAAGCAGCTTGTCAAAACAGGACAATGCCTCCTCTTGTACGGTCCGATGGGCGTCGTTGCAGGCGTGCTGCTCCAGATATCCCACCACCGCTTCCCGGCTGCGGTGCACTTCCCCGCCGTCCGCCTCCATCTGACCAGTGATCAGCTGGAACAGGGTGGTCTTTCCCGCCCCGTTGGCTCCTACCAATCCGATGTGGTCCCTCTGCTCGACGTGAAACGATACATTATCAAATAACAAGTCGGCTCCAAAGCTCTTTTGAAGCTTGGACGCACTTAACACTACCATTGTGATCCTCTCTCATGCTATAATTTACGCCTGCCAGGGGATCTCCCTTCCCCTTTAGCCTTGGGAGAACAGTCCCGCTACGTTGTGCAGCGTTTCCCCTTCCAGACGGTAGACGCTCCAGTCGCTCATGGCTTTTGCTCCCAGTTTTTCATAAAATGCAATGGACGGTTTGTTCCAATTCAGGCAGGCCCATTCCATCCGGCCGCAGCCCCGTTCCACCGCCACACGCGCCAAAAATGCCACCAGCACTTTGCCAATGCCTTTGCCTCGCATCTCCGGATCCACAAACACGTCCTCCAAATACAGCCCCTGGCGGCCCATAAAGGTGGAAAAATTATGGAAAAATAGGGCGAATCCCACCGGTTTCCCCTCGTACTCCGCTAGCACTACCTGCGCTGCACGGCGTACAAACAGAGAATCGTACAGCACTTCTTCGGTTGTGACCACGTCGTCACTCATCTTTTCGTATTCCGCGATCTTTTGGATGAAGGAAAAAACCAGTGCATTGTCCTGCTCATGGGCAAAGCGAAGCGTACAGCCAGGAATGTTGGTTTGAATATTCTGATTTGTCATCAAAAACTCTCCTTTTATCCTATCGATTCTTTTGCTTTTGTCAATCGTTTTTTTCATTCCGCGGGTAAAATATCCAGCGGTTTTGACGTCTTTGACAATTCCCGCTGATTTTCTTAGTATACCACACTATACAAGCCGTTTCCACGAAAGTCAAGGAAATTTTTCTGGGCAGGCAGTGCCTGCTGCCACGTCGCGGGGAGATTTTTGGGGTTGCCTTTAGCCTCCAGGCTCGCGGATCCTTTTCCCGGGTAAAAATTCACTCCATCTGGGCACTGCCCAGACCCATGTCGCGGGGAAGTTTTTGTGATTGCCCTTATCCTTCAGGCTCGCGGATCCTTTCCCTGGGTAAAAATTTGTTC
>CAJFOZ010000022.1 GCA_904397895.1 uncultured Clostridia bacterium
GCCCTGATATTCATTGCCGGCCTCTTCGTCCATGCCGTACACCAGGATAAACTGCAACGGTTTGCCACCCTCCAAAATCGGCAGCTCCAAGTTCTGCGCAAATGTTGCCAGCTCACTCATGGCACGTTTCCCAAACTGCCCTTTGACATTGCCCTCTTCATCCACCTGGATGAAGTCGAACCACAACGCTTTCATCAGGCCTCCGTCGGTCACATCGAATTCCAGCTTGATCTTTGTGGCCAAAGTGCCGGCGTTTTCCACCTTCAGCAGTTTTGCTGAGGACTTGCCGGGTTCCCAATCCTTTTCCATGATGATGGGATTGGTATCGGTCTTCAGATTCTGTCCTTTCGTCTCAAACTTGAAAGGGTTGCCACCGTTGATGCCTTCAATGTCGTTCTTGATCTCGAAACCTTCTTGATCATTGCCTACTAAATCGTAAGCGGTGGCGTTGATAAGTAGTTTTCCCGACTCAATCTTGTTGCCTTTGTTCACCACGCTGTCGGTAAACCAGGCAAAGGTGGTGCCGGCCAGCATGGCGATGCATACAAGCACTGCCAGTCCGCTCGCCAGCAGCGAACGTTTTGTTGTTTTCATGATCTTTACCTCCTGTTATGTTTTACTACCCAATCAGGCAGTTATTTGTTAGGTAGAAGGCCATTCTACCTAAGATCCGGTTATGCATTTAGCGGACACGGCTAAGCAGTCTCTGGATGCGGTCGGAGGGATTGAGCAAAGCGCTGATGGACATATCATGGTTGAGCGTATCGATAATATAGGCGATGTACTTGGACATGTCCACTTCACAGTACCATTTGCGCTGGAGCAGTTCAGGGGTACGATACACCAAATTGGTGGTAAAGACCTTTTCAATAATGCCCTTCTGATAGGCCTCGTCAAAGCGCTCCAGCCCCTCGCAGAACAGGCCGAAGGAGGTACAAATGAAAATACGCCGGGCTTTGAGATACTTCAGGCGGGCGGCGATGTCCAACACCGAGTCCCCGGAGGAAATCATATCGTCCACAATGATGATGTCCTTGCCCTCAACCGAAGCGCCCAGATATTCATGGGCGACGATGGGATTGCGGCCGTTGATGACCACCGAGTAGTTGCGGCGCTTATAGAACATACCCAAATCCAGGCCCAGCACCGACGAATAGTAAATGCAGCGGTTCATACCGCCCTCGTCGGGGGAGATGACCATCATGTGTTTCGGATCCAATTTCAGGTCGGGGACATTGTTGATCATGGCCTTAATCATCTGGTACGCTGTTTTTACATTTTCAAATCCGCCAAAGGGGATGGCGTTCTGAACCCGGTCGTCGTGAGCGTCAAAGGTGATGATATTGGCAACGCTTGCGTTGTTGAGTTCTTTAAGGGCCATAGCGCTGTCCAACGATTCCCTGGAAGTACGCTTATGCTGGCGGCCTTCATACAGCATGGGCATAATGACATTGATACGGCGTGCTTTGCCTCCTACCGCTGCAATAATCCGTTTGAGATCCTGGAAGTGGTCGTCCGGGCTCATAGGCACTTCCTGGCCGTACATCTTATAAGTGCAGCCGTAATTGAAGCAGTCCGACAGAATAAACAGATCATGGCCCCGCACCGATTGCTTAATCACGCCTTTGGCCTCACCAGTGCCAAACCGGCAGCATTCGGTTTTTATTTCGTAAGAATCCCTTTGATAACCGGCAAAAGCGATGGTGGTCTTATGTTCGCTCTCCCGCTCCTGCCTCCACTGGACAATGTAATCGTTGATTTTGTCCACCATATCCTCGCACCCGCGCATGCTGATAATGCCCAAGGTTCCTACTGGAATGGTCTGAAAATCATCAATATTACTCGGCATAAATGATCCTCCTCCATATTGGATAACGTGGCGTTCGACATATTCTACTTTATTTTACCCCATCCACCCACTTTTTGCAATTGTTTTTACCGGCTAATCTGGCAATCCTATCGGTTTTTCCCTCTAGATACAAATGGTGGTAAATGTTGCCCCGTTGCCCGTGCATTTTAACCGAAATATTTATCTCCAGAAACTCCCTAAAAAATAAAACCATCCCGGTTCAAAAGCCGGGATGGTTTTGTTCCATATTATAAGTTGGCGTCGATTTCCTTGCCCTCCATGGCATCCTTGGTCTTTTGGATAAAGGATTCCACTTTCTTGGATTGAACGGTATACACCGGCAGATCGCCTTCGATACCTTCAATGGTCAAGAGACAAGTACGGTCGGTATCCTGATAGAATTTGTACGTAAGCGAGCCGGCTCCATCCGCAATGTTGAGCTTGTAAGTCAAGATCGGATCGCCTGTGGGTTCCTTATCGCTCAGCCCGTCCACCGTCACATACTGTAGGGACTGGTACCAATAGTACATGGTCGTATCGGGGATATCCTTGCCGTTTGCTTGGGACTGCTTTTCGCTGCTGCTGTCAGCCAGAACCCTTTCGCCAGTCTCCTCATTGACAACAATGGATGGCGTAAAGGTGACATCCAGGTCAGGAGCTGTTACCTCTACCGAATCGATGTAAGTGATATCTACCAGGGCAGGGCTTGCGTTGATGATATCGCTCACCTGCCACTCTGCCCACGGGACATTGTTTGCCCTGACGGTATAAACAATACGGCCATCCTGCTCCATGGCGTAATAATTACCGTCCTCATCTTTGCCGCCCAGCAACAGGGACCCGCTGGAGGTCAACATTTTCTCTTGGGATTCCCCTTCCGACGACTGGGCCTGTGAGGAGGATCCGGTAGCGCTGCTCTCCAGGGAAGAGGAGATATCCGGAGCCTCTACGGTAAAGACCGCTGAGGAATAGGGTTCGGCAAGGCCGTATTCAGCCAACTGATCCTCGGTGGGGTCTACCGCCACCACTTTTACTGCATCGATGGTACCCATAGAAGCGGTAAGCGCAGTGGCCAACTCGTTGCGGGCCGGTGTTTTGACCGGAGCGGTGATGATATGATTCATCAAGCGCAGAGGATTGGTATCGCTGGTGTCAATGTTGCGTTGAATGTGGATTTCCTCCGGACGGACGGTACCGCCCAAGGTAATATCCTGCACATCTACCTTGGCCACATCGCCTTCGGCAGTGAAAATATTGGTGCTGACATACTGGGTCCTCGGGTAGAACAGGCATTCCACCGATGTATCCAGCAGGAATACCGCATCCTCGCCCTTTTTACGGGCATAGCGGAACTCTGTACCGGGGCAGGTAATACCCACTTCCAAGGTATAGGCCAGGCCGTCGGTATAAGTGACGTCCATCACGGCCTCGGCCGGATCCAGCCCGTATTCCGACGGATCCGCTGGATTCTCATCGATGATCTCAGAATAGGTGACCGAAGCGGCAATGGCGTTGAGTTCATCATAAGCCTCATCGTTCTTGGCAAAGTCCTCCAGGCCATTGATAACCACATTGCCGGAGGAGGCCAAGGTGGCCATATAGGAATCCTGCTCATTGGTAATGGTGATGGATTCCAGCTCGGAGATGTTTTTGTTAACCAATGCTACAGACGACTGGCTGGATGCACTGGAAGAAGCGCTGTCATCGCTTTTTTCCGGGACAAAAAGGAGGATGCCAGCCAAAATACCGCCCACCAGCACCAAAACAACGGCGCACGCAATGAGAGCTTTGACTTGTTTACTCATAAATGCCTCCTCCGGATCCAGATGACCAAGCCTACGATCAATACGACCAACGGCAGCGCAATGACAAAGATCACCAAACCGACAATGGTCACTTGGAGTTCTGTCATCTGCAAGGAGGAATCCTGTAGCTTACGGGAAGAAATGTTGACCTCTTCCAGATCACGGCCGGTGATCTTGTTGGCCATGGTAGTGAAGATTTCGTCATTGAGGCAGTTGAAAACAGTGCCGACGTTAAAGTAGTCGGTGGAGCCGATGGCGATTACGCGGGAGGTATAGGTGTTTTCCCCTTCGGTGCGGGGTTTGGAAGAGACGGTCATGGCATTAAACACGCCGCTTTCACCCTCAGTGGTATTGCCCTCCTCATCGGTCAAAAGCTGTACAGCTGTTTCAGCCGACTGAATGACAGGATGCACTTCAATGCCGTTTTGGGTTTCAAACAGGGTCTCAATGGGTCTGGAATCCATGATAATAGGAGTGACGCCGTTGTACTGGTTGATATTGGGGGCCAGTTCGTTGGTTAAGTAGTCGGCAATGGCCAGAGTGGGATAACCCGAGTAGAAACGGCCGCTGTCGGTTTCAGCGATCACGCCGTCCCCTACCTTGACGCCCCATTCGGCCAAGAACTCATCCAGATTGGTCATGCCGCTGTAGGATGCGCCAAAGGTCACAACCAGGGTGGGATTGTTGACGTCCTTCTCCAGGTATTCGTCAATCTTCCTGAGTTCGCCGGTGGTATAATCGCTGCCAGGCTCGGCGATGACCAGGAAGGCCATGTCGTCCGGGATTTCATCGGTCATCAGGTTGATTTCAGACACTTCATAGGAACTGTCTGTCATGGTCTGCTTGAAGTTTTCAAGCTTTTGCGTGCTCTCGTTGTGGCCGGTGATGATGCCCACTTTGGGGATCTCATCCACGTCGGCCGACATGATCTTGGTGATCATGGTCTTTTCAATGACGTCCCCCGCCACGTACTGCTGGTAGGTGGTGGTATCATACTGGACGTCAAACAGATCGGATGTGCTGATCACATAGTGGCGCTTATCCGATTCAATGATAATGCTGGTGCTTGTCAGCTCGTCGCCGGGGTATTGGGACGCAAAACTGGGATTTTTCTCAAGGTCAATGTACTCGACCTTGATCTTGGGATTGACCTGGCCGAACTGCTCCAGGGCCGGCGGAACACGGCTGCCGGGATCGCCGATGCTTTCAAAATCCTCTTTGGGCATCATGAGATAAATGGTAATGTCGCTCTCCACCTGCTTGAGATACTCTTTGCTCTGCTCCGAAAGGGTGAAGCGCTTATCGGAAGTCATGTCAACCGACAGTGGGAACCGGGTATTGAGGGCAGTTACCAGTACGTTGAGCACAACGATAACAGCAATTACGCCCACCGTAATGGCAGTGGCAATGCCGCCATACCGCAGCCTACGGCTTTTGTTTGGATCTTTCACGCTCATGTTCTCCCTCCTCCCTTAGCTCCATCTCTTCTTGTCCAGCACGCGCATGGTCAAGAAGAGGAATATCGCTACAACGCTGATAAAGAAAAAGATGTTAGAATAATTCAAAATGCCGCTGGTAAACGGTTCATACCGGGAGTTGAAGGAGATCCAGCCGATAAAGGTGGTCAGCCAACCCCAGGACACGGCCGAAGCCAAAGAATCCATCAGGATAATGAGCATAGAGGCAGCCAGGGTGCCGATAGCGGCTACCGCTTGGCTGTTAGTAAGGCTGGAGATAAACAGGCCGATGGCAATCACGGCCGCGCCCAACAGGAACATGCCCAGCAGATTGCCCCAGAAGGACATCCAGTCCATTTCCGTGAAGGTCCCCAGCACCAACATATAAACAATGTTGATGGCCAAAGCCAGTGTGTATACAATCAAAGCTGACAGGTATTTGCCGATGACCAGGCTGGAGAGCCGCACCGGCGCCGTTAAAAGGGCTTGGTCGGTTTTGAGGCGCTTGTCATCGCTCATCAGCTTCATGGTGAGGATGGGGATGATCAGCATGATGATGGTGAACATGTTGGAGAAAATAGCGCCCATGTTGGCTACGCGGGAGTATGTCATAAAATAAAAGAACATACCGGAACACAGGTAGAAAACGGCTAAAAAGGTAAACCCGATGGCCGAATGGAAATAGGCGCCGAGCTCACGCTTTAATACTGCGGTCATTTGCTGTCGCCTCCTTTGGAAATCAGCTGGAGGAAGACGTCTTCCAGCGTCAGCTCGTTGTTGCGCAGACCCATGAGCGGCCAACTGTTTTTGGACGCCATCTCAAACAGGTCGCGGCGGACGTCGCTGCCCTGCTTGGATTCAATGGTAAATTCAAAAACGCCCGGCTCCTTCTCGCCCACAGAAGCCACATCGGTGACCTGGGGCATGCTGATGAGAGCCTGGTAGACACTATCCTGGGGACCGGCGATGCGTGCCACCAGCTTGTGGTCGGTGCGCAGGGAATTGGACAGCTCGCTGGGGGTACCGTCGGCCACGATCTGGCCTTGGTTGATGACGATCAGGCGCTCGCACACCGCCTGCACCTCCGACAGAATGTGGGAGCTGAGGATGATGGTGTGGTTGCGGCCCAGATGCTTAATCAGGTTACGGATCTCGATGATCTGCTTGGGGTCCAGGCCAACGGTGGGCTCGTCCAGGATCAGCACCTTGGGATTGCCCAGCAGAGCCTGCGCCACGCCTACACGCTGCTTGTAACCTTTGGACAGGTTGCCGATGAGGCGGTTGTACACATGGTCGATACGCACCAGGTGGCATACCTCGTCGATGTGGGCCTTGCGGGACAATTTAAGCCCTTTGAGGTTGTACATAAAGTTTAAATACTCCTTGACCGTCATATCAAGGTACAAAGGCGGCTGCTCGGGCAGATAGCCAATCTGTTTTTTCACGCCCATCGGATCTTCCAGTATGTCCACGCCGCCGACCGTCACCTTGCCTGACGAGGCCGAAAGGTAACCGGTGAGGATGTTCATTGTGGTGGATTTGCCTGCGCCGTTGGGGCCTAGGAATCCCACAATCTCCCCTTCGTTGATGGTGAAGGAGATGTCCTGCACGGCCTTGATGTGGCCATACTGCTTGCAGAGGTTTTGAACCTCTATCATTGTCGTTCCCTCCCGTTTCTTTGAAATTGAAACCACATGGATGTTCTATACTGAGCCGGGAATATCCGGCTCAGGCAGTCAGCAAAAAACCCCGTTTGGAGGACGGGGTCGATTTACCCTAACCGTAGTCCACTGGTTCTTTCTCTATTTTAATAAGCAGGAAGAGGTAGGGACCCTCCAACTTAGTAAAATAACACAAATATGATAGCAGAAAAGACGCTAAAGAATGTAAACATTCCTTGAATAAAGTGCAAAAAAATCCACTAAAACTATGCCAAAAATATTGGTAAAATTCTGGTAGGTACTTCTTTCCCCCGGCGGAAAATCCAAATTCCCCGCTGGAAATGGGGTCAATGTCACCAATTATTCCGTCAGGCCCAGCACCCGTTTGGCGTTGCCGCTGAGAATTTTGGCCATGTCCTCCTCAGGCAGCCCCACCGCCCGCAGATGGCGCAGGGACGGTTCATGCTGCCACATAGGGAAATCGGTGCCGAACAGGCAGCGGTCAGGGCCAAAGGCTTTAATCAGCCTCCCATACTCCTCCGGCTCCATGAAGGCGTAGCTCGAGGAGGTATCCACCCACACCCGCCGGGGCAACAGCCACTCCTCCGACTCCTTCCACTGCATCCAGCCTCCTAAGTGGGCGGCTACCACATCCAGCCCCGGGAATTTGTCCAACACATTGGCCATGCGGCGGGGATGGGAGAAGTCATATCGCGGATCGCCGGTATGGATCAGAAGAGGCAATTTCCCCTCCAGCTTGGCATAGATGGGGAAGACCATGGGATCATCCAGCTGGAATTTCTGGAAATCGGGATGGAGCTTGACCCCTTTGAGGCCTAGCTGCTGGATATGCTCGATTTCCTCTTCCCAATCCTCCATCCGGGGGTGAAGGGTGCCCAGGCCGATGAGTTCAGGATGCAGCTCACACTGCTGGGCAATGAAACGGTTGATGGAATGGACCTGATCCGGTTTCGTGGCAACCGATTGCACCACAAACCGATGGATGCCGGCCTTTTTACCCTCTTCTAGAAGGGCTGTCACTCGGCCGTTCACATGCATGGGGATATCGTAAAAGGCGCCGATGTTGGTGGTAGCCTTGTCGGCGATCTTTTCAGGGAAAATGTGGGCATGGAAGTCAATAATGTCTTGCATGGAGGTACTCCTTCCCAAACCGCCTCCTCATCCAGGAGACGAAGGTTTTTGACGCTAACAAATTAAAATCTTACTTATTATAATACCGATAGGACCTTTTGTCAAAAATTGGCTGTCCAAATAGTCGATCCTCGGCAATTCCCCTAATTTATTGGTTTAATTTTTATCCTATCCCTCCGGCACTGCTCTTTTCCTGACGTAGCAACCGCCCTAAAAGGCAATAGGGTTGAACGTCCACAAGTCCAGTGAAAAGGGGATACAAGATCCGTCCTATGCTTTCTATGGGCAGTGGGGCTATGTCTTGCTATCCGGGGGATTTTTGACTATAATGGAGAAAAAGCAAGGATGCTGCTGCGCAAGACTGCCAATAAATAACACGCCTCCTTTTGCACGGTTGTGCACAGAGGCAGGCTGCTGGATAGAGAAAGGATTTGAATCGCTATGAAATTGGGAATCGTGGGACTGCCCAATGTGGGCAAGAGTACCCTGTTTAACGCCATCACCAACGCCGGCGCCCAGTCGGCCAACTATCCATTTTGTACCATTGAACCCAATGTGGGCGTGGTTGCCGTGCCGGACAAGCGCCTGGATGTTCTGACCGAGATGTATCATCCGGCCAAGACTACCCCGGCCGTCATCGAGTTTGTGGACATCGCCGGCCTAGTACGGGGCGCCTCCAAGGGGGAGGGGCTGGGCAATAAATTCCTGGCCAACATCCGGGAAGTGGACGCCATGATCCATGTGGTGCGCTGCTTTGAAAACGACGATATCGTCCATGTGGAAGGGTCCATCGACCCAGCCAGGGACATTGAGACCATCAACCTGGAATTGATTTTTTCCGACATCGAGATGCTGGAGCGCCGTATCGACAAGAGCAAGAAGCTCATGAAGGGGGATAAATCCTACGCCGCCGAGGTGGAATTCCTGGAGAGGGTCAAGGCTTGGCTGGAGGAGGGGAAACCGGCCCGCACGGTAGAACGTACCCCGGAAGAGGATGAGATCCTCTCTACGGTGGCCCTCTTGACCTCCAAACCGGTTATCTACGCCGCCAATCTCAGCGAAAACGACTTCACCGGCGATCTGATGAGCAATCCCTATTATTCCGTGGTGGAGAAAATCGCCGAGGCCGAAGGCGCCCAAGTGCTTCCCATCTGCGCAGGGTTGGAGGAGGAAGTGGCCGGCATGGAAAAGGAGGAAAAGATGATGTTCCTCTCGGAGCTGGGTCTCAACCAATCCGGCCTGGACCGTCTGGTGCAGAAGAGCTACGATCTTCTGGGACTGATCTCCTACCTGACCGCCGGCACGCCGGAGGTCCGCGCCTGGACCATCACCCGCGGCACTAAAGCACCACAGGCTGCCGGCAAGATCCACACCGATTTTGAACGGGGGTTCATCCGGGCTGAAGTGGTGTCCTACGACGACCTGATCGCCTGCGGCTCCATGGCCGCAGCCAAGGAAAAAGGCCTGGTGCGCAGCGAAGGGAAGGACTATGTCATGAACGACGGCGATGTGGTGCTCTTCCGCTTTAATGTGTAACAAAATAGAAAATGCCGGCAGCGTCATCTTGCTGCCGGCATTTTGACTGCCTATTTTTTCAAGGATACAAATTCCTAGGGAATGGGAAGACGTCCCAACCGCATAAGCATAGTAGGAACGATGGATTCCCTTTCTTCCCAATCTATTATAACCATCCTTCCCGTCTGGAAAGACAGGTCCTTCAGGAGGATTGTATGCACATTACCGTCTATTTCCACCGGGGGAAAAAAGCCCCCTTCATCACCCTATTATGCATAGCGCTGGTCCTGTGCATCCTGGTACCGCTTTTGTGTTCCCGCTGTTATGTGACGCCCAACCGTCCGGATACCCCTCAGGTGTACGGCGTCCCCCTGCATCAGATGCTGATGGAAGAGGGGAGTGCGGGACGCCCTGGCACCCATCGAACCATCCGGTACATCGTCATCCACGAGACGGCCAACACAAATGTAGGAGCCGATGCACAAGCCCATGCCCAACTGCTCCAGAGTGGGAAAAACGGCACCACATCCTGGCACTACAGTGTGGACGATCATCAGATCTATCAGAGCATTCCCGACGATGAAATGGCTTATCACGCCGGGGATAAACGTAAAGAGGGCGGCGGTAATGTATGCGGCATCGGCATCGAGCTTTGCGTCAATCAGGACGGCAACTTTGAAAAGACCTTCCAAAACGGCGCTAAATTAACTGCTTTTTTGCTCCAGGAATACCATCTTGGCATGGGGGCCGTCAAACAGCACGCCGATTTTATGGAGAAAAATTGTCCTCAGACCATCCGGGACCAAGGCCGTTGGACGGAATTCCTCCAGTTGGTGGAACATTATATGGAATCCTCTGAAAAATGACGTTTTGTATTATTGCGATTATATATTGTTTTTAGTATAAATCAATGGACGCCTTTGCGGCTTTAACTCCCTATTTTCAGATAACCGGATGATTCCTTTTAATTCTTTTGGTATATTTTTCTTTTTGTAATCCTCATAGTATAATAAAAGCTTAAAAAGGGCAGGGAACCAACTCCCTGCCCTTTTGCATGTAAACTTTGAGAAGGTGTTATTCCAAGACCCGGCGGGCCGATACAAAATGTTCTTTCCAGAAGGAGCCGGTGATGTCCTGCCGCTGGACGGTCTGGCTATCGCCGCCGCTGTAGATCATAACGCCGTCGGTCTCCAGGATCCCACAGAACTGCGGTACCCCCGGCTGATCGGTATAAAAAAATAAGATATCCCCCGGACGCATAACGTCCCAAGAAATCTCGCTGCCCACCTGCGCCTGGGCGGTGACGGTCCGCGGGAGGCTAAGCCCTACCTGGCTGAACACATAGTATGTAAAGCCAGAGGAATCAAACCCTTTCTCGGGGCTTGCCGATCCGTATGCATACGGGATCCCAATCAGTTCCTGGGCTTCTGTTACCACCGGAGCGGCGCCGGCCAGAGAGGCCGGCACGCTGCTGGAGGTCTGGGA